>DAORUN010000210.1:0-1667 GCA_035433205.1 Thermoflexales bacterium | reverse complement strand
CGTCCATCGTCAAGAATCCAAACCATCAACAACTCGTCAATTGCTTCGCCGTTCACAATCATGCAGGCGGGTTCGCGGCCATAGGTGGCAAAACCCATGCGCTCATACAGGCGGATGGCCGGCTGGTTGACGGCGTTCACGCCCAAATAGACCTGGCGCAGACCGGGCCAGCTTGCCGCGTGATCCAGCGCGGCTTTCATCAATTTTTGCCCAGCGCCGCGCCCGCGCATGGTTGGCGCAACATACACGCCCCAAATAAAGGCTTTGTGCGCCAGCTTAATGTGCTCATCGCGTTTGAGGCCGACCATGCCCACCAGAGCGCCATCCACAAAAGCGCCAAACACGCACGATTCACCCGGCTGCGGGCCAAGCCGCGCGGCTACTTTGTCCAGCGGGCGGTTGCATTCTTCCTCATAGCTAGAGGCGAACGCGGTGGGCGCGTCTTGCAGTGCGGCAAGGCGCAGAGCCTGGTACGCCGCGGCATCGGTGGCGGTGAATGGGCGAATGGAGATCATTGTGGCCGAATTATCCATAAAACTATTGCGCTTTTTATGCGAAGGGCATACACTAAATGTGGAGGTTATGATGAAAACGCGATTATTTGGCAAAACAGGCGCGCAGGTGGGGGAAATTGGTTTGGGCTGCTGGCAGTTGGGCGGCGCAGATTGGGGAACGTTGGACGACAAAACCGCCCACGATTTGCTTTACGAAGCCGTTGACAACGGCATCACGTTTTTTGACACGGCAGATGTGTATGGCGATGGCCGCAGTGAGCAATTGCTGGGCGATTTCTTTCAGCGCAACCCCCGCCCGGTGTTCATCGCCACCAAGCTGGGGCGCGGGGCAATGTATCCCGATCAATACACCGAGGAGAACGTGCGCAAAGCCACCGAGGAATCTTTGCGCCGCCTAAAGCGAGACACGCTGGACTTGACCCAGCTTCATTGCGTGCCAGGCAAAATTTTGGAGCAGGGCGATGTGTTTGTGTGGCTGGATAAGCTTCAGCGCCAGGGCAAAATTCGCCATTGGGGCGTCAGCGTGGAATCGGTGGATGAGGCGCTGATTTGCATGGCGCAGCCCAACCTCGCCAGCTTGCAAATTATTTTTAACATCTTCCGCCAAAAGCCTATCAAAACGCTGTTCAGCCGCGCCAAGTCGCAAAATATCGGCCTGATTGCGCGTTTGCCGCTGGCCAGCGGTTTGCTGGGCGGAAAACTGCATCGCAACCAGAAGTTTGCGCCCGGCGACCATCGGTCTTACAACCGAAACGGCGAGCATTTCAACGTGGGCGAGACATTTGCCGGTTTGCCGTTTGAGACTGGTCTTGATTTGGTCGCCACGTTGGAAGATCAGTTGCAGCACGGGATGACGCTGGCGCAAATGGCCTTGCGCTGGATTTTGGATTACGACGCGATCAGCGTGGTGATTCCGGGCGCGTCTAAACCGGGGCAAATTAGCGAAACGGTCAAGGCGTCCAGCCTTAAGCCGCTGGACACGGATTTTCACGATTGGCTGGCCGATTTTTACGCCGAGCGCGTGTCTACCAACATTCGCGGGCCGTATTGAAATGGCGCGCCTTTTTGCGGGGTGTGGTAACATTTGCCCCGCATTTGGCCCCTTCGTCTAGTGGCCTAGGACGAAGCCCTCTCAAGGCTTAAACACGGGTT
>DAORUN010000209.1:0-1695 GCA_035433205.1 Thermoflexales bacterium | reverse complement strand
GCTTGGCGCGTTATGGATTTCCGCTTTCGCGGAAATGACGTTCTCCATTTGCCTAATTGACCACTTTTTCGAGCACAAAATCTGGCATTTGCGGATAAAATTCCGCCATGTCCAACCCTCTCACTGCATCAGACGAACATGGTCTGCGCGGCCTCTCGCTAGACGGCCAGTTGCGCCGCGCCTTTTTTGACCTGCCCACCAGCGCCATCTGGCAATTGGCCGAGCGAATGCCCGGCGCGGCGCGCAAAAATGGGCTGGTGTATTTTCGGGATGGGGTTGAAGATGTGATCAATGTGTTCCTGCGGCCAACCGGCATCTTCCCGGAACAGCTCAATTATTTCCACACGGTTTCCCTCACCTTGCAAGAGGTGTTAAAGCGCGTGCCAGACTGGTATTTGGAAAACGAAGAAGTGCGCAAAATTGTGCCGCTGGACCCCGACCACGAGGCGTGGCTGCGCGAGACATGGACGCCCGCGCACAGCAACGGCAATTGCGTGTTTGGCCGCTTGGACGCCATGGCCGATTTCACCAGCCCAGCCTGGAAAGACACGTTTATGTTTGTGGAGCCAAACCTGGTGGGCGTGGGCGGCATCTCGCTCATCCCCGGCGCAGAACGCAGCGTGATGAATTTGGTCTACCCGGCGCTCAAACGTTTTACGCCAGAGCTAAATTTGGAGGCGAACGAGGATTGCGAAGATTTGTTCTTGCGCGAGATGCAGGATCAATTGGAGCTGATTGGGCGCAGCGGCGGCACAATCGCGTTTTGCGATGCCAAGTATTCTGGCGATGGCCCCGCCGAATTTCAAACCCTGGCCGATTATTGCGTCTCGCGCGGTCAGAACGCCATCTACTGCGACCCCACCGAGCTGGAAATGCGCAACGTAAACGGCCAGCCAGAGGCGTTTTATCAAGGCGCGCAGGTGGATGTGGTGTACCGCGATTACGACACGCGCGATTACATTGCCTTGCGCGATGAGGGCGGCGACCCCGATCTCGCCAAACTCATGTTCAAGCGCAATCAAATGGTGTCTTCTATGGCCGGGGATTTTGACCACAAAAGCACGTTTGAGCTGCTGACCGACCCGCGCTTTAGCCATTTTTTTACCACCGGCGAGCGTCAGCTTTTGCGCCGCCATTTGCTCTGGACGCGCCTGCTCAACCCGCGCAAAACCGCCGACTTCACCGGCGAGGAAGTGGATTTGTTTGAGTTCGCCCGCGCCCACCGCGACCAGCTTGTGATTAAGCCCAACCGCTCGTATGGCGGCGACCGCGTGTATATTGGCTCGGCCACCAGCGAAAGCGACTGGGATGCCGCGCTGCACACCGCCGCGCAAGAGCCAGACGAGTGGGTGGCGCAAAAACTTGCCATCGTCACCGCGTATGAGTTTCCGGTGGTGGAGACGGATCGGTCGGTGAGCACTCAGCCGTTTTATGTGGTGTTTGGGTTTGCGCCCACCAAATACGGCACCGCCATTTTGGGTCGCGCCTCGCAAAAACAGGTGGTGAACGTGGCGCAAAAAGGCGGCATCTGCGTGGTGCTGGTGGGGAAACATTGAGTGAAGACGAAAGACGGGGACGGTCAACCGTTTAGTTCGTCTTCCGTCTCCCGTCTCCCGTCTTCCGTCTGGCTTCTCACTCCTCCTTCCAAATCTGCTATAACTATCCCCATGACTACCTTCACCAAACTCCAACGCT
>DAORUN010000208.1:0-1739 GCA_035433205.1 Thermoflexales bacterium | reverse complement strand
TTTACACCGCCTACTCCATGTGGTTTTTGTCGCTTTGGTTTTCTTTTGGCGGATGGGTTTTGTCGCGGTTTCGATCTCTCAAAAAAGATGCGTGGCGGTTGTTTGTGGCCACCCTGCTGGGAAGCGCGGTCTGGATTATTTTGATGTTTGGCCCCGGGCAAACGCTCATCCATCATGGCAGTTTGTTTAACTGGCTCGGCTTGTTTATCTTCTCGGCTGTTTTGCTCCAGACCAGCTCATCTATCCTGTTTAACATTTTGGCCGGGTTAAACTTTGCGCTCTTTTTACGGATGTATATTTTTGACAAATTCTTTGCGGGTCAGCCCTTTAGCTTTGTCTATTTCGCCATGTCAACCGCGTTTTTGGCGGGGTTATTTTTTGCCCTACGCCATATTCAAGCACAAGACGACAACCAGCAACCAGCCACTAGCAACCAGCCACTAACATGATCCAACGCTTTCCAGATTCCATCTTCCCGCTCATGACCGGCATGGCGCGGCAATACGGCGCGGTCAACCTCTCGCAGGGGTTCCCAGACTGGCCCGCGCCAGAAGCGGTGAAGCAAGCCGCCGTGCGGGCGATTAACGCCGACCTCAACCAGTACGCCATCACCAGCGGCGCAAAAAACCTGCGCGATGCGCTGAGCAGCTTTTACTGCGCCAAATACGCCATGAGCGTTGACCCCGACCGCGAGCTGACCGTGTGCTGCGGCGCAACCGAAGCCTCGCTGGCCGCGTTGCTCTCCACCGTCACCGCGGGCGATGAGGTCATCATCTTTGAGCCGTTTTACGAAACCTATGGCCCGCAAGCCATTTTGTGCGGCGCAACCCCGCGCTATGTTTCGTTGCATCCCAATTTTTCTGGCGCAGGCGGATGGGAGCTGGACCGGGACGAACTGCGGCGGGCGTTCAACGCCAAAACGCGGGCGATCATCATCAACACACCCGGCAACCCAACCGGCAAAGTGTTCACCCGCGATGAATTGCAGTTTGTGGCCGAGTTGTGCATCCAGCACAATGTGATCGCCATCACCGACGAAATTTACGAATTCATCACCTATGACCACCACGCGCACATCCCAATGGCGACGTTGCCGGGCATGGCCGGGCGCACGGTGACGATTGGCGGGATGAGCAAAACCTTTAGCGTGACAGGCTGGCGGCTGGGCTACTGCGTGGCCTCGCCAGAGATTACATTTAACATTCGCAAGGCGCACGAATACATGACCGTGTGCGCCCCCGCGCCCATGCAAGAGGCCGCGGTCGCCATGCTCAACCTGGGCGACGATTATTACGCCCAGCTCAAGGCCGATTACACCCGCAAGCGCAACTTTTTGGTGGGCGTTCTGCGCGAGGTGGGCTTTGAGGTGATTGAGCCGGAGGGCACGTATTACATCATCACCCGCTTTGGCAAACTGCGCAAAGGCGATGAGGACGATATGCAATTTGCCGCGCGGCTGGTGAAGGAGCATGGCGTGGCGTGCGTTCCGTGCTCGGCGTTTTATGCCGATAAAGACGGCCATCGCGATATGGTTCGGTTTGCCTTTTGCAAAAAAGATGAGACGCTGGAGGAAGCGGCAAAGCGGTTGAGGACCCTCACAAATAAGAAATGAGAAATAAGAAAATGTGCCTCACGGGCTAATTTCTTATTTCTTCATTTCTTATTTCTTCTCAAATTATGAAACACATCCCCAGCCTTGAGCAAGCCGAGGCGTATGTGCGCGAGGCCGAGCAAATGAA
>DAORUN010000207.1:0-1739 GCA_035433205.1 Thermoflexales bacterium | reverse complement strand
TGCTGCACACCGCTGGTCAGGCCAACCACTTGGGTGATGGAATACTCGTTTGTGTTTGTGTATGTGCCATTCCCCAGTTGTCCGTAGGCGTTCCACCCCCAGCATTCCAACCCATCGTCGTATATGCCGCAAGTTTGATTCAACCGCGCCACCATCATCATGCCACCCCAATGATATGGGGCTAGAAGTTGGCCAAATTGGTTGCGCCCCACGCAGTAATCGGTCCATCCGCTGCCAAAATGGGTATGGCCTGTGCATGTGTGCTCATACCCTGTCGCAGATGTTCCGTCATGACCCAGATAGCCCGTCGCTTCTCCTCTTACGGGAAATGGGTTGTTTTCTGTAAGATTATTTCCAAGCTGACCGTATGAATTTAATCCCCAACACCATTTCCGACCCGAGAAGTTACTGACATAGTAATAAGTGACTGTGCAAGTGTGATCTCCACTGCTCACCACATCATCGGCTTTCAAATTTGCAGCCGGAGAAATGCGAACAGAATACTCGCGGCTTGCGGTTTGCCCATTTTGGTCTTGCGCGGTCAACGTAAAGGTAAACACGCCGGGGGTGCTTGGCTCATAACCAATCACAAAATGAGTTTCATCCCCGTAAACATTATCTACTCTAAGACTGGGCGGCAAAAAACCGCTGGTTACTGTGAGAGAAATAGCCCCCGTCCCTCCGGTAACTGTGATCGTAGGATTTTTAAACAAGCCAGGCAGGTAGTAAAGTTCTCCAGCCATTCCATCTGGCAAAGTGGCTGGCTCAATTTGCAACCCGTTTGGCGATAGAACATCTGCATAAAGGGAATGTGCCCCTGCGCCAAAGAGCATAAAGCAAACAGACAAAACCACAAAAAATCGGCTCAAGACTATTTTCATATTTCCTCCCGAATCGGCTTTGGGTATTCTAAGCCAGAGCTTCATCAAATTCCTGGCCGAACAAAATTTAATTTGTCATTCGTCATTTGTCATTCGTCATTGTTTTAGCTCATTTGTGCTACATTTGAGGGCGTGAGCAACGACCTGCAACTCAACCTATTCGAGATGCCCGCGCCGTATTTGGCGCTGAGCGCGGAGACGGCCAACCCCGGCGCGCCCACGCGCCCGCGGCTGGCCGCCAGCGATGCGGATTTTGCAGAATTCATCACCCGGCTGAGCAACGCCGAATTTTTTGCCTTTGACACCGAGACCACCGGGCTGGATATGGCAAGCTGCGATCTGGTGGGCATCTCGGTGTGCATGGATGAAGGCGAGGGCTGGTATGTGCCGGTGGAGCATCCCACCGCGGGGGAATGGTCGCTCAAACGCGGGTCGCGGGCATGGCGGGCGATGGCCGACGGGCTGGCGCGGCCCGGCGCAAAACGCGCCGCGCATAACGCCAAATTTGACCTGGGCGTCCTCAAGCGAGCCGGATTACCCATCAACCAGCCGGTGTACGACACGCTGCTGGCCCAGTTTGCGCTGGAACCGCTGCGGCGCGGCAGCCTGGGGCTAAAGGCGCTGGCGCGGGAGCAGTTTGGCTGGCAAATGACCGAGATTGCCGAATTGATTGGGCATGGCGGCGCGGGCAAAACCCAGTTCACCATGCGCGATGTGCCGCTGGAGATCGCGGCGCGCTATGCCGCCGCCGATGCCGACGCCACCTTTCGCCTCGCGCAGGCGCAGCAACCGCGCCTCAAGGTGCTTGATTTGGAAAGGCTGCTTTACGAGGTTGAGTTTCCCCTCGTGCCGGTGCTG
>DAORUN010000206.1:0-2058 GCA_035433205.1 Thermoflexales bacterium | reverse complement strand
CCCAGCAAAACATTCAACGTGCCGGGTTTGGGGATGAGTTTTGCGGTGGTGCCGAATAAACAATTGCGGGCGCGGCTGCAACAAACCGAGAGCGGCAACCTGCCGCACGTGAACGCCCTCGGCCTCACCGCGGCCCAGGCCGCCTACACCGGCTGCGATGCCTGGCTGGCCGAGCTGAGCGCGTATCTCACCGCCAACCGCGACTTTCTGGTGGCATATGTGAGCGAGCATTTCCCCAAAATGAAGCTGACCATCCCAGACACAACCTACCTGGGCTTTTTGGATTGCCGCGAATTGGGCCTTGACGGCAACCCGTATCAGTTCTTCCTCAAAAATGCAAAAGTGGCGTTTAACGATGGCGCCACGTTTGGCCCCGGCGGCGATGGCTTCGTGCGCATCAACTTTGGTTGCACCCGCGCCACGCTGGTAGAAACGCTGGAGCGCATGAAGAAAGCGCTGAGCTAAGACGATGGACGATAGACGATAGACGATCCAGCCCTGTGCCCATCGTCCATCGTCCATCGTCCATCGTCCATCGTCCAAATGCTTCTTCTCGCCCAAAACATTGTCAAGTTCTACGGCCTGCGCCCGGTGTTGCGCGGGGCCAGCTTGGCCGTGGATGGCGGCGAGTTTGTGGCGATGCTGGGCGCGAATGGCAGCGGCAAAAGCACGCTCTTGCGCGTGCTGGCCACGCTGGGCCGCCCGGAGAAAGGATCGTTGGAGATTTGCGGCGTGGATGCCCTCGCGCATGGCGACCTTGCCCGCCAGCACATTGGCGTGGTGATGCACCAATCCATGCTGTATCCAGACCTCTCGGCCAAAGAAAATTTGATGTTTCACGCCCGTCTGCATGGGCTGGCCGACGCGCCCGCCCGCGTGACCCGCGCGCTGGAGCGGGTGAACCTGGCCGCCCGCGCGGACGACCCCGCCCGCATGTTTTCGCGCGGGATGATTCAGCGGCTCACGCTTGCGCGCGTGCTTTTGCAAAACGCGCAGGTGATTCTGCTGGACGAACCTTTCACTGGGTTGGATGCGGCCTCGGCCCAAAATTTATCCATCTTGTTGATGGAGCTTGCGGCAGGCGGAAAAGCCATCGTGATGACCACCCACGAACAGCGCGGCATGGAAGGCGTGACGCGGGTGGTGCGACTAGAGGAGGGCAAGTTGACCGAAGACGGAAGACCGAAGACGGTTGCAATGCCCGTCCCCCGTCTCCCGTCCCCCGTCTCATAAATCATGCGCCGCATTCTCTCCATCGCCCTCGCCATCCTCCGCAAAGACTTGCTGGTGGAGCTGCGCACGCGCGAATCGTTCACGGCCATGCTGGTGTTCGCCGTCATGGCGGTGGTGATGTTCAACTTTGCGCTGCGCCTGCGGGTAGACACGCTCAAGCCGCTGGTGCCGGGCATTTTGTGGGTCACGCTGGTGTTTGCGGGCACGCTGGGGCTTTCGCGTTCCATGCTCTCCGAGCAGCTTAACGGCGGTTTTGACGCGCTCATGCTCGCGCCGGGCGACCGCATGGCTGTGTTCATCGGCAAGGCGCTGGCAAATTTGGTGTTCACCCTCGCGGTGGGTTTGTTCGTCCTCCCTGTGATGGCTATCTTGTTCGATGAGGGCCTCATCCAACCCGGCGTGTTGCTCACGGTTGCGCTGGGCGCCATTGGGTATAGCGGGGCCGGCACGCTGATCGCCACCATGGCCGCCAGCACCCGCGCCCGCGAGGTCTTTTTGCCCATTTTGTTGTTCCCGCTTGTTTTGCCGCTGGTCGTCGCCGCGGTCATTGTCACCGCGGGTTACGTGGATCGCGCCCCGTTTGAGGAGTTCGGCTCGTGGATGGGCGTGATCATCGCCTTCATCCTCATCTTTTGGACAGCGGGCACGCTTTTGTTTGAGCCGCTGGTGGAAGGATAGGGAAATATCCCCGAAGCGAGCAGTCGCGCTCAGGATGAACGGATTCCTCAAAATTTCATGCCAAACCGGCATTAAACAAAACCACATGCAATTGCTTTGGCCCATGCACGCCAAAGGTGGGGATCAACTCAATATCCGCCGTGCGCG
>DAORUN010000205.1:0-2192 GCA_035433205.1 Thermoflexales bacterium | reverse complement strand
TTTAGGGCGCTCAAGTTGTGGATGTTGCTTCGGCTGGAGGGCGTTGAGACATTGCAGGCGCGGCTGCGCCGAGACATGGCCAACGCGCAATGGCTGGCGGCTTTGGTGGATGGGACACCGTGCTGGCGCGTGCTGGCGCCGGTGCATTTGCAAACCGTGTGCGTGCGCCACGAGCCGCCCAACCTAAGCGGCGAAGCGCTGGACGCGCACACGCTGGCCTGGGCGAACGCCATCAACAAAAGCGGCAAAGCCTATTTAACGCCGTCTATACAGGATGGCCGCTGGATGGTTCGTGTGTCCATCGGCGCAGAAAACACCGAGCGCGAGCACGTGGCTGCGCTTTGGGATGAAATGCAGAAGACGGCAAATATAAATTGACGAAAGACGGAGGACGGAAGACGGTAGACCGCCGTCTCCCGTCTTCCGTCTGGTTGTTCAACCAACAACCAACAAGGAGTGCACATGGATATTCATCGCGTAAAACCGGGCAAAAAAATTAAACTGGCAAAAATTGATCCAGCCGACACCCTCGGCTTTAAAGGCGACAAGGCGCAGGCCAAAAAAGAAATTGACAAGCGTGTGGCTGAGATGGACAAGCTGCAAGAGCTGCTTTATGCGGAGCACAAGCACAAGGTGCTGGTGGTTTTGCAGGGCATGGACACCTCTGGCAAAGATGGCGTGATCCGCAAGGTGTTTGAGGGTGTGAACCCGCAAGGGGTGGATGTGGCCGCGTTCAAGGTGCCCACGCCGCTGGAGATGGATCACGATTATTTGTGGCGCATTCATCAAAGAACGCCGGGCAAAGGCGAAATTGTGATTTTTAACCGCAGCCATTACGAAGATGTGCTGGTGGTGCGGGTACACAACATTGTGCCAAAAGAAGTGTGGAGCAAACGCTACGAACAAATTGCCGCGTGGGAAAAAACGCTGGCCGATGAGGGCACGACCATCCTCAAGTTTTTCTTGCACATTAGCAAAGATGAGCAAAAGGCGCGGCTGCAAGCGCGGCTGGATGACCCGGCCAAACACTGGAAGTTCAGCGTGGGCGACCTGGCCGAGCGAAAGTTGTGGGATGACTACATGGCCGCCTACGAGGATGCCATCAACCAGACCAGCGCCGAGGCCGCGCCCTGGTATGTGGTGCCCGCCGACAAAAAGTGGTACCGCGATTTGGTGATCTCATCGGTGCTGGTGGATACGCTCAAGGGGTTTGGCATGAAATACCCGGAGAACAAAGACGACTTGAGCAAGGTTGTGGTGGAGTGAAAAAAATTCTAAATTCTGAAAGTAGAAAGCGCGGGCGGGTTACCGGCAGCGGATGAATCCGCCGCCTACGCACTGGGAAACCCGCTGGCGCGGGTTGTTTTTTTCAGAATTCAGAATTCAGAATTCGAAATTCCCTTTACAATTCGCCCATGCCGGATTACAACGCCAAAAACGAGGGGGATGGGGCGATTGCCCAAGGGTCAAACGCGATTGCGCTGGGCGCGGGCGCAACCCTCATCCTCCAGCAGGCCGCGCGATACCAGCGCGACACGCTGCACATGCTGGGATCCATCAACCCCAGCTTTGAGGGCCGCGCGGAGGAAATTGGCCGCATTCTCGGCCTCATCCGCCAAAAAGAGGGCCTGCGCGATGGCGCCATCGCCATCACCAGCCTGACCGGCATGGGCGGGATTGGCAAGACCGAGCTGGCGACCGTGCTGGCGCACGCCCTGAGCGCGGACTACCCCGATGCCCAACTGGTGTTTGCGTTGGGCGGGCACAGCGCCGCGCCGCGAACCCCATCCCAGGAATTGGGCCGCGTGCTGCAACTAATTTACCCGCAAGACAAACTGCCCGATGACGCGGCCAGCTTGCAAGCCATATACCACCACACCCTGCACGGCAAAAAATGCGCCGTGTTGATTGACGACGCGGCCAGCGAAGCCGACGCGCGGGCGTTGCTGCCCCCGCCGGGCAGCGTGGCGCTCATCACCTCGCGCAGGGCGCTGGCGGTGGGCGAGCGCGTGCCGCTGACAAAGCTGACCCGCGCCGATGCCGTGGCCGTGCTGCGCAACTACCGCCCGCTAGGCGACCCCGCCGCCGACGCGCTGGCCGCCTTGTGCGCCGACCATCCGCTGGCCCTGAACGTGGCGGGGGCGTTTTTGAAGCGCAACCAGGCGATGCCGACCGAGACCTACCTGCGCGAG
>DAORUN010000204.1:0-2338 GCA_035433205.1 Thermoflexales bacterium | reverse complement strand
TAATCCATTCCGAGAAAATTGTTCTGGCAAGATATGCGCCGGTTGACGCCACCGGATGAATCCGGCGGCTAGTCATTGAAAAACCCGCCAGCGGGTTTCCTGATAGTTAGGCGGCGGATTTATCCGCTGCCGGTGGAACGCCAGCCCACTTGAACGTAGTGACGCAAAATAAATCTGATGAGGATGTGTTTTGAGCAAAAAATTGAGCGGAAGGCGATTTCAATCACTGCTTTAGGTGAATGGTTTGGAATAAATGGGTGTTTCCCTAATCCCCATCAAAACAGCGCCAGCTGCGCCACGGGCCGTTTGCCCGCCAGCAAAATAAACGGCGCGGCGCGGCCAGCCAGCACCCCCAGCGATTTCAAATCGCGCAGTTCGCGCAGGCTGCCGGTTTTGCGGGCGTTCAGAATCGCATCCACGCCTTTTGGCCCAATGCCCGGCACGCGCAGCAAATCGCGTTTCTCGGCGCGGTTCAGCTCTACCGGCGCATCGGCCAGGTTTACTTTGGCCCACGCAATTTTGGGGTCCTCGTTCAGCGGCAAGTTGCCTTTGTCGGTAAAGGGCAGCTCCTCCAGCTCAAAGCCGTAATCGCGCAGCAAAAACGAAGATTGATACAAGCGGTGCTCGCGCCACGGGTTTTCTGGCGCGTGATTCTCCAGCGGGGTGTCTTTGATTGGCGAGAACGCGCTGAAATACGCCCGCGTGAGGCCGGCCTGCGCGTGCAATCGCTCCACGATGCTGAGCAGTTCAAGATCGCTCTCGCCCGCCGCGCCCACCACAAATTGCGTGACCGTGCTGGCCCAGGTGTGCCACGGCTGCGCCTTGCGAATCTGGTTGGCCCAGAGCAGCGGGCGCAACAATTCCTCATCAAACTTTTTCTTTGGGGCGAGGGCGCCCAGCCGCGCCGCGTTTGGCGCCTCCAGGTTAATGCTCACGCGCGTGGCAAGCGCCATCGCCCGCTCCACCTGCGCCTGCTCGCACCCAGGCATGAGCTTGAGGTGCAAATACCCGCGAAAGTTGTGTTTGCGGCGCAGCAAATGCGCCGTATCCAGCAACCGGTCTTGCGTTTTCATCCCGCCGCCAATGATCCCGCTGGACAAAAAAATGCCCTCGGCCAAATTCGACTGGCTGATTTCCGAAAACACCTTCGCCATTTCTTCTGGCTTGAAGGTGGCCCGGCGCATGTTTCGCCCGGCGCGAAAGGGGCAGTAGTTGCAGTTGCGTTCGCACGCGCTGGTGAGCATGGTTTTGAGCAGGCTTATTTTTTTGCCGCCCGGCATGATGGCGTTATACACGCCCAGCGAGTTGCGCTTTTTATCCAAACTGCTCAGCGCCGCGCCGCTTTGCTCATCGTACAACCGGCGCAATTCCTCTGGGTTGTGGCCGCAGGGCGCAACCGTTGGCGTCTTTTTGGCGATGGCATCCTCGACCGGCTCAAGGCGCATATCGCCCGCCAGCAATTCCAGCTTTTGCTGCGCCTCCAGTTGCACAATCGGGGTCATGCACATGCAGAGTATTTTAGAACAAACGTTTTGATTTGTCAAACAAATGTTCTGTTTTTATGCGCCAAAAATCAAATCTCCTAGAACATTTGTTTCAACACGTGCTATAATTTCGCAAAAGCAAGAACACACCGACTGCGAGCGCAACTCGCAGGTCGCAATTTTGAGAGGAGAATCATGCGTGAAATAACAGTGGCCGTTGTGCAGATGGATACCAAGCTGGGCGAGGCTGATGCCAACCTGGCAAAAATGTCGGAGTTCATCCGCAAAATTTGCGCCCAACAAAAAGTAGACCTGATTTTGTTCCCCGAACTGGCGACCACCGGCAGCGAATGCGGGGCGCAGATCACGCAACTGGTTCAGCGTGTGCCGGGGCCATCCACCAATTACATGGCCCAGCGCGCCAGCGAGATGGGGCTGCACATTGGCTTTGGCCTGCCCACCAAAGAGCGCGTGGAGAGCATTTTGTTCAACTCTGCCGTGCTCATTGGGCCGGAAGGCGACATCCTCTCGCATTACCGCAAAGTGCATTTGCGCGGCGAGGAGCAGATGATTTACCGCCCCGGCTTCCGGCTTGAACCCGCCGAGACGCCGGTGGGCACGGTGGGCCTGCAAGTGGGCTGGGATGTGATGTATCCCGAAGGGGCGCGCTCGTTGTGTTTGGATGGCGCGGAGATTATTTTGGTGAGCGCGGCCTGGGACCGCGACCGGGCCGCCGAGTGGCGCACGTTCCTCTCTGCCCGCGCGGCAGAAAACGCCTGTTTTGTGTGCGCCTCTAACCGCATTGGCGAGGAACCCGCCACCACCTATGCCGGCGAGAGCATGATTGTTGGCCC
>DAORUN010000203.1:0-2350 GCA_035433205.1 Thermoflexales bacterium | reverse complement strand
CCTGGCAATCTTTGGCATGGCGCGAGGAATTTGAGGCGTGGATTCGCGCCCAGATCGCGCAGCGCGGCGCAACCCTCACCGGCCCCATCGAGCAGCCGCACATCCGCGCGTGGTCAACCGTGCTGCGCGCGCCCACCAGCGCGGGCGCGCTGTATGCCAAGGCGTGCGCGCCTGCGCTGGCGCACGAGCCGGCCCTCACCGCGTTTTTGTCCATGCAGTTTCCATCCCGCCTGCCGGTTGTTTTGGGGATGGAACCCGCCCGCGCATGGTTTTTGATGCAAGACAGCGGCCAGCCTTTGCGCGCAATCAACAAGCAAACCCGTTCGCTGGCGGGCTGGCACGATGTGTTGCGCCGTTACGCCCAATTGCAAATCGAGGCGATTCCGCATCAACACGCGTTGCTGGTGCTGGGGGCGATGGATCGCCGGTTAGCCATCTTGCCCGGTTTGTACGAGAGTCTTTTGCAAGACACCGCCGCCCTGATGGTGGGCGAGCCTGATGGATTTACACCCGATGAGCGCGAGCGGGCGTTGGCCCTTGCGCCCGCGTTTCGGGCAGATTGCGCCGCGCTGGCCGCAGCGCCCATCCCCCAAACGCTGCACCACGATGATTTTCATGACGGCAACATTTTTGTGCAAGACGAGCATTTTACGTTTGCAGACTGGGGCGAGAGCTGCATAACGCACCCGTTTTTTACGCTGGTGGTCACGCTGCGCAACATCGCGTGGGTGTTTGGGCTTTCGTCAAATGCCGCAGAGCTGGCCGACCTGCGGGATGCCTATTTGCGCGAATGGCTGGCGTTTGCGCCGCTAGATGAGCTGCGCCGAATTGCCGTCTTGGCCGACCGGGTGGGGCGGGTCAACCGCGCGCTCACCTGGCATCATGTGGTTAAGTCTTTGCCAGAGCCGTATTTCAGCGAAGAGCGCAGCTCTGTGCCCGGCTGGCTGCAAGAATATCTGGCTGCTTGATGAATCTCGCGGGTTGGCCTGCACAGCTTCTGTCTTCCAAAAGCACGCAGGCCAACCCGCGAGGTTAAACTTCCAGACTGGACTTACGCAACTGTTTATAAAGCGCCAAAAATAATGCAGCTGGTTGGTAGAGGGCCGCCGCGAGGTTAATGCTGATGTTCTGTGATTAACCCGGGACGCACGCCCAAACCCATCGAGGCATCCATCACCGCCCCGTGAAGCGGCGTTGAATATTCGGATGCCAGGAACAGGATCAGGTTCGCAATTTCTGCGGGTTCAATCAGCCGGCCTTTGGGCAGCGATGCCAGAAAATCTGCGCGTTCTTGCGCTGTCATTTTGTTGAGCGTGCTGGCCTGAAACATGCCCGTGTTGGTGGCGCCGGGGCAAATGGCAAACACATCCACCCGGCTGTGCGCCAGCTCCGCCGCCAGTTGGCGGGTCATAAACGCCACAGCGGCTTTGCTCATGCCATCAGACAAACGGAAGCCCGGAAAAACCTGCACCCCACCGCCCACCGAGCTGAGGTTGATGATTTTGCGCGGCAAAAGCGAAAGGGTTTCTTGCGCGGCATCCAGAAAAGCCTTGCACACATTCAGCGCGCCCACCGCGTTGATGTTCATCATCACCGCGTCCTGCTCAAATGGGTCATCGGCATAGGCGGCCACCGTGGCCGAGCCAACCGCCGCGTTGTTCACCAGAATATCCACCCGTCCCCAGCGCTCCAGCGCCTGGCCAAAGCTGGCGCGGATTGAATCTGGCGAGCGCAAATCCAGCGGATGCGCCGAAAGACGGGCGGGGTCAAGCGCAGCCACATTTTGCGCGTCTTGTGGCGATTCGCGCCCTTCGGCGTAGGTGAACGCCACGTTCGCCCCGTGCGCCATCAACGCGGCCACGCACGCGCGGCCAATGCCGCCCAGCCCGCCGGTGACAAAGGCGGTCTTGCCCGCAAGGCTTGGGCCGCAGTTGATGAGTGAGGGGAGGGGTAAAAATCCGGCTGTCATTTTTGTTCTGCGCTGGTTATATCACAGCCGTTTTGGCGCGGGATTAACCCCGCGGGTGGGTCTATGCGTCTTTAGAAAGTGATGAAAAATAAAAAAAGCGACCTCTGATTTTTATCAAAGGCCGCCTTTTTAATTTTTAATTCTTAACCCTCAATCCCCGGCAAACCCATCGCGCCCAGGCGCGGGGTCTGGCGGCGATCTTCGTCTTTGCCAAAGTGCACAATCTCACCGGTTTCGTTGATGGCTTCCACCGCCAGACCGAGCGATTGCAATTCCTTCACCAGCACCTTGAACGAGGCGGGAATCCCGGGCTCCTCAATTGGCTCGCCCTTCACGATGGACTCGTAAGTCTTGACGCGCCCTTGCGTGTCATCGGACTTG
>DAORUN010000202.1:0-2370 GCA_035433205.1 Thermoflexales bacterium | reverse complement strand
CCAGCGTGTGTCTTCTGGCCGCAGCAGCCGCGCGCCGGGTATGGTGAGCTTGAGCTGGCTGGCGGCTTGCACCTGCCCGCCTTTCTGGTAAATGGGTGTGAATGCCATCCCCACGATCCGAACCCCGCGCAAGTGGCTGTCTCCTGTGATGAGCCAGGGCGCGTTTGGTGTTTCAATCTCGCCCATCGCTTCCGGCGGGTTTAGATCCACCTCTGCTTCCTCGTTTGTGTTCTCAGGGCGAATAACCGGGGCGCGTTCAATCTCTCCATCCCATGCGGCAGCCCGAACAACATCAACACGCGCTTTGGCAGCCGCGCCCTCTGGCATACGCAACGCCAGAGGGTAGATGGGCAACCTGGCATTACCCAGCGTTTGCTGTGTCCACCCCTGCGCCGCGGGGTATCCATTTTCATCCTTTTGCACTTCTCCGGCCCAAGAGATGTGCACACCCTCCGCATCTTCGGTGACAGAAACCTGCGCGAGCGCGGCGGCTGCGCTGGGAGCAGAGGGGGGTTGCGGCGCGCTTTGCATCGCCAGCGCGTTACCCATCGTAGACAAACTCAGCAATAACGACCCGGCGATCAAAAAAAATCGGTTTGTTTTCTTCATGGTGTTGGTTACCCTCCCCATTGTGTCATTTTCTTGCCAACCAGCCAAACAAGTTTTTGGCAAAAATAAGGTTATCTGCTTGGTTCAAATCGGTTCCATCTTTTTGCGGGCCGTTGTGAAACAGATTTCTATCGCACAGGCCCGCCAGCCTGCCTGCGCCGTTTTGTTGAACAAACACACAAGCGACCACGTCTTTCGCTTTTACCCGGGCTTGTTCATTTGGCTGCAACGCGCACCCGCTTCTTTCCAGCGGCGAACATGTGGCAATGATAGTCGCATTTTTTTGTGCGGCATCTGAGATAAGAAACTGGCTAATTCCTTCCACCTCAATTTGTTTTATATTTTGGGCGATGGGGTGTGGGCTGGCCGCGAACGCAATTTTTGTGCGCGGCTGAAAATTATCCGGCAACACTTCAATCCCCTGCGTCGTTAAAAAGTCATTATCGCTGGCCCAGTTGTCTGGCCCGTATTGAAAATCTGCATAAAAAAGCAAGCTGCCCCCAGCGGCGTAATAGTTTTGGAGCGCGTCCACCTCGGCGGGCTGCAAATGGCGGTTGTTTGAACCCAGCACAACCACCGCGTTATTTTTTAATATCTCTGGGGTGATGGCCGCCGCGCCGGTCAAAATCATCTCATCCACCGCCAGATGCAAATCGCTTTCCAACACCTCGGCTCGCAAGCGGCTAAAACTCTCAGGCGTTTTGCCATCATCCGTTACGCGTGAATGCGGGTAGCCGCTTTCGGGGATGAAATTGCCATTGATAAACAACACCCGTTTGGGCGCGGGCGTTGGCGTGGCGCTTGGCAACGCCGTTGGAACTGGCGTCCCCGCGCACGCCACAAGAGCCATCCCCAGCAGAATGATGAAGCGAACGCGAGACATGGGGTTGGGAAATTAGAGGCTTGAGGTTAGAAATCATCCCCAACCCCAAGCCTCTGATCCTCACGCTGCTTCCACAATCGCCTTAAAGTCGGCTGTTTTCAGGCTGGCGCCGCCAACCAGCGCGCCATCAATATCTGGCTGAGACAGAATTTCTTTGGCGTTGGCCGCGGTGACGCTGCCGCCATATTGAATGCGAACCTCATCGGCCAGCGCGCCATACAACTTGCGCAGTTCCCCGCGAATAAACGCGCAACGATTTTGCGCATCGGCGCTGGTGGCCGCGCGGCCTGTGCCAATGGCCCACACCGGCTCGTAGGCAATCACCACTTTGGCGATCTGCTCGGCGCTCACGCCCTGCAAACCGGCCTTGATTTGGCGCTCCAGCACGGCCTCTGTCTGGCCCGCTTCGTTCTCGGCCAGCGTCTCGCCCACGCACAAGATGGGCTTGAGACCCGCCGCCAAAACGGCGTGGACTTTCTTGTTGATGAAATCATCTTTCTCGCCAAAAATGGCGCGGCGCTCGGAGTGGCCGAGGATGACATATTCCACCAGCTCTGGCAGCATGGAGACGGACACCTCGCCGGTGAACGCGCCCTTGGCTTCTGGGTGGCAGTTTTGCGCCCCCAGTTTGATGGCGCTCCCAGCCAGCGCGTATTTGGCTGCGCTCAACGCCACGAAGGGCGGACAGGCCAACACTTCAACTTTGTCATTCGGGTGAATAGCGGCGCGGAGTTCGGCGACGAAGGACAGGCTTTCGCTCACGCCTTTGTTCATCTTCCAGTTTCCGGCAATAATTGGTTTACGCATGGTGTTTGTATTTTACTAAGTGCAAAGTGCAAAGTGCAAAGTGCAAAGTGCAAAGTGCAAAGTGCAAAGTG
>DAORUN010000201.1:0-2402 GCA_035433205.1 Thermoflexales bacterium | reverse complement strand
ATTGAGCAAAGCCTGCGGCGGGTTTTGCGGCGCGGTTTGGTGCGCCTGATCAAATTGGCTCACCCCGTGACATGACCCGCACACGCGAATCTCGCCGGGCTGAAACGTGAGCCAGTAGCGCTCTCTCACCACCGCGCTGTTTGCGTCTGTCAGTTGCCAGGTCATGGCGCGGTTGGCGGGCACAAACGCGGCGGCGCTGCCATCGGGCGCAAGCATCACGGTGCTGGTGGGGCCGCTGCTGGGCGGGGTGATGGCAACTGCGGCGGGGTCATGCAGATACTGCGCCAGCACGCGCCGTCCGGGGTTGGGTGTCTGGCTGTATCCGCCGGTCCATCCGCGCAATTGGTCTGCTTGGAAGAGTTGCAGGTAGCCCACATCATAAATTTTGCCGGTGCCAGTGAGCGTTTGCGTGCCGGTGATGCCATCTCTTGCCACCCGCAAGCGATACGGCTGCTGAAAGTCAAAGTCATCGCGGGTGGTGGCGTTGCGCACCACGGCCAAAGCCAAATTGTTCTGGCGCAGATAATCGCGCAGCATCGCCTCGTTGATTCCGGCTTGCGCCAAAATTTGTTGTTCTGGTGTTTCCAGCGCGGCAGGCGCGGGCGTGGGCCGCGCGCGGGGGCGCAGCTCAACCGGGTTCAGCTCCCACAAATTGCCAGAAAAAGAGACCAAAACATCCGGTGTCCACCAGCTCACTGTTTTGCTAATGCCGCTGGTGAGCGCGGGGCCAGCCACCCAGGTTGTGCCGCTAATGACCATTTGCTTGAGCCGAAAGTCGTAGCGCGAGAGCGTGGGGTCGCCGTTGCCGCCATCTTGCCGTGTCTCTGGCGTGTGCACGGCGATCAACGTCCCATCAGAAAGAGGGGTTGGCTCGCGGTAATGCCCGGTGTGGCCGGGCGGCGGCGGGTTGCCATCGCCCACGCTCACCCGCGTGGCGGGGTCGGTCACGTAGCCGATGGCAATGTGATCGGCATCCAGCCCGGGCGGGGCGGTGACGCTGATGATTTGCCCGCTGGCGTGCGCGCCAAACTCTGGCGAATCTGTGCCGTAATACGCGCCGGGGTGGAGCGGGTCTTCTTTGATTTGGAAGAAATTGCCGATGGCCTTGGTGTTAAAGCGGCTGAGTTGGCCGTAATAATCAAACACGTTGGCATCATCGGTGAGGGCGGATGGAATATAGCTGCTCAGGTCGTGCCGCCCCAGATGGTTGAGGATTTCGCCGCCCGTGCCGTCCTCGTTGATTGTCCACGGGAAAAATTGGTTAAAGGTGTGCCCCGCCAAATTTGTCCCGGCCAGCAGGTCGTTGCGGCAGGTGCGCGGTTCGGGGAAGATTTCGGTGCGGTCGGGGTTGGTGGTGGTGTAGGTTGCGCTGGCCGATTCATCGCTGTAATTGAATGTGCCATACGCCGCGCCGGTGTAGCAGTTTGAGCCGGGCGTGTCGCCATCGGCCTGCTGGTCGCGCTGGAGGTGATCCCATTGGGTGAAGAACACGCGGCCAAAACTGTCTATGCCGGGCGAGAAGTCTCCGCTGGGGGCATGGTTTAGCAGGGTGAGGGCGCCGCTGGCGGGGTTGAACTTCCACACCCCGCTCACGGTGGGGGCCAGCTCGTATTCATCACGCTGGGGGTAAAGATGCGCCGCGCCGTTGCGTGGGCGGTCGCTGGTAAAAATAATTTGGTCATCACTGGCGTAGATGGGGCTGATGTTGTTGAAGCCCGCCGGCTGGTTGGGCACTTTTGTAATCACGGGCGTATCCGCTGGCCCCAGGCCGGTGATCTCGTAAATTTGCCAGCGCCAATTGTTGAGGTTGGCGTAATCGTATTGCCAGCGCGGCGCGCCAATCACCATGCTAAACACCGCCTTTGTGCCATCCCAAGAGGGCGATGGGTCTCGCACGGCGATGGCGGTTGTGGTTTGCAGCCCGGTGCTGCCCAGCCCCGCGGCCTGGGTCAGGTTTTTGGTTGACCCATCCGGGTAGCGAATCCACAAATCGCCGCCGCGCCCCACGTCATCCATGCCCGGTTTGTGGTTGCCAAAGGTAGAGGCGATGGTGGCAAAGTCGGCGCGGATGGGCACTTGCGAGACAAATAAGACGGGGTATGCCGTGCCCGGCGCGGCGGGCGCGGTTTTTGCGCCAGCGGGCAGGCTCAGCGCCATCAACCCGGCGCACAACGCAAGGTGGGAAAAAGCAAGGTGTGGTCTCATGCGCATGGTGATACATCGGGATGCCGGGCAAGTCAATACCCAAACTGATACAAGAATGTAGCCAAAAATGGGCTGGACGCGCGGATGAAAAGATACCAGCTTATTTCCTGCTTTGAAATGAGCCGATGCCCCTTTTATTTAATTAACGCGAGTTCGGGATAAGGAATCTTGTAATTTCATTCTTGATGTAAGAGCGA
>DAORUN010000200.1:0-2532 GCA_035433205.1 Thermoflexales bacterium | reverse complement strand
TGGGGTATTAACCGCGATGGGCATTGGCGGGGCAGTCGCGGGCATTCCGCTCTGGCAGGCGGCCATCAGCAAACAGGTTAAAAACAACATTTGCCCACGCATGACGATTGCAGATGATCGTAGCATAAAAGACGTTTTTTATTTGCCTTGTTTTAACAAGCAAAAGCAATTCGTGTGAGACTTGCTATTTGCCGACAAGCGAAATCCGCAGTACTGCTTTGCACTTTGCACTTTGCACATGAGGCATACTCAGCCCCGTGAGTTACGAGTGGCATATTGCGGGCAACGCCCCCGCCGAGTTCTTCCGCGCAGCCGCGCCGCTGCACCCGCTTGTCGCGCAGGTGATGTTCGCTCGCGGCATCACATTGCCCGCGGATGCGCTGGCGTTTGTGAACGGCGATGGTGAAACGTTGCATGACCCGTTTTTGCTGAAGGACATGCGCCGCGCGGTGGAGCGCATTCTGGCCGCCATTGCCAACGGCGAAAAAATTGCCATTTATGGCGATTACGACTGCGATGGCGTGACCGCCTGCGCCCTGATGCAAACCACGCTCAAGGCGCTGGGCGCGCACGGCGAGGTCTACATCCCCGACCGGTTTGAGGAAGGCTATGGCCTGAACAGCGCCGCGCTGACCAAGCTCAAGGGTGATGGCTGCTCGCTGGTGGTCACGGTGGACTGCGGCGCAAGGGCCATGCCAGAGGCCGAGCACGCCAGACAAATTGGCCTGGACTTGATCGTGACCGACCACCACGAGCTTGAGCCGGGCTTGCTACCCGATGCGCTGGCGGTAGTGAACCCCAACCGCCCAGATTGTTCCTACCCGTTCAAAAAACTGGCGGGCGTGGGCGTGGCCTACAAACTCGCGTTGGCGTTGCTGAGCGCAAAAGGCGAAACGGCCTTTAACCCATCCAGCCTGCTGGATTTGGTGGCGGTGGGCACGGTGGCCGATGTGGTGGCGTTAACCGGCGAAAACCGCGCGTTGGTGAAGGACGGGCTTGAGCGGCTAAACGCCTTCCCCCGGCTGGGGTTGCGGGCGTTGATGAACGCCGCGAAGGTCAAGAATCCCATCACCGCCCAAACGATTGGGTTTACGCTTGGCCCGCGCCTGAACGCCGCCGGGCGGCTGGACACGGCCAAAACCGCCTACGAACTGCTGATTGCCGAGCAAGACGAATGGGCGCACGAGCTGGCGCAGGCGCTGAACGACCGCAACGCATCGCGCCAACTGGAAACGGCCAAAGTGGCAAAGGATGCCGAGGCGCGGGCGATGGAAGGCCAAAACGCGGCGGATGTGGCGCTGGTGTTTGCCGCCGCGCAGGAATACAACGCCGGGGTGATTGGGCTGGCGGCCTCGCGGCTGCTGGACAAGTTTCATGCCCCGGCGGTGGTGGTGACGATTGACCCGCACCGCAACGAGGCGCGCGGAAGTTGCCGCAGCCTGAGCGGGTTTCACATCACCGAGGCGCTGGATGAATGCAAGCCGCTCTTGCTCAAACATGGCGGTCACGCCGCGGCGGCGGGGTTCACCCTGCGCCCGGAAAATGTGGGTGTGCTGGCGGCGCAACTTCGCGAGATCGCGGCCATGCAGCGGCCTGCGGGCGGCTGGGCGCGGGCTTTGCAGGTGGATGCGCTCATCACCCGCGATGACGTTCTGGGCAAAGCCTATGCCGCGCTGCAAAGTCTTGAGCCGCACGGCGAGGCCAACCCGCGCCCAACTTTTGCGGTGCAGGGGGCGCGGGTGCTCACCGCGCGGCGGGTGGGCAAGGGGGATGAGAACACGGCGGGCCAACACCTGCAAATGACCCTCAAACTCACGCACAGCAACTGGTCGGCCATCGCGTTCCGCAAGGGCGAGCGCATCAACGAAATTCCGCCCGGCGCAAAACTAGACGTGGCTTTTCAACTGGACATGAATGAGTTTAACGGGGAGAAAAAGTTGCAGTTGCAGGTGATTGACTTCAAGGTCAATTAAAAATTACGAATTACCAATTACCAATTACGAAAGTGGTCAATTAGGGAATGAAATGAACTTAATCAGGCTTGTGCAAAAAATAAGCCCGTCATTCCCGCGAAAGCGGGAATCTATAACAAACTCACAAAAACACATGCTGAAGGCCGATTTTCCTTGCGTTTGAGCTTGGCGCGTTATGGATTTCCGCTTGCGCGGAAATGACGACCGCCATTTGTTGGCCGACCACTCTTCGAATTACGATGGCGCGGGCAATTCTGAGAAAATCACCTTGATGCGTTGTGCATCGGTCGCCGCCACCGGATAAATCCGGCGGCTAGTCGTTAGAAAACCCGCTCGCGGGTTATGTGCGCGTTTTTAACCCGCGCCAGCGGGTTTCCTAATGCTTAGGCGGCGGATTTTATCCGGTGCCGGTAGAACGGCGACTCGGAATAAATAGATATACAAACAAAAAGAGGTCTGAACGCGTTTTTACGCTCAGACCTCTTTTCGTCTTTGGTCTTCCGTCTGCCTTACAGCACCAACCCCCATGGGTTCTCCAGCAGGCGCTTGATCTCTTGCA
>DAORUN010000199.1:0-2601 GCA_035433205.1 Thermoflexales bacterium | reverse complement strand
GGGTCGCACAGCTTTGCTTCGCGCCGCTGCGCTCCTCAGAATGACAGGCTTGCTCAAGTCTTAGCCGTCCGACTTCTGAACTTTCGCCCGATTCTTTAAACCCCGTTCTTACTCAAAACGCCTCAAATTAAATCATCTGGCGCGGACTTTTTGCCGTGCAGCAAATTCTGGCGTTTCTCGGCGTCGTCGCCAATCGCGTAGCGTTTATACATCGCCTCGCCGTATTCGGCGGTCTTCACCACTACCGGCATGGGCACGGCATGACCCATAATCAGCGCCTGCTGTTTGCTATCCAGCGCGGCCAGCACGCTGCGCAACTCTTGCACCCCGCTCACGCCGGTGAACACCGCAGAGATGTCTTTCTCATCGCTCAACGCGCAGGTGATGCGTGTGCCAATTTGGCTCATCACTTCCGCGTCAATTTGCGAGGGCCGCTGATCTACGATGAGCAGCGTGACGTTGTATTTGCGCAGCTCGCGGGCGATTGTGCCAAAGATGGTCAGCTCGGCGATGCCCGGCTCCAAAAACTTGTGCGCTTCCTCGATGGCGATGACCAGCTTTTGCGGTTCTGCGCCGCCGCTGCCCTCGGCGGTTTCCTTCATTTCCACATAGCGCCGGTGAATGCGCCGCGTGAGGAAGTTGGCTACGAACACATACGCGGGCAAGTCGCTCCCGTAACGGCCAAACTCCACCACCACGCTCTCGCCGCGCTCCAAATGTCCAATGATGCGCGTGACAAAATCATCCGCGACGCGGTCTTGCAAAAAGTCAAACTTGAGCAGGCGGGTGAGCTTGCGCTGCATCGCGCCGTATGTGCCTTCCACAATTTTGCCGCTGTCAAATAGCTCTTGCACGCCGGGGTCAACCTCATCGTTTAGCAATTGCCGAATCCAATCTTTGGGAAACTTGCGCTTGAGCAAAAACAGCGCGTTCACCTGCACATCGCTCAAGCTGAGGACATCTCGCAGCATTTCGATATCCTCCACCTCAATTTGATCGTAGCCGATCTTGAGCGCAAACTCCGGCCGCGAGTTGCGCAAGCGCGAGGAGGCCTCATCCAGCGTCACAATTGTGATGCGGCTGGCGATGGCGTTGAGCTGCTTCAGCCCTTTCAACTTGCGGTTTTTGTCGCCTTTCAGCGTGTAGCCGTAATCGTTGTGCATGTCAAAAATCAGCACCGAGGCCAGTTGCTGATGGATGACGCTGGCGAGCAAGGGCAGGGTGAGGAATGTTTTGCCCGTGCCGCTGCGCCCAAATACCGCGCTAGACCGCTCCACGAACCGCTCCAGATTCAACCGGATGTTGAGCTTATCGTTGTCCAGCGCCGAGCCAATCTCATAAGTTTTGCTGTCTGGCTCGGCAAAAATGGCCTGCACTTCTTCTGGGGTAGAGCGGTAGGCCTGCGTAAAATGCGCTGGCACTGTTTTGATGGGTTTTCGCTCGGCCCCGGCTTCCATCACCAGCATGGGCTTGACCGCCAGCGTGCCATACACCGCCGTCCCGCGATACACCTGCGCGATGAACTCATCCGTTGGCGGCGTTTTTTGTATTTTCTGGTCGGTCGCGTCCAGCGCAATATCGGTGATGAGGCCAAAAAATTTGCGGTTGGTCTGGCCGTCAATCGTCACGTAGCTGCCCACGCTCAAGCCCTCAATCAGCGTGTCGCGGTCCAGCTTAACCAGCACGCCCTCGCTCAGCGACCCGCCCACCACCACGCCCAGCTTTTGCCGCGCGCCCTGCGGCTCCCCGCCAAAAAAGATCACCGGTGTTTCGTTGTTTATTTCATCCATAATGTGAAGAAATAAGAAACGAGAAATAAGAAATTAGAGTCTTGCGCCGCAAAAATTCTTATTTCTTATTTCTCATTTCTTTACTGAATCCTTCTCAACAACCCTTCCAGCCGCGCCCCATCATTTGCCAAAAGCCGGGCCAGTTCGCGCCCGCATTCAAGGGCAAATGTTTTGCGCTGGCTCTCGCCGCGCATCGCGCCGGCCTCGCGCACGCTGGCGGCAATCAACTCATCGGCTGGGCAATCCCGCGATTCTAAAATGATGCGGAAGAAATCCTGCTTTTGGGTAAACTCGCTCACCTCGTCCGGCTCGCAGCACGCAATTTCATCCAGCGTGATGGGCGGCTGGGCGGGCAGCCCGTGGCGGATGGCGCCCGCGCCTTCGCGGTAGCCCACCAGCAGCACATGCGCCTCCACCGGCACGCGCCGCCTGCGCTGAAACGCGATGTCCTCCGGCTTCACGTTATCGGCCACCGAGAGCATTTTGGTCATGCCGTCTTCCAGCACTTGAATATCGTAAATCAAGCCAAACACGGTGGTGTCTCGGTAGGCAATTTTGGTTTTCACCAGTGAGCCAAACACGGGCACATCTGTTTTGGGCACACGGGTGCCAAACACAAACCCGCGCGTGTTCGCGCTGATGACTCGGCCAATGAAGGTGTTCATTTTTTGTTGCTGGTCGTTAGTTTACCCTTGCCCGGCTCGTTCTATTTTGCCAATTAAATTTTGCCCCAATCGAGAATGCATCAACGCGCCCGCGGGCTTTGGTATAATCCACCCGCTTGGTTAAATGGGCCGCTAGCTCAACTGGC
>DAORUN010000198.1:0-2673 GCA_035433205.1 Thermoflexales bacterium | reverse complement strand
ATATTTTTTGTCATGCGAGCGCGATTATATGGGGTAAGAGTAGCGCAAGATACCCAAGCCCCAATACCCAAACATTCTCCTCATGGTAAAATTACCGCTGGTCGTGTGACCAAAATAACACATGCGTTTTGCTGGCTTAGCGATCCTGTCGCGGGAGCGATGCGAGGCCGAAGAAAAACGCAGAGGCGCCATCAAAAAGATGGCAAATAAGGAGAAAATAATATGAGCGTAGTGCCAATGAAGTCACTTCTGGAGACAGGTGTGCACTTCGGCCATCGCACCAAGCGATGGCACCCCAAAATGAAGCCGTATATCTTCACGGAGCGAAACGGCGTTCACATCATTGACCTTCAGCAAACCATCGTTTCCCTCGATGTTGCCGCCAACCTCATCCGCGATATTGTGAGCAAGGGCGGGAACGTGCTGTTTGTGGGAACAAAACGCCAGGCGCAGGAGCCAATCGCGACACAGGCCGCCCGCGCAGGCCAGCCGTACATCACCGAGCGTTTCATGGGGGGCTTGCTCACCAACTGGCGCACCATCAAAGCCCGCTTGGACCGCATGGCCGAGCTGGAGGCGATGAAGGAGCGCGGTGACCTGGAGCGCTTTACCAAGAAAGAGCAGCTTTTGCGCAATCGCGAAATTGACCGCCTGAATCGCAAGATGGGCGGTATCAAGAATTTGCGCCGCCTGCCAGATGCGCTGTTCATTGTGGATGTGAGCCGCGAATACAACGCCGTGAAGGAAGCCAATGCGTTGGGCATTCCCGTGATTGCCATGGTGGACACCAACTGCGACCCCAGCGGCGTGGATTATGTGATCCCGGCCAACGACGACGCCATTCGCGCCATCAAACTGATTGTTGAGGCGATGGCCAACGCCGCGCTGGAAGGCCTGGCGTTGCGCAAGGGCGCAGATAGCGAAGGTCTGGCCGATGCGGCCCCGGTTGGCGAGACAGCTCGCGTAGAAGAGCCGCCCGCGCTGCGCTCGTTTGACCCCGGCGTGGAGGAAGAGGCGTAATTTTAGACAGGTCTGACCGCTCAGCCGAACTTGTTTGGTCGCGGTCAGACCTGTGAGGTATACACATGGCAAGCACAGAACTGATTAAACAACTGCGCGAGATGACTGGCGCGGGAATTAACGATTGCAAGAAGGCGCTGGACGCGCATAATGGAAGCGTGGAAAAGGCCGCCGCGTGGCTCAAAGAGCAGGGGCTGGCCGCCGCGAACAAGAAGTCTGGCCGCGAGGCCAAGGAAGGCGTGATCGAGGCGTATTCTCACACTGGCGGGCGCGTGGCCGTTTTGGTTGAGGTGAACTGCGAAACCGACTTTGTGGCCCGCACCCCGGAGTTCAAGGCGATGGCGCATGACATTGCGTTGCAGGTCGTCTCGATGAACCCGAAGTACGTGAAGCGCGAGGATGTTCCGGCGGAAGTGATCGCCGAGCAGACCGAGTTCTTCAAGCAGGAAGCCATCAAAGAAGGCAAGAAGCCAGAGATTGCCGAGCGCATTGCGCAAGGGCGGCTGAACAAGTTTTACGAGGATAACTGCCTTATGGATCAGATCTTTGTCAAAGATGACAAGGTCAAGATCAGCGATTTGCTCAAAAATTCAATCGCCAAGCTGGGCGAAAACATGATGGTCAGGCGATTCGTTCGATATGAGGTCGGCGAATAGCTTACAAAAAGGGCGTTACAAGCGCCCTTTTTTATTGCCTGGAGCGCTTTAGTTTGATGGAAGACCGGAGGACGAGAGGACAGGAGACGGAAGACGGGAGACAAATAATGAGCCAGTCTCACGTCTGTCTTCCGTCCCCCGTCTTCCGTCTTAAAAACAGGAGGAAGAAATGACACAACCAATGTTTAAGCGCATTTTGCTAAAAATGGGCGGTGAATCTTTGGCCGGGCCGGGCGGGATGGGAATTCAGCCAGCTTTGGCGACCGGCGTAGCCGAAAAAGTAAAGGCCGTGCACGAGATGGGTGTGCAAGTGGCGGTGGTTTTGGGCGCAGGCAACTGGTGGCGCGGCAAAGACGGCATCGCCAACGGCATGGATCGCTCTACCGCCGACCATATTGGCATGTTGGCCACCGTGATGAACGCCCTTGCCATGCGTGACGCATTTGAGCGCGTGGGTTTGCAGGCGCGCGTGCAAACCGCCATCGAGATTAAATCGGTGGCAGAGCCATACATCCGTCTTAAAGCCATCAGCCACTTGGAAAGCGGCAAAATTGTGATTATGGGCGCCGGCACAGGCAACCCCTATTTCACCACCGACACCGCCGGCGCTTTGCGGGCGATGGAGATTGGGGCAGATGTGCTCATCAAGGCCACCAAGGTGGACGGGGTGTATGACTCTGACCCGATGAAAAACCCCAGCGCCAAAAAATTTGGGCGGCTGGATTACCGCGATGCGCTCAACATGGGCTTGTCTGTTATGGATAGCACCGCCCTCACGTTGTGCCAGGAAAACAAAATGCCCATTTTGGTGCTTAATCTTTGGGAAGAAGGCGCATTGCTCCGCGCCGTGCGTGGTGAAGCCGTTGGCACGATGATCTCCTGAAGTTTAAATAACGCGGGTTTTGGATATAGAGTAAGCCTGTCATTCTGAGGAGCGCAGCGGCGCGAAGCAAAGCTGTGCGACCCTTCGGCAAGCTCAAGGCAGGCTGAATCTCTG
>DAORUN010000197.1:0-2713 GCA_035433205.1 Thermoflexales bacterium | reverse complement strand
GCTCACCCAGCGCAGCTTATGGCTGGATGAAGGCGCCACGCTGGCGCGGCTTTACTCCACCTGGGATCAGCTCTGGCGCAACCGCCTGCCCATTCAGGGTTTGGATTTAACCGACGGCCATCCCCCGCTTTATTTCGCGGCCTTAAAGGCGTGGATGGCTTTTGCGGGCGGGAGTGAATTTGCGCTCAAATATCTCTCGCCGCTGGTGTGCATTTTGTCTGTTCCGATGGGATACGCGGCGGGCAGGCGTCTGCGCGGGCGGGGCGCCGGTTTGGCGCTGGCCGCCTTTCTCGCCCTCAGCCCCGGCCTAATTTGGTACGCCACCGAACTGCGCCCGTATGCTTTTGTTTTGCCAATATCCGCGCTGGCCTTGTATGTTTTGCTGTGCTTTTTTAACCGCCCAACCGCGCGGTTTGCGTTGCTGGCGTTGTTTGTTTTGCTGACAGGCGTCGCCACAAATTACTTGTTTGCTGGCATTTTGATATGCGCGGTTGCTGCGCTGGCGCTTTTTGTTTTTATTCAAGATATGCGGCAAACCCCGCGCCGATACGGCCGAAGTTTGCTCATTGTTGGCGCGGCAATCGTTGGCGGCGCGGCCAGCCTCGTCGCCATCTGGCCGCTGTTTGGCTGGTTTATGCAAGCGGGCATAGATCGGCTGCGCGCGCTGCAACTCGCAGCCGATCTGCCGCACTTTGCGCTGCTTGGCGCGGGGGCCATCTTTGGGCAAAACGCCGCCGATTTTAGCGGCGGCGCGTTCACGCTGGCCGCTTTGGCGCTGGCTTGCGTGGGATGGGTCACTAAACCGCCGCGAGCCGTTTTTTTAGCCGCGTTGCCGTTTGTGCTGGCTTTGTTTGGCCTCACCATTCTTTTGCCAGGCACGGCGGCCTTCCGCTATGTCTTGTTTGCCATCCCAGCCTTTTTCTTGCTCATCACACGGGCGTTGTTTGCCATTGGTCGGGGTGGGGCGCTGCGCCGGGTGATGGCGTTTGGGCTGGGCGCGGGGCTGCTTGGCCTAGAGATGTTTGGCGCGGTCTCCACCCTGACCCCATCTCCCACCTGGCAAGATGACTGGCGCTCACTTTCGCGCTATATTCACGCCAACTGGCAAGATGGCGACTCGATTGTCATCCGCGATATTTACACGCCCGACCAGGTGATGAAGATGTATTTGGGCAACTTAACCGCGCCACTCACGCCTGTCTCGCAATTGCCAGAATCACCGTTAGCCGCGCCGCGCGTTTGGCTGGTGAACACCGGCGGCGAGGACCCCGCCTCAATCAATTCTGGCATGTTCACCCGTATGTGGCAGCGCGAGGTGGTGGGGTTTGGCGGCTGGTCAAACACGCTGGAGCTGCGGTTGTATGAAAATGGTTCGCCGCTGGTTGCGCAAATTCCATCAAACGCAACCCACGTCTCTCTTCCAGCGAGAGGGGCCGGGGGTGGGCCAATACTCGCTGCCGCCGAAACCCGCGCGGGCAGCCCGCTTGCCTTGCACCCCGATGTGTGGCTGACGGCGTACTGGAAACGCAACGGCGCAAGCGACCTCGCTCAATACAGCCTTGCGGTGCGATTGGTCTCTGGCGGGCAAGTGTGGAACACCGCCCAGTTGCCCGCAGATTTGGGACAGCTCACTGGCTGGGATGAACAATTTGCGCGGATAGACTACCGCGTCCTCACGCCGGTTGGCCTGCCGCAGTTGCCTTACGAATTGCAAATTACATTGCAGCGCGGCGATAAAAAAGAGCCGGTGACGACCTACATTTTCCCAGCAGATATAAATACGTGGCGCATCCCATCCCACGAAGGCGCGTTGCCAGCGAAACCGGTGTGGAGCAGCCCCAACGCAACGTTGCTGGCCGCCGAATTTGAGCGCGAATTTCATCCGGGCGATGCAGTTCCGCTGGTGCTGACCTGGCAGAAGGACAACCCGGCGTATGACCGCTGGGATAGCGAGGTGTGGATCAAGCCGCTGCTCGGCGGGGCAGCCATCAACCAAATTGAAAATAAAAATGGCGATGCGCTGGTCGGTTCGCCTGTGCGGGCCATGTTGAGCGCCAAAATTCCAGAGACGGCCAGCGCGGGCTGGTATCGCCTCGGCGTGGATCGTGTCATGTCAGACGGGCGAGACAGCATCCCGCTCGGCTTCATCCGCGTGAGCGACTTCCCAATTGCGCCCCTGCCCGATGCACCAGCGCACCTCGTGACCGCGCGGGTGGGCGAGTTTGATGTGTTGGGCTACCGCCTGAACCAGCCGTTTGAGCGCAAGGCCACGCTGAGCTTCTTCACATACTGGAAGGCCAATGCTCAACCCAGGCGCGATGGCGCGCTGTTTTTGTTTGTGCTGGGGCCGGATGGCAAACTGGTTGCCCAGGACGATAACCCGCCGGAGGGTCGCTCCACGCTCACCTTCCGCGCGGGCGAGCAAATTCGCCAATTGCACCGCGTTGTTGTGCCGTATGGGGCCGCGCCGGGCGCATATCATTTGTTTGCAGGAATTTACAACCGGAGCGATATTGCGCGCTGGGAAGCGACCCAGAACGGCGCGCCCGCAAAAGATAATTTGGTTGATCTCGGTACAATTGAACTTAAATGAATTTGAAATTCTGAATGCAAAACGCAGAAAATGTCACTTAGCGCTTTTGCATTTAAACAAGGAGAAAAAATGAGCGATATTGTTTTTGGAACCGATGGCTGGCGAGGCCGCATTGCCGAA
>DAORUN010000196.1:0-2731 GCA_035433205.1 Thermoflexales bacterium | reverse complement strand
GGAAGAAGCCACATATCCAGACGGTCGCTTTTTGTTTCCTGCTCAAATTTGAACTTAAGAGATTCATATTTGTTTCCATCAAAAAGCTGGGGGCCAGTTTCAATTGCCCGTGTCAGGTTTACTTTTTTGTTTTGGATATTTTCCTGGGTCAATTGAGGCTCAGTGGCATTATCAAAATTCTGAATGACCGAGACGAAATACGATTCAACGCAAAGATCAGCAATGGGCGGTGCCTTTTCCGGGGCGCAGGCCTTGCCCTCCCAAATTGTGATGTCGTCCATGTTAAGATCAAACTCGGCGCGGTTAAAGCTCACGCCAACGGCAATCAGTTTGGCGCCATCGGTGGGCTGGCCGGTGGTGATGAGCCAGCGATACGCCTGGGCGTAGATGTCCTCGCTGCCTTGCACATTCCACAACCGATTCGCGGTGAGAATGAGGCCAAAGGCTGAGGGCGTTTGCGGCGCAAGATGAAAAAACTTGAGCAAGCCCGTTTTGGAGCGGACAACGGCAGACAGCCCGGTTTCCATGTTTGTGGCGCTGCGCAGCGCGGCGGTGAGATGGGTTTCCCGATCCAGCGGCACATTCACTTTGAGCATGAAATCCGCGTTGGTGAGCGCGCCATCCGCAAATTTGCCGCTAATTTGCTCAAACCAGTGGCCCGAAAGCGCGGGCGGGGAATCTGCGATGACGCGGTAGGCGTTGGGCGCGCGCTTCAATTCATCGTTCCACGGATCAAGAACAGGCTGCGTGCGCGATTCAAAATCCTCGGTCAACACCGCTTCCAGCAACTCGCAATTGGCGGCGTATAAATTTTTCAACCCAGTGAGGTTGCGTTGGCCAAACCCGGCCACAATCAACGCGCACGAAAGAAAGAGCGCCGCTCCGACCATCACCGCCCGCCGGCCCGGCATATTGAAATTCTGTGACATTTGCTTTGCCGCGATTATGCCCCATTTGGAGTTGGAGGGGCAGCGCGCAAAGCGCAAGACACCGGCCATTCATAATTTATGACAAATTTATGACAATGATGGTCATTCACCTGAGAATTAGCTTTACGTGTTGTGCTTTGCGTTTTTATGTGGTATATAATCCGCCCGTAATCAATAAATATACACGTTATTTTCAGGAACGCGCATAACGTAAGTTAGCGTGGGCGATAGCTTCGCTCACGCCCTATTTTGTTATATCAAGGCCTAATCAGATATGGAACTGAGAGATTTTAAAGCCCTTCGTATTTCGCTCGCCTCGCCCGACCAGATTCGCTCTTGGTCATACGGCGAAGTCACCAAACCGGAAACCATCAACTACCGCCGCTTGCGCGCGGAAAAAGACGGCTTGTTTGACGAGGCCATCTTTGGGCCGACGCGAGACTTTCAGTGTTATTGCGGCAAATACAAAAACGTCCGGTATCGCGGGATCATTTGCGATAAGTGCGGCGTGGAAGTGACCAAGGCCTCTGTGCGCCGCGAGCGCATGGGCCACATCAATTTGGCCGCGCCAGTGGCGCATGTTTGGTATACCCGCCGTGTGCCATCATTTTTGGGTACGCTGCTGGATATTACCCGGCGCAACCTTGACCGCGTTCTCTATTTCGCGCAATACATCGTCACGTATGTGGATGAGGATTCGCGCCAGAAAGCCATCAAACGGCTGCAAGAGGAATATGAGCGCCGGATTGCCGACCTGGAAGCCAAGACCCGCGCCCAGGAAGAAAGCGCCAGCGGCAAAACGCTCAAGCAACTGGTCAAGCAGCAGCAAATGCTGGAAGAGACCATTGACAAGTATCAGCAGCAACTGGAGGGCGAGACCGAGCCGGTAATGAAGGCTGCCCAAAAACTGCAAAAGGAAATTGACCTCAAGCAGGGCCGCGCCATTCGTGTTCCCATCACCTTTGAGCCAACCGGCGAAGTGATTGCCAACGAGGGCGACACGATCAGCCCGGCGCACCTCACCGCCCTTAAGCGCGTGGTGAAGGAAAAGCTCAACCAGATCGAGAGCAAGATCAACGAAGAGCGCGATATTAACGTGGGCAAGATCAAGGGCGAGATTGAATTGCTGCAAAGCAAGGTGGACGATGAAACCCGCGTGGTTTCCGAGCGCCTTGCGCAAGAGATTGAGACCATCAATCAGCGCTACGCCCAAGACCGCGAAGACCTGCAATCGCTGGCCGTGATTCAGTTTTTGACCGAAGCGCGGATGCGCGAGATGAAGATGAAGTTCGGCCAGGTGTTCAAGGCCGACATGGGCGCGGAGGCCTTTTATGAAATCCTGCGCCGGATGGATCTTGACCAACTGAGCAAGGAACTCTGGCGCGAAGTGCGCCACTCGCTGAGCAAGGTCAAGAAGAAGAAGGCCATCAAACGCCTGCGCATTGTTGAGGCGTTGCGCAAGAGCAACAACCGCCCGGAGTGGATGATCATGACCGTTCTGCCGGTCATTCCACCGGAACTGCGCCCAATGGTGCAGTTGGATGGCGGCCGCTTCGCCACCTCCGACCTGAACGACCTGTATCGCCGCGTGATTAACCGCAACAACCGCCTGAAGCGTTTGTTGGAGCTGGGCGCGCCAGATGTGATTGTGCGCAACGAAAAGCGCATGTTGCAAGAGGCGGTAGACAGCCTGATTGACAACTCGCAGCGCGGCAAGGCGCTCAGCCGCCGCGGACGCCGCGAGCTAAAGTCGCTCAGCGACATGCTCAAGGGCAAGAAGGGCCGCTTCCGCCGCAACCTGC
>DAORUN010000195.1:0-2764 GCA_035433205.1 Thermoflexales bacterium | reverse complement strand
TCGCTTCACGAGGCCAGCGCAAAACTGGGCGTATCAGCGGCCACGTTGAGAAATTGGGGCAACGAGGGCAAAATCAAGTCGTCGCGCACACCGGGCGGCCATCGCCGGTTTAGCAGCGCAGATATTCACGCGCTGATGGGCGCCCGGCCAGACACGCCCAACCTCGCGCGGGTGCGCATGAGCATCCGCAAAGACGAGCTGGAAGAGATGGAGTGGTATCGCGGGTTTGATGAAAAGACAAAGGTGTTTTACCGCGATTTGGGCGGACGGCTGATGACCCTGCTTATGCGCGTGATTCGCGGAGAGGGGGATGAGCGCGAACTGCACACCGAGGCCAACGCGCTGGGCACGGCGCTGGGTCAGGGCAGCATCCGCGCGAACATTCCGCTGGCCGATACGTTGCGCATGTTTTTGTTCTTCCGCGATTACGTGCTGGAAGATGTCATCGCCTTAATCCCCGCCCTGCCAGAGGCCGATCAGAACGCCGTCAAGCGGTATCGCCGCGCCAGCGGTTTTTTTAACGAGGTGTTGATCGCGCTGGCGAAGGAATTCTGAAAATTTTCAGCATTCAACATTCAGAATTCAACATTCAGAATTCAGAATTCAGCATTCGTGTTATTATCCGCAATGTTGGGCTGCGGCCCAACGCACATGACAGACCTGCTGAACTAAACCCAACGGCGCCCACCGCGTCTTGAACGGCCAGAACACTCTGGCGGTTTCAGCAGACTCATCTTGTTTTTTCAACGCCGTGGGCTTTTGCTCATGGCGTTTTGCGTTTCAACATACAACCTCGCAGGTGGCGCATTTACAAATCTTACCCAATCTAATTTTTTGCTCGTCACTTGTGAGGTTTACACAATATATATGCTTATCTCAGCCAATCACATTACAAAATATTACGGGGCGCAGGAAGTGTTGAGTGATGTCTCGCTCACGCTGAACGCCAAAGACCGCGTGGGGCTGGTGGGCGCAAACGGCGCGGGCAAAAGCACGCTCTTGCGCATCATCGCGGGCGAGGTTGCGCCAGATGCGGGCGCGGTCACGCGCAACCCACACGCCAGCATCGGCTATTTGCCGCAGGCATTACAGGCGTTTGAGGCGCACACCATTCACAGCTTCATCACCGCCTTGCACGATGAGTTATCCATCGCCCAAACCAGAATGCGCGAACTGGAGGCGCAGATGGCCGCCGCGAGCGCCATCACCCAAACCAGCGAGCTGATGCGCGAATACGGCGAGGCGACCGAGCAGTTTGAGCGGCTGGGCGGCTACGAGCTGGATCATCGGATTGAGGAGGTGATGCGCGGGCTGGAGATTGATCACCTGCCCACCGACCGCCTGCTAGACACGCTGTCTGGCGGCGAGAAAGAGCGCGTGGGACTGGCCGCGCTGCTTTTGCGCCAACCCGACGCGCTTTTGTTGGATGAGCCGACCAACCACCTGGATTTTGCGGCGATGGCATGGCTGGAAGGCTACTTGCGCGGGCATTCTGGCGCGTTGCTGGTGGTCTCGCACGACCGGCAATTTCTGAACAACACGGTGAGCGCGATTTTTGAACTGGATGAGCGAAGCCATCAGACAAAATTTTTTACCGGAAATTACAATGCCTACCGAATTGCCAAAGAAAAAGACGACGCGCAATGGCGTGTGGATTACGCCAACGAACAAGAAGAAATCAAAGAACTGCGCCGCAAGGTAAAGAACGATGGCGGCATTGTGACCTGGCGCGGGGGCGGCAAGGTGGGCAACGATAAATTTGCCAAAGCCTTTTTCAAGGGCACATCCGAGGTGGCGATCTCGCGGGCGATTAACAACGCAGAGGAACGGCTGGAGCGCATCCTGGCCAACCCCACCCCCCGCCCACCCGACCAAATTCGCATTGCGCCCAGCTTTAACCCGCGCGAGCTGGAGGGCAAAACGCCGGTGCGGGTGATGGGACTGCGCAGGGCGTTTGGCCCGCGCGTGGTTCTGGACAACGTGAATTTTGAGCTTGGCGCGAGCGACCGCGTGGTGATCACCGGCGCGAATGGGAGCGGCAAAAGCACGCTCCTGCGCATCATCGCGGGCGCAGATCAAGCCGACGCGGGCGAGGTGGTCATCTCTCGCGCGGCGCACATCGGCTATTTGGATCAGGAGCAGAGCGCCATGCCGCCAAACGAAATTGCGTTTGAGTGGTGGCGCGAGGGCTTGGTTGGCGACGAGGACGCGCTGCGCGGCGAGTTCTTTCGCTTCTTTTTGCTCAGCGATGCCGACTCGCGCAAGCGCATTGGCGAGCTAAGCATTGGGCAGCGGCGCAAACTGCAATTGCTCAAACTCATCGCCCAAAAAGCCAATGTGCTTTTGTTGGATGAGCCTACGAACCACATCAGCTTTGACGTGCTGGAAAAGTTTGAGCAGGCTTTGGCCGACTTCCCCGGCCCCATCCTCGCCGTCTCGCATGACCGCTGGTTTATTGAAAAGTTTGCAGGGAGGGTGTGGGAGATGGACCTGATGAAGAGAGGATAGGGATGACGGGGGTGAAGGGGATGACAAGGATGACACATCATCCCTCTCACCCATGTCACACTCTTCATCCCTGTCAGGTTTTCTGCCAATCCACCGTCTTCAACCCGCGCACGCGGGCGAACTCGCGGGTGTTGTGCGTAACGAGCGTTGCGCCCACCGCGCGGGCGTGCGCGGCAATCAAAATATCAAACGGGCCGATGGGTGTTCCGCGCTTTTCCAACTCGCAGCGAATCAGCGCGGCCTCGGCAGATTCGGC
>DAORUN010000194.1:1476-2806 GCA_035433205.1 Thermoflexales bacterium | reverse complement strand
AACACAACTTAAATCTGTCATTCCGAACGCCGAAGGCGGCGGAATCTGCGAGTAAGTCAGGCGTGGTGCGTGCCTTTTTCGCAGATTTCTTGCTCGTTTCTCGCTCAAAAACCTGCCCGCAAGCGCGCCAAATTTCTCATTGAATATGTCTACGCTCGTCATCTCCCCTCAAATTGCCCGCCAATTTATTTTGGGAAAACAGGGGTTATGGCCTGGCCGCCGCTGGAAAGGCCCAAGCGGAACAGAGAAGGCCATGCGCGCCATTGAGCATTTGCAGCTCGACCCGCTCATCGTCATCGCCCGCAGCCAGGATATTACCCTGCACAGCCGGGTGCAAAATTACAAACCCGATGACTGGGCCACGCTGACCTACGCCAAGCGCAAATTTTTTGATTGGGGCGGATGGCTGGCCGTTCGCCCAATGGAAGAGCTGCCCTACTGGCGCACCGTGATGCGCCGCGAGAGCAACTATCGCTGGTGGAAAGAATTTGTGGCCGAGCACGCGGAGGCGATTGTCGAAATGCGCCAGGTGCTGCGCGACCGCGAGACCGTGAGCAATCGCGATTTTGAAATGCACACCCGCAAACGCACCCAAAATTATCGCGGCAGAAAAGACAGCGCGGTGGCGTTGTATTACCTCTGGCGCATCGGCGAGGCGATGGTGCATCACCGCGAGCGGTTTGAGCGCGTGTATACGCTGGCAGAAAATGTCGCGCCCGCGCATTTGCTCACGTTTGCCGATGAGGCCGAGACCGACGATTTTATGATTCGCAAAGATGTGGCGTTTTATGGCCTGCGGGCAGAGCAGCTCCAAACAGGCCATATTCATCATCGGCCAGAAGACGCGCACGAAAAAATCTGGCTGCGGCGCATGGCAGAAAATGGCGAACTTTTGCGGGTGCAGGTGGATGGCTGGAAGGGCGTGTTTTACGCGCTGGCTGGCGATGCCCCGCTCTTGAATGACCTCATCGCCGGGCGCGTTCCAAAAGCCTGGAAACCCATCGGCCCAACCACCGAGGAAGAAACCACCTTGCTGGCCCCGCTGGATATTGTGAGCGCCCGCAGCCGCGCCAAACAAGTGTTTAATTTTGAATACAAGTGGGAGGTTTACACGCCAGAGCCTCAGCGCAAATATGGCTATTACGTGTTGCCCATTTTGTGGAAAGATTATTTGCCCGCGCGGGTTGACCTGAAATTTGACCGGCCAAACAACACGCTGGTGGTCAAGGGTCTTTGGTTTGAGGAGGCCAGCACCGGCAAGGATGAAGCCTTTGCCCACGCGCTGGCAAAAGGGTTGCATCACTTCACCCAGTTTGTGGGCGCAGAAAAG
>DAORUN010000194.1:0-1376 GCA_035433205.1 Thermoflexales bacterium | reverse complement strand
GTGCCGCTGGTGATGAGCCGCCCGGCTTCCAGCACATAGCCTCGGTCGGCGTGTTCCAGCGCGAGGCGGGCGTTTTGCTCCACCAGCAAAATGGTGATGCCCCTGGCGCGGAGTTCCTCAATGATCCTAAAAATTTCGCGCACAATGAGCGGGGCAAGACCAAGACTTGGCTCATCCATGAGCAAAAGGCGCGGGCGGCTCATGAGGGCGCGGGCAATGGCGAGCATTTGCTGCTCCCCCCCGCTGAGTGTGCCAGCCAACTGTTTGCGCCGCTCCGCCAGGCGCGGAAAACGCGCAAATTGTTCATCCATGCTGGCAACAATCTCGGCGCGGTTGGCGCGGGTGTACGCGCCCAACTCTAAATTGTCTTGAATGGTTTGCCGCGCCAGCACGCGGCGGCCCTCTGGCACATGCGCCACGCCCATGCGCACCAGTTCATCTGGGCGCAGGCGGGCAATGTCTTGGCCCTCAAACAAAATTTTCCCGGCAGATGGGCTGACCAGCCGCGAGATGACGCGGAGCGTGGTGCTTTTGCCCGCGCCATTCGCGCCAATCAGCGTAACCACCTCGCCCGCGTTCACGGCCAGGTTAACGCCCTCCAGCGCCTTGATGCCGCCGTATTGGACGGAGACGTCTTTTAGCTCTAGCATTGTTTTCTCAACGTTAGTTTTGGATAAGAGTAAGCCTTCAGGACAGGTTTTCGAGCGAGAACGAACAAAAAATCCGCGAAAAGGCACACATCAGACCTCATTCACTCGCAGATTCCTCCGCCTTCGGCGTTCGGAATGACAGCATTACTTTTCTTGTTCGCACAAAGTTCGCTCCAACCAAATACTGCCATGACAATTCAAACAAAGAGGAGTTGTCTGCAAGCACATCAAGCGCCTTGTAGTCAAAGTTGCAAATTCCTCGCCTTGCTCGGAATGAGATTGTTACTGTGATTGGTCCGACCATCACTCACTCCTAGTTTCAATATCCAGCCAATCAGGATTCAATGAATTGATAAGCGCATCTTTCTTTTCTCTGCGCAAGCTCTTGATTTGTTTTTCTCTGGCAATTGCAACTGCAACATCGGTTATATGCTCAAAGTAAACCAGTTTATCAACGTTATATTTTTTGGTAAAACCATCAACCAGCTTGTTTTTGTGCTCATACATTCGCCGGTGCAAATTATTTGTTACGCCCACATAAACAACTTCGTTATTCCAATTCGCGGTGATGTAGACGTAAAAGTTGTATTGGCTCATAAGAAATCATGAAATACTGGGCTTGCGCGAAATACGCGCAAGATGAACACCTCAACTCCGACTTAACGTCTGTTTTGGATAAGAGTAAGCCTGTCATTTCGAGCGAGGAACGAGCGAGAAATCTGCGAA
>DAORUN010000193.1:0-2835 GCA_035433205.1 Thermoflexales bacterium | reverse complement strand
GGGTTTGCCATGCTGCCCATGTTCACCGCTTTTTCCAGCGGATGGCCCAGCAAAATGCGTTTGACCGGCACTTCCATTTTTTTGCCGTTTAGCGTTTTTGGAATTTCTGGCACGGCAAAAATATCATCGGGCAGTTGGCGGGCCGAGAGTTTGGCGCGGATGTTTTTGCGTATCTTGTCCTTGATATTTTCATCCAGCGCGGCCCCATCGCGCAGCACAACAAACAGCGGCATATAGCTGGGCCGCCCCAGCACTTCCAAATCCACCACCAGCGAGTCGGCCACTTCGGGCACATCTTCTACCGCGCGGTAAATTTCGCTGGTGCCAATGCGCACGCCCTGCCGGTTGATCGTGGCATCGCTGCGGCCATAAATGACACAGCCGCCCTGCGGGGTGATCTTGATCCAATCGCCATGCCGCCAGATGCCGGGGAACATCTCAAAATAACTTTCGGTGTAGCGTTTGAAACCGGGGTCGTTCCAAAAATAAATGGGCATGGATGGCATGGGCTGCGCAATGACCAGCTCGCCCACCTCGTTTGTCACCGGCTGGCCCGCGTCGCTCCACGCCTGCACGTCTGCGCCCAGGTAGCGGCATTGCAGCTCGCCCGCGCGCACGGGCAGCAGCGGGCACGACCCCACAAACGCGGTACACACATCTGTGCCGCCGCTCACCGAGGCCAGCCAGAGATCGCTCTTCACATTTTCGTACAGCCACACAAACCCCTCCACCGAAAGCGGCGAACCGGTGCTGCCAAAACAGCGCAGGGCGCTTACATCAAACGTTTTGGATGGCGTCACGCCCGCCTTCATGCACGCCGAAACATACGCCGCGCTCGCGCCAAATACATTCACGCGGGCATCTTGCGCCAATTGCCAGAGGGTGTTCATGTCTGGGTGGCCGGGGCTGCCATCAAACAAAACGGGCGTTGCGCCTAGCAATAACCCGCCGATGAGAAAATTCCACATCATCCAGCCGGTGGTGGTGAACCAGAAAAAACGGTCGCCCGCGCTCAAATCCGAATGCAACGCCAGCGCCTTGAGATGTTCCAGCAAAATGCCGCCCTGGCTTTGCACGATGGGTTTTGGCAGGCCGGTGGTGCCGCTGGAATACAAGACCCAAAGCGGGTGGTTAAACGCCACCGGCGCAAACGTAAGCGAGGGAGATGGCTGTGCGAGCAGCGCAGACCAATCGTGAAAAGACGGAGGACGGGAGACCGAAGACGGAATATTGGCAGTCTCAACTTCCGTCTTCCGTCCCCCGTCTTCCGTCAAATAATTTATGCGCACCACGTGCCGCACGGTGGGCAGATGGGCGGCCAAATCGCGGGCGGTCTCGGCGCGGTCAAAAGTTTTGCCGCCATACACATAGCCATCCACCACAAACAAAATGACCGGCTCAATTTGGGCAAAGCGGTCTAGCACGCTTTGGGCGCCCAGGTCTGGCGAACAGCTAGACCACACCGCGCCGATGCTGGCGCAGGCGAGGAAGGCGATCAGCGTTTCTGGGATGTTGGGCGCGTAGGCGGCCACGCGGTCGCCGGGTTGCGCGCCAAAATTGTGCAGGGCCTGGGCGATGGCCGCCACGTTTTGCTCCAGCTCGCGCCAAGAGAGTTCGGCCAAGCCCGCGCCGCGTGTCTCGGAGCAAAAGAGAGCCGCCGGGCGGGCCGCGGTTGCGTTGCGAAAGACATGCTCGGCGTAGTTCAGCGTTGCGCCCTCGAACCAGCGCGCGGCGGGCATGGCGCCGCTCAACGCGCAGGTGGGGGGATGATGAAAAATCACCTCAAAATAATCGCAGATGCTGCGCCAAAACGCGCCAATATCTGTGACCGACCAGGCGTGAAGCTGATCATACGATTCAAAACGCAAGCCGCGCGTTTGGGCTAGCCAGCGCATGTATTGGGTCAGGTTCGCCTCGCGCAAGGTATGCTCGCTCGGCGTCCAAAGAATGTCGCCTTCGTGAATCATGCGCGGAGTGTAAAGGCGAACGCCGGGGATGGCAAGGGCGAGGGGAATGACAAAGTGATTGTTAAGATGCCAACCTGTGAACCTGTGAGCAAAACAGTCAATACCGCATACCCAATAGGCCGCCTGCGGTAATATAGCCGGACGTAACTTCACATGAAAGCGACAAATATTGTGCGAATGCGCCAGCGACGGCGGCATTCGAAGAAAAATAGTGGCGGTAAAAAACTGGCGCAGGGGCTTTTGATTTTTGCAATCGCTTTGTTGGCCGTTGCGATGTTGATCCCGGCGGGCGGGGTGGCGGCTGCCAACGCGGCGTATCAGGCCATCACGGCAGACCTGCCCGACCCGGCCAAAATCACCAAGGTCAGCGAAGATTTCCAGACGACCAAGTTGTTTGACCGCAATGGCAAGTTGCTCTACGAGATTATTGACCCCACCGCGGGCGACCGCCAGTGGGTGAAGATCAACGACATCGCGGACAACCTCAAATGCGCGACGGTTTCCATCGAAGACAAGACGTTTTACGACAACGCCGGTTTTGACCTGCGCGGCACGGCCCGCGCGTTTTTGAACAACCTGACCGGCGGCGTGCAGCAAGGCGGTTCGGGCATCACTCAGCAGTTGGTGAAGAACGTGGTGCTGCCCCCAGAAGAACGCGCCGGCCCCGGGCGCACAAACTATGTGAAGGTCAAAGAGGTGCTGCTTTCCAGCGAGGTCTCTCGAAAATATGAGAAACCCACGATTCTGGAATGGTATTTGAACACCAACTTTTACGGCAATCTGGCGTACGGCATTCAGGCGGCTTCCAAAGTTTATTTCAACAAAAACGCGGGGGAGTTAAACCTGGCCGAGAGCGCCATGCTGGCCG
>DAORUN010000192.1:0-2916 GCA_035433205.1 Thermoflexales bacterium | reverse complement strand
TTCTCTTTCTTGGCGTGATACGCCTGCGTGGTGGTTATGTTGGCATGACCCAGCCACGATTGCACCTTGCGCACGTCCTCGCCGCCTTGCAGCATGTGCGATGCGCGAGAATGGCGCAGTGTGTGCGGCGTGATCTCGCCCTCAATCCCCGCGTATCGCGCATATTGGCGCGTCATCAGCCAAACGGCCTGGCGGGTGAGATTTGACCCGGCGGGGTTGAGGAACAAAAACTCGTTGGGCTGGTTGGTGGCGTTGGCTGGCCGCGACTGGTTCAGGTAATTTTGCAACGCGGCAACGGCCGATTCGGTGAGCGGCGCGCGGCGGTTGCGTGTGCCGCGCCCGGCGCATTTCACCTCGGTGTGCTCCATATCCACATCGGTCAGCTTCAGGTTGATGGCCTCCGTGACGCGCATACCGGTGGAGTAAATGATCTCCAGCAGGGCGCGGTCGCGCAACGCCCGCGCGGGCGAGGTGTTGCCGGTGGCGTTAAACAAGCGCTCCACCTCTTCCTGGCTCAACACGCGCGGAGATTGCTTCTCCACTTTCGGCGATTTCAAATTTACCGATGGGTCTTGTGCCAGCATGCCTTGTTTGGTCATCCAATGAAACAAGGATTTAAGCGCGGCTACTTTGCGCGCGGTGGTGGCGTTGCTGTAATTTTGCGCAGATAGCCCGCTGATGAAGCGGGTGAGGGTTTCATCGGTGATGCTTTCCCAGTTGGCATCTTCTGGCAATGTGGCTGCCAGATATTGCGAAAACTGCCCAAGATCATTGCGATACGCCAAAATTGTGTTTTGCGAGGCGTTTCTTCCCGCCTGAATATGCTGAAGAAATTCGGATATGCCAGTTTGCCAGTTCATAAGTTTTGTTAAAGAATTATAACTGCATAACTAAAAAATCTGAAAATTATGAGGAAGTTAAAAATAAGATGAGAGGCATAAGGCGCGATAAAGGTCGTGTAAAGCCAAATTATCTTTGCAAGTGGGGATGCGCCCCATGCCTACACGTTACAATATACGCGCCATCATGCAACAAAATGGAACACCGGGTTCGACCATTCTGAATAACCGCTACCGGCTGCTGGCGGTAATCGCCGGGGGCGGCATGGCGACCGTTTACAAAGCGCAAGACACGCTGCTCAATCGCATCGTGGCGATTAAAATGCCGCGCGACCGCGCCGCCATTGGCGATGCGCGCAACGCCGAGTTTGAGCGCCAGTTCCGCGAGGAAGCCACCTCTGCGGCCAATCTCAATCATCCCAACATCGTCTCGGTATATGACGTGGGCAAAGATGTGGTGAATGGCGTGGAGCGGCAATATCTGGTGATGGAGTTTGTGGAAGGCCAGGACCTCAAACAGGCCATTCGCAATGCGTGGGCCACAAACCAGCCGTTTGGGGTGGATGAGGCCGTGAGCATTGCGCGGCAAATTTGCGAGGGTGTGGCGTTTGCCCACCGGCGCGGCCTTGTGCATTGCGACCTCAAACCGCAAAACGTGCTGCTCACCCCAGATGGCCGCGTGAAGGTGACCGATTTTGGCATCGCCCGCGCGTTCACCTCCAGCCTGCCAGAAAAAGCCGAGGTGGTTTGGGGGACGCCGCAGTATTACGCGCCCGAACAGGCGCAGGGCAACCCGCCCACGCCTGCCAGCGACGTGTATTCCATCGGCGTGATGCTGTTTGAAATGCTGACCGGGCGTTTGCCGTTTGAGGGCAAAAACGCAACCGAGCTGGCCCGCCAGCACATGATGACCCCGCCGCCTGCCGTGAGCGCCCTCAACCCAAATGTTTCGTTGCAGATGGAGAACATCGTCAACCGGGCGCTCTCCAAAGACCCCGCGGCGCGTTACCGCGATGCCGACCAGTTTGCCAAAATTTTGGCGGCTTATTTGGCGCAGGGCGAGGAAAAAACCCTGGGGAGCAGCGCGCCGGTTCAGCCGATGTCGGCCTCGCAATTTCAGCCCGCGCCCCCGGCCACGGGCGCCTCGGCGGTTCAGCCCCGCGCCCAAACCGCGCAGCCGCCAGCGGTGGCAAAGCCATCGCCCAAAGCCGCAAACACCGGCGCAAACGCCGCGACAAACGCGACCAGCGCCAGCGACGCGCAGAAAAATGCCGCCGGGCCAGACATCATGCTTTGGGTGTTGGGCGCGATTGCCATTTTGTGCGTGCTGGGTTTGGTGGCGCTTTACGCGGTGGTGTATGGCCGCATGACGCGCCAGCCCGGGACCGCATCCAACACGCCAGTTCCGGTGGCGGTTGCCACAAACACCCTTGCGCCGGGCGTGACCCCGCCCAAGATCACATCCACCGCGCCCGCCACGCCCACGCTCACGCCCCCGCCGCTGGTGGCGTTGCCGCTCGATTTGATTGGGCGCGTGCTGGATGAGCCGTTGAGCAAAACGTTGCGCTCGGTGGGATGGACAATCGTGACGACCGACACGGCCAGCTTTGCGCCAGAGCGCCAAATTTTGGGGATGGATCCGCCGGGCGGGTCGCCGCTCTCAATCAGCGGCACGCTCACGCTCACGCTCAGCACGGGCGGGCGGTTTGACCTGAAAGTGAAGATGCCGCCGGTGCAGATGGACGCGGCAAAGTTCCCGCAAGAAGTGTATGCGCGCGGGCAGCGGGTGAGCTTTAGCGTGCGCTGGCTGGCGCTCAGCCGCCCGCAAAAAAATTACAAGGTGTTTGTGCATGTCTGGCGGCCAGATGGGCAACTCATTCAACCCGATGACCGCGAGCCGCGAGACAACGGCCAGCCGGCGGCCACCTCAAGCTGGCAGGCGGGCCGCGTGGTGAATGACACGTATGATTTTGTCATCCCCGCCGATGCCCCCGCTGGGCAATACCGCATTGAAGCCGGGATGTATGACCCTTCTAACGGCAATTTGCGTTTGCGCGTCACCGACCCCGGTTTGGTC
>DAORUN010000191.1:0-3027 GCA_035433205.1 Thermoflexales bacterium | reverse complement strand
AATGACAAATTCACCATGCAGAAAACCTACGCGCGAGATAAGCTAACCTGGCTCGCTTATTTCGTCATGGCCTTTTACGGCTTTTTTATCAATGTCATCGGCCCCATCACCCCCTATTTAAAAGACGAGCTAAACCTAAGCTACACCGTTGCCAGCCTGCATTACAGTTTGTTTGCATTGGGCATTTTGCTCATTGGCCTGATGGGAAATGCAATCATCACCCGCCTGGGCCGATGGCGCGCCTGGTGGCTGGGCGCGGCAGGCGTGAGCGCGGGCGCGTTGGCGCTCATCGCCGCGCAAAACCCGGTCATCACCATTGGCGCAACATTTGTCATGGGCCTCATTGGCTCGCTCATCCTCATCCTTGTGCCGCTGGTTTTGTCCGATCATCACGGAGACCTGCGGGCGGTTGGTCTGTTCGAGGCAAACCTGGTGGCTTCGCTGGTGGCGGCGGTTGCGCCCTTGTTGGTGGGCGTGTTTGCGCGCACAAGTTTGGGCTGGCGGGCGGTTTTGGCGGCCATGTCGTTTGCGCCCATCCTTTTGTATTTTATCTTTCGAGATGTGCGCCTGCCCGCCGCAGCTCCCATCCCCAAAAGCCACGCGCCAACCGCCCAAAGCCTGCCCCGCGCGTATTGGTTATTTTGGCTCTGCCTTGTGCTGGGCGTGGCCGTTGAATTTTGCATGCTCTCTTGGAGCGCAGATTTTCTTAAAACCACTTGGGGGATGCCTCAGGCCGACGCCGCCCAATCTGTGAGTATCTTTCTGGCCGCCATGATCGCCGGCCGGGTGGTTGGCAGCCGCCTGGCGCAGCGCATATCCGCTCAGCATTTGGTGATGGCATCGGTGTGTGTGGCTTTGGCCGGATTTTTGTGCTACTGGCTGGGTGGCAGCGCACAACTGGCCTTGCTGGGGCTGTTTCTCACCGGCTTGGGCGTGGCCAGTTTGTATCCGCTCATCTTGTCATTGGCCATCGAAACCGCGCCCGGCCAGTCGGCCCTCGCCACCACCCGCGCTTCGCTGGCGTCTGGCGTGGCAATTTTGGTTTTGCCGCTGTTTTTGGGGCGGATGGCCGATGCGGTCGGCATCCGCCTGGCGTATGGCGTGGTTGTGGCGGTGCTGGTTGGCTTGCTCGCCATTTTGTTGGCCGCGCGCAAAAAAAGCGCTCAGAAGTCGGACGGCTAAGGCTTGGGCAAGCTACAAACTGGCCGGGCAAGAAGTCCGGCCACGTATCCAAAACTGACGCACGATTAGGGCATCGGCCTGCCTGCGTGGTCGCAGTTTTCAATTCACTATAATCCTTCGCTTATGGATCCACGAGTAGCAATTGACCTTGGGTTTTGGAAAATCCACTGGTATGGCATCATCATCACCGCCAGCATGATGATGGCAATTTTCATCATCACCCTGGAAGCGCGGCGGCGCGGAGAAAACCCAAACATCATCGCCGATAACGCCCTTTGGGTCATCCTCGCGGGCGTGGTGGGGGCGCGGTTGTATCACGTCTTTTCCACCCCAAACGATGGCAGCGGGACCGGGCTGAACTACTACTTGCAAAATCCGCTGCAAATTTTGGCGGTTTGGAACGGCGGTCTGGGCATTTTCGGGGCCCTCATTTTTGGGCTGGTCGCGGTGGTGGTGGTCATCCTTCGCAACAAGCTGCGGCTCATGCGCTGGCTGGATATGATTGTGCCCGGCGTGATTTTGGCGCAGGCCATTGCCCGCTGGGGCAACTACGTCAATCAAGAGTTGTATGGCGGCCCCACCGGCTCTAATTTGTGGGGCATTCTCATAGACGCGCCATACCGCATCAAAGCCGGGCAATTCGATTTCACCGATCTGGACAAATACCCGCTCAACACCCGCTTTCATCCCACATTTTTTTACGAGAGCATGTGGAATTTGGCGGGATTTATTTTGATGATGCTGGGCGGGCGGCGGCTTAAAAACGTGCTGCGCGATGGCGATCTGGCTGGGTTTTACTTCATTTGGTATGGCATTGGCCGGGGATGGATAGAGTTGCTCTTTCGCCCCGATGCGTGGACGATTGGCGCGCTGCCCACCGCGGTGTGGGTCTCGCTGGCGCTCATCGTGGTTGGCGTCATCGTCATCATGGCCAATCACGCCCGCCCCCGCACAGAAGCCGATGTTTGGCCGATTGACAAGTGAATTGCGAATGCAGAAAAATTGCTGAATTCGTAATTCGTAATTCCTTTGCGAGTCATACGCGATGAATACTCCCTGCCCGATGGCGAATACGACGAGCCGTATGAATTTCGGCTTGGCCCGCGCAGGCGCGGCGTAAACACCTGGCTCATTATCGCGCTGCTGGCGGCGTTTGTGGTTCTCATTGGCGCGGTGGGCTATGTGAACGCCAACGAGACCAACGATGCCTCGTGCGTGTCGTGCCACACGCCGCAGCACACGGCCTATGCCCAGCGTTCGCAGTCCGCGCTAAACGGCGTCCTCGCCCCAGATTTAGCCAGCTTCCACTACCAGGCGTTGCGCACCCAGAGCAAAAGCATGACCTGCATCGCCTGCCATCGCGGAGAAAACACCTTTGTGCACCAGACCGAGAAATGGGGGCTGAGCTTGTCTAACCTGGCGTTGTGGCTGGCAGGCAAAGATGACAAAACGGTGGAGAAACGGACGCTCAAAGACACCGCTTTGGTCGTCACGGCCTGCGCCAGCTGCCACACCGAAAAGTTGCTGCTGGGCGGGATGGACAACCACGCGCACAACACGCTGCCCGCCGCCTACGATCTCTGGAAAAGTGGCGGTCGCCTCATCGCCCCGCCCAACGCCCCCGACCCGCAAGCCATCATTGTGGCTGGTTTGCAAAAATACAACACGGCAGTCACTTGCACCACCTGCCATTTGGCGCATTGGCAAACCGATGCGACCAACTATCAGGATGAGGCCCGCGTGATCAACGGCTGCAACCAGTGCCACGCGGAGATCAAGAAAGGCATTTTGCCCATCGCCACTCCCGCGCCAAAGCCTGTTAATTAACCCGCCGGGCGTGCGATT
>DAORUN010000190.1:0-3064 GCA_035433205.1 Thermoflexales bacterium | reverse complement strand
CCTTTTTGACCCTCATTTCGCCCTTGCCCATTGACTTTTATCACAGTATCTCTACTCGGAAGCAATTGAGGACAAGGCGCAAAAATGCGCTATTTTGCGCCAACGGCAAAAACTTCTCTTTCAAAAAACCACGCAAATGGCGCCCAGTTAAAAGCAATGTGACGCGCCGCGGCCAGCACTTTGCCTTCCGAACGATGCTGGGGGGGCGTGTCTAGCCACACCTTTATTTTTTGAAAATCCGCGCGGCGCAGGGTTTGCCTCATGCGCAAAATGTCCTGTTCGTTCACGTGCACTTCCGTGTTCGCCTCTACATTGAGGGCGCGCGGGTTGGCCGGGTATTTTGCGCCCTGCCCCATGATGCGGCGCACCTGGCGCACAACGGGATATGCGTATGTGTCGTACCAGCGGTTGGGCGCGGTGTGAATAATGATCTGCCCGCCGGTTTTTAGCACGCGTTTCACCTCAAGCAGGCACAAATCCAGCTCCCAGGGATGCAAATGCTCCACCACGTCAAACATCAAAACGCGGTCAAAACTATCGCTGGCAAAAGGCAGTTGTTTGGCGTCGCTTTGGCCGATGGCGTGCGCGCCGGGCTCGTCTCGCAGTGTCTTTTGCGCCAGGCGCAGGGCCACCGGGGCGTAATCTACCCCAATGGAGATGGCGCCAAGGCGGGCCACGTGGCGCACAATCTCGCCGCGCCCGCAACCCAGGTCTAGCACGCGCATGTTTGGCTGCACACCGGCAAACTCAAACGCCTGCTTAAGTCTGCGCGAAAGGTTCACCCCATCGGTTTGCAAAAATTCCTCGTATCCCTCGCAGGCGGTGAGAAAATATTCCTCGTCATACAAGTCGGGCGGCAGTGGTTGCTGCTCTTTCCCGGCGGGCAGTTGTGTGGATCGGTCACTCATGGTTTAACACTGCGATTATCCACGAGATTCCCATCTGCCCGCGCGGGCGCGAAGGCCAGCGTATGCACTGGGACGGTAAACCAAAAAGTGGAGCCTGCGCCTTCTGCGCTGCGCACGCCAATTTGGCCGCCCATCAATTCCACCAGCCGCTTGCTGATGGTAAGCCCAAGACCTGTGCCAGCCCCCGTTTGATGGCGTTCGACCTGAGTAAAGGGTTGAAATAAAGTTGCTTGGGATCGCGGCGAAATACCGATGCCCGTGTCTTTTATCTCAATGCAAATCTGGTCATTCGGGCTGGGCATCAGGTGGATGGATATGCCGCCGTGCTGCGTAAACTTCACCGCATTTCCGATCAGGTTGAGCAAAATTTGCCGCAGGCGGACGGGGTCGGTTGTGATGATCGTTGGCGTGGCGGGGTCAGTCTCGCATTTTAGCGAGAGGTTTTTTGCCAGAGCCTTGGCAGACATCAGCCGCGTGGCTTCATTTACACACCCGCGGATTTCGCAGGGAGCGGGGTGAATGCTCATGCGCCCGGCTTCGATTTTTGAGAAGTCCAGAATGTCATCCAAAATGTGCATGAGGGCGTGCCCGGAATCGTGAACCACCTCGGCAAATTCGCGTTGCTCTGTGTTAAGCGGCGTATCCAGCAACAACTCCGACATGCCCAGTATTCCGTGCATGGGTGTGCGGATTTCGTGGCTCATCGTGGCGATAAATTCCGAGCGGAGCCTTGAGGCGCTCAGGGCTTCTTCGTACAAACGGGCGCGGGTTATGGCGGTGTTGGCTTGTTTGCCCAGTGCAATCATCAAATCCAAATCGGCTTTGGTCAGTGTTTTTGTGCTCTCCAAATTAAAGGTTCCCACTGCCTGGTCATTGTCCATGAGGGGAATGCATATTTCGGATTGCACAAAATCGCATGCAGAGAGGAAATCTGGCTCTGCGCGAGTATTTTCTATGTATTGAGGCTTTCCAGTGAGGACTGCTCTGCCGCTTACCCCCATGGCTACAGGAATTTTGTGGTACACCCGCGCCAGTTCATACCCAAATTGATGCTGGAGGATGAGATTGTCTGCCACAAGCATATACGAGCTGATGTTCGTATAACCAAAATATTTGCCTGCAATTTCTACCAGCGTGTAAAAAATGGAAGGCAAACTCATTTCTTTTGAAAGAGCGGATTGGGCTTCAATCAAAAGTTTTAGATCGCGGGCGCCTCTGGTGGCTTGCCCCAGCAGCTCCATATACTTTTTTTCGCTGTTTCGCAGCATGTCTTCCAAGGCAACGCGCTGGGTCAAATCGTAAATGACAATGACCATTTCGGGCTGCTGGTTCACGTTGATGGACACACAGGCCGAGATGCGCCCGATGATATGCCTGCCATCTGCTCGAATGATCCTGAACTCATCCACGATCAAACTGCGCGTTTCCCATGCCTGCGCCAAAAAAGCCGAGGCCCTGGCCCGCTCATCAGGATGCACATAGTCATAGCAAGATTTGTAGCCGCCGCCTTTTTGAGGGTAACCCAGCGCCGCGGCGGCGCGGGAATTGATCGAGACGATGTGCTCACTGCGATCCAGAATCACGATGGACTCGTTAAAGTTGTCCAAAAGATTGCGGTGGTAGTTCTCGCTGGCTACCAAAGATCGCACAAGTTTGTTTTGCCTGCTCGCCATGCGGCTCAAAAGTTCCGCCATCAGCAAACCGCTCAACGTGGTGAGAAAGCCCAACCCCAGCGATGTTTGGGTGTTAAAAAACGGAGATGGAGCCACTTTCAGCACAAGATATGCCAAACTGATCCATACTGGCAGCAGCGAAAGATAAACCCGCCGGCCACATACGCCCGAAAATCCCAGAACGATGACAAAAAAGAAATATGAAACAGGCGGAAGGCGCAACGTAATAACAACGACCATTGCGATTCCCAATGTGATGCTGGACGCCATCCAAAAACGCATCCCAGCAATCCCGCTAATCCCTTCGTGCTTTGTTTCGTAAGCAGGCATAGTGCCCATGTATTGTATGCATATATTTCAAAAAATACGGGTGAGGTATATGGTAAAATCAAAAGCGTTCGAGTAAATGGAGGCGTGGTGTAGTGGCCAAACACGCTGCCCTGTCAAGGCAGAGACCGCGGGTTCGAATCCCGTCGCTTCCGC
>DAORUN010000189.1:0-3071 GCA_035433205.1 Thermoflexales bacterium | reverse complement strand
GCATTGGCGAGGAACCCGCCACCACCTATGCCGGCGAGAGCATGATTGTTGGCCCGCGCGGCCAAGTGATTGCCGATCTGGACGAGGTGACCGAAGGCTATGTCATCGCCAAACTGAATTTGGATGACGCCCGCCGCGTACGCGAGGAGACCCAGATTTTCCAAACCCGCCAGCCCATGAGCTACCGCAGCGTTGTGAAGCGGTATTAGGCCAAGCGCAGGAATTTCACCCGTCATTCTCGCGCAGGCGGGAATCCACAACGCGGCGGCCAGACAACAAAATTTGTGGCGAGTTGAGTTTGTTATAGATTCCCGCGTTCGCGGGAATGACGGGATTTACTTTTCACCCTTCACCCTTCATTTAGTCTATGCACGCAAAGCCCGCCGAGATGATGTCTTTCACGTCGATGCCGACATACTCGTACACCGGCTCGCGCAGGCATTTCATCGTCATTCCCGCGCAAGCGGGAATCCACAACGCGGCGGCCAGATAACAAAGTTTGTGGCGAGTTGAGTTTGTTATAGATTCCCGTGTTTGCAGGAATGACGGGATTTACTTTTCACCCTTCACCCTTCACCCTTCACCCTTTCTTTAGTCCACGCACGCAAACCCCGCCGAGATAATGTTTTTCACGCCGATGCCAACATACGCATACACCGGCTCGCGCAGGCCGCTTTGGCCGAACTTGTCCACGCCCAGCGAGCGGGTGGGCTGACCAAACACGCCACCCACCCACGCCAGCGCGTGCGAGGCGGCATCGTGCACGGTGAGGATGGGCGCGGCGCGTTGGCCCGCCGGGATCACCTCGGCCAAAATGCCCGCCCCATCTGCCCGCCAGCCTTCATACGCGCGGCGTGGTGAGACCAAATTGATCACGTTCACCGCCACACCCTCGTTCTCCAAATACTCGGCGGCTTGCAACACCTCTGGAATAATCGCGCCGCAGGTGACGATGTGCAGCAACGGCCCGGCGTTGCTGGGCGGGCGCAAAACATAGCCGCCCGCCAGCGCCATCCGCCGCAATTGCTCGCGCCCCAGCGCCTCTAGCGCGGGCTTTAGCAAGCTTTGGCTGATGGCTTTTGTGGACAACCGCAAGTAGGTTGTGCGGCCATGCTCGCGGTCTATGCACTCGCGCAGGCCATCCAACAAAGCCCACTCCGCTTCCAGCGCAAAACACGGCTCAAAATAATTCATCTCTGGCAATTCCATGCCCAGCGAAGCGGTGACCGACGATTGGTGCGCCCCGCCCTCTGGCGAGAGCGTGGTGCCGCTGGGCGTGCCCGCAAACACAAACTTGCTGCCAGAATACAAGCCGTAAATCAGCGCGTCCAAACCCCGCGCCACAAACGGGTCGTAGAGCGTGCCAACCGGCAAAAGCAATTGCCCGCTCAGCTCGTGTGAAAGCCCCAACTCAGAGAGCAGCATATACAAATTCATCTCCGAGATGCCCAGCTCTATGTGTTGGCCGTTTGGCCCGCCGCGCCAGTTGATGGGTCGCGGGCGGCCCGCCTCGTAATCGGGCGGGGTGTCAAACGCAAACATCCCCACGCGGTTGATCCAGCCGCCCAGGTTGGTGCTGGTCGCCACGTCTGCGCTGGTGGTCACAATCCTTTTGCTGATGGCCGGAACATCGGCCAAACGCATCATGACCCGCCCAAACGCCTCTTGGGTGGATGTGACCGCTTGTGGCGAGGCGTTTAGCTCATCCGGCACCTGCGCCGGAGAAAGCTGCGCCGCGCGTTGCTGGCCCATCCGCCCTTGCAAACCAAAACCGGCTGGCGCGTTGAAGGCGTCGTCGTCAAACTTCTTAAAGCCCAGTCGTTTGCGGGCGGCCTCGCACCATTTGGCTTCGGGCGAGCCGGGTGGAAACTTGGGCCAGGGGTCGGCCAGGTCTATGCCGTTCGCCTCACGGAATTTTTCAATCAGGTCATCGCTCAGCAGCGCCGAGTGGTTGAACGGGTCACCCGCCAGCGGCAAACCCCATCCCTTGACCGTGTAGGCAAAAACAACCACTGGCCCTTTCTCGGCTTCTAAAATATTTTCTGCGTGGCGCAGTGTGGCGATGAGTTCGCGCAGGTCGTTGCCGCCCAGGTTGCCCAAAAGCGCGGGCAGGTCGGCATCGTCCACCGTTTGCAAAAACGCAATCAGCGCGTCGTTCTCGGTGCGCATGGCCGCCGCGCGAATTGTGGCGGCATCGGAGCGGATGAGGCTTTGGTATTCCTCGTTCGCCATGTCGTCAATCCATTGGCGCAGGTGGTGGCCGTGCGCTTCGGCAAACGCGGCTTGCAGTTTTGCGCCATATTTCGCCTCCAGCACATTCCATCCGCAGGCGGCAAAAATGCTTTTTAGCCGCGCCGCGCGCACGCCCGGCACCACGCGGTCCAGGCTTTGGCGGTTCAAGTCCACAATCCAAAGCACATTCTTCACCCCGCGCAGGCCTTCTTCCAGCAGGGTTTCCCACACGTTGCCCTCGTCCAGTTCGGCATCGCCGCTCACGGTGATGAATCGCTTGGCGGTGGTGTCGGCAAAGTGGGTTTGGGCGTATTGCTGGGCGGTGGCGGCATACAGCGGCGCGGCGCATCCCAAGCCCATTGAGCCGTTGGAAAAATCCACCACGTCCACATCTTTTGTGCGCGAGAAATAGGATTGCAGCCCGCCAAATTCGCGCAGGCTGGTCATGTATTTGCGCGGGAGGGCGCCCAGCAAATACATGGCGCTGTGATACGAAGGCGACCCGTGCGGTTTGAGCTGAAAGCGATCCTCATGGGTGAGCATGTGAAACAGCAGCGCGGTTGTGAGCGTGACCGCGGAGGCTGAGCTGGCCTGATGCCCGCCAATCTTAGAGCCATCGGGGTTTGGGCGGATGTGGTTGGCGTGGTGCAACATGTAGGTGGACAGCCACAAAATTCGTTTTTGGATGTTCTCCAGAATATCAATCTCGGCGTTGGTGGGTTGCGGTGATGCCATACCCAAAGTGTAAATTGGAATGGCAAAAGTGGCAAGCGTTTTATTTGTGTTTGAGCGCGTATCATAAAAAGCCAAAATTCGCGCCTCCTTCTTGTTAATGCTTC
>DAORUN010000188.1:0-3261 GCA_035433205.1 Thermoflexales bacterium | reverse complement strand
GTAAAGCCGCGCCAGCGTGGCGCCTTCATCCAGCCATAAGCTGCGCTGGGTGAGCGCGGCCAAATAAATTGCAAAGGTCGCGAGAATGAGAAGGAATGCCGAACTCTGAATTCGCTTAGACTTCCTCATTCAAAATTTCCATCAAGGCCGCGCCCAGCGTGTCTGGGTCATGGCGGATGGAATCCTGTTTGTCAAACAGATCGCGCTTGCCCTCGGTGAGCTGGGCCAGATCGCGCACAATCACCTTTGGCCCCATTTTCTCAATGCGCTTAACCTCGTCATCGGTGGGCAGCAGCACCTCCACGCCATCGCGCTGGTACGCCATGCGCAACGCATCGCTGGGGGCGCGGGTGTTGAGCAAAACATAGTCCAACCGCCCGTTCAAATATGTTTTGACCTGATCCACGTGATCGGCCAGCGTAAAGCCATCGGTTTGGCCGGGCTGAGTGGTGTTGTTGCACACATACACCGTTTTGGCCGGAGATTTTTGTATGGCCTGCGAGACCTCATCAAACGCCAGACAGGCCAGCACGGTGGTGAACAAGCTGCCTGGGCCAATCGTGATGAGATCCGCGCCAAGCAGCGCGTCTACGCACGGCGCATACGCGCGGGCCATGCGGTCTTGAATAAAAACGCGCTTGATATCTGGTTTGCCAAGAGCGCGCACGTTTAATTCCTCGGCGATCATTGTGCCATCCACCAGCTCGGCGCAAATGTGGGTGTTGTGTGTGGTCACCGGCAAAATGCGAATGTCCACGCCCAACATCTGGCGCATGGCATTGACCGCCTCGCCAAAATCTCCGCTCATTTGGGTGAGCGCCGCCAACATCAAGTTGCCAAACGCCACCCCATTGAGCTGTTCAGACTTGGGCACAAGCATTCGGTGCTGGATGAGTTTGGCGAAAGTGGTGTCATCGCCAGCCAGCGTGCCCAGCGCATTGCGCACATCGCCCGGCGCGGGGATATTGGCCAAACTGCGCACCTTGCCGGTGCTGCGGCCGGTGTCCGTCACCGCGATGATGCCCGTGAGGTTGGCGGTGTGCTTGCGCAAGCCCAGCAAAACCTGCACCGCGCCGCATCCACCGCCAATTGAAACTGCTGAAAACATGAATTTTAGTGATAGTTATAGTTCATAGTGATAGTGGAAACTATGACCATCACTATCAACTACAACTATTTCAAGGCTTCCATATCCGCGTCCACCATCATCTCAACCAAACCGCGGAAGGTGACTTTTGGCTCCCAGCCCAAAATGCGCCCCGCTTTGGCCGGATCGCCAATCAGCAAATCCACCTCAGCCGGGCGGTAAAACTTGGGATCCACGACCACATGTTTCTCCCAGTTCAACCCGGCGCGGTCAAACGCCACCTGGCACAACTCTCTCACCGAGTGCGTCTCGCCGGTGGCCAGCACGTAATCATCGGGCTTGTCGTGCTGAAGCATCATCCACATGCCGCGCACGTAATCTCCGGCAAAACCCCAGTCGCGCCGCGCGTCCAAGTTGCCCAAATGAAGCTCTTGTTGCAACCCTTTCTTGATGCGCGCCGCCGCGTATGTCACTTTGTGCGTCACAAACTCCAGCCCGCGGCGGGGGCTTTCGTGGTTGAACAAAATGCCGCTGCACGCGAACAAGTTGTAACTTTCGCGGTAGTTAATTGTGATCCAGTGACCATACACTTTTGCCACGCCATACGGGCTGCGCGGATGAAACGGCGTGGTCTCGCGCTGGGGCACTTCCACCACTTTGCCAAACATCTCGCTGGATGAGGCCTGATAAAACCGCGCATCCGGCTTGACGTGCCGGATCGCCTCCAGCATGCGCGTCACGCCCAGCGCGGTGAACTCGCCGGTCAGCACGGGCTGGGTGAACGAGGTGGGCACAAACGATTGCGCCGCGAGGTTGTAAACCTCATCCGGTTTGTATTCCCGGACAATCTCCATCAACGAGGACTGATCAAGTAAATCTCCCTGCACCAGCTCAATCTTGTCTTGAATGTGCTTGATGCGGTCAAAATTGATCGTGCTGGTGCGGCGAACCATCGCCACCACCCGGTAGCCCATCTCCAACAAAAATTCTGCCAGATACGAGCCATCCTGCCCGGTCACGCCGGTAATTAAAGCTGTTTTTTGGGTCATGTTTTACTCTTCACTCTTCAGATTTTTTTACATTTCATTCCAGGCTTCTCTCGCCTGCCTTCACGCGCTCGCGCCAATCGTTCAAAATATCGGCCACCGTTTGCTCAAAGGCAAATTGCGGCTGCCAGCCCGTGGCTTCTTTTATCTTTGTGTTGTCGCCATAGCTAATGGGTGTATCGGCGGTGCGAAGCTTGGCCGGATCACTTTCTATCGTAATTTTCGCGCTGCTCATGCTCAGCATCAAATCCAGAATTTCCTGAACCGAGTGCGCCTGACCAGAGCAAATGTTATACGCCTGGCCGGGGTCGGCCTTTTGCACCAGCGCCAAATATGCGCGGGCCACATCGCGCACATCGGTAAAATCGCGGCGGGCGGCCATGTTGCCCACGCGCAGCACCGGCTCGCGCAGCCCCTGCTCAATCTCGGCAATCTGACAGGCAAACTGCGGCGCGACAAACCGCGCCATTTGCCCCGGCCCAAAATGATTGAACGGGCGCGCCACCAGCGCATCCAACCCATGCGAGGTGTGATATTGCAGCGTCATCACATCTTGCGCCACCTTGCTCACGCCATACGGGTTGGCGGGCCGCAGCGGCTGATCCTCGCGGAAGGGCAAATCGGATTCGTTGCGCGGCGGGCCATACACCTCGTTGGATGAAATCACCAGCACGCGCGGCGTGAGGCCAGCCTTGAGGACGCCCTGAAAAAGATTGAGCGTGCCGCGCACGTTCGATTCAAATGTGCTCCACGCATCCTGCCAGGAAAGACCCACGTGCGCCTGCCCGGCCAAATGAATGATGACATCCGGGCGCTCAAACTTGAGCAGTCGAAAAACCGCGTTGGGGTCGGTCAACTCCATCTTCCACCACTGCACGCGGGCATTTGGGCGGTTGCCTGTTGTATCGCGCGATGCGCCAATAAGATTCCAGTAAGTTTCGCGCAAAAGCAGGTTAGACAGATGAGTTCCGGCAAAGCCGTTCATCCCAGTGATGAGCACACGCATGGTTGTTGGTGGGCGAATTATAACGTCTGATGGCGAAAATGCCGGACGAGCGGAGCGGTCGGCCAACAAATGGCGGTCGTCATTTCCGCGCAAGCGGAAATCCACAACGCGCCAAACCAAAA
>DAORUN010000187.1:2156-3301 GCA_035433205.1 Thermoflexales bacterium | reverse complement strand
TCAATCCGTCTTCCGTCCTCCGTCCTCCGTCAATTTCCATATTTTGCTCTCAGCTCTCTCTTCACAATTTTTCCCGCGCCGGCCAGCGGCATTTCATCCACAAACACAACCCGCTTGGGCACTTTGTAACGCGCCAAAAAGTTTTGCATGTGGCCGATGAGGTCTTGCTCGGTGGCGTTTTGGCCCTTGCGCAAAATTACGCAGGCCATGCCCACCTCGCCCCATTTGGGGTCTGGCACGCCAAACACGGCGGCCATGTGCACCGCCTCGTGCCGATACAAAACCGCCTCAATCTCGGTGGGATACACGTTCTCGCCACCGCTGATAAACATGTCCTTCTTGCGATCCACCACGTAAAAATACCAGCCTTCATCGTGCTTCACAATGTCGCCGGTGTGAAACCAACCCTCGGCGTCAAACGCGGCTTTGGTCGCCTCTGGGTTATTCCAATATCCGCTGCACCCGCTGGGGCCTTTCAGGCACAGCTCGCCAAGCTGGTTTGCGCCCACCGGCTGGTTGTTCTCATCCACCACGCGCACATCCACAAAAAAATTGGGGCGGCCAATGCTGCCTGCCTTGCGGATGGCATCTTCGGGGGGCAGGGCAAACAGCCCCGGCCCGTATTCCGTCATGCCAAAGCCCTGCTTAAAGCGGATGGATTTCTCGCGGGTGTATTGCTCTACCAGCGGCACAGGCAATGGCGCGCCGCCGCTGGTGCAAAAGCGCAGGCGGCCCAGGTCTGCGCTGGCCCAGTTTGGCGCCTGCGTGAGCATTTGATACATCGTTGGCACCGCCGCAAACACCGTGACCTTCTCGCTTTGAATCAAATCTAAAACCTGGGCGGGGTCAAATTGGCGCAGCAAAATGGTGGTGTTGCCAAATGTAATCTGCGATGACAAATACGTGAACAGCCCGCCGGTGTGAAACAACGGGAACACGTTGAGATACACGTCATCGTGCGTCAAATCGTGGATGACCGTGTTGAGCGTGTTCCAGCAAATTTGCCGGTGCGAGATCATGGCCCCCTTGGGCAAGCCGGTTGTGCCGCCGGTGAACAGCAGCGCCGCAATGTCCTCCATCACCAGCGTCTCTTCGCCGATGGGCGCATCGCTCATATCCTTCCACGCTTCGGCGTAGGGCTGGCT
>DAORUN010000187.1:0-2056 GCA_035433205.1 Thermoflexales bacterium | reverse complement strand
TGAATTGCGCCCAGCTTGCCGCAGGCGTAAAACACTTCCAAATGCTCCACGCCGTCTTTGGCAAGGATGGCTACCCGGTCGCCCTTGCGCACGCCCGCGACCTCGCGCAGCCAGCGGGCCAGCTTGTTCACGCGGCGGTTTAGCTCGCGGTAGGTCAGGCGCAGAGCTGGCGTTTTGCCCGCGTCCACAATCGCCAGCTTGTCCGGCGAGTAAATCTCGCGGCGGCCCAGGTAATCACCGATATACATGGCAGATGCAAAATTCAAAGTGCAAAGCAACTCCAGCGAAACCCGCTTTGCACTTTGCACTTTGAGCTTTGAACTATTTAGGTTCCAACCACCAGTCCTCCATCCACCCGCAGCACATGGCCGTTGATGAACGAGGCCTCATCCGAGGCGAGGAAACAATACGCGTTGGCGATGTCTCGCGGCTGGCCGATGCGGCGCATGGGTGTTTTGTTCACCATGCCCTGCAAAACCGTGTCTGGCATGTCCTTCAAAATATCGGTGGCGGTAAAGCCCGGCGCCACCGCGTTGGCGCGCACACCGGCTGGCCCAAGCTCACGCGCCCAGACTTTGGTCATGCCAATCACGGCGGCTTTGGTGGCCACATAATTCGTCTGACCAAAGTTGCCATCCAGCCCAACCACCGATGACGCGCTGAGAATGACGCCGCCGCCCTGTTTGACCATATACGGCGCAACCGCCTGCGAACAGTTAAACACGCCCTTCAGGTTCACGCCAATGACCAAATCAAAATCGGCCTCGCTCATTTGCTTGACCAGTTGGCCGTCTTTCACCACCACCAGCCGCGCATCGCGCACAATGCCCGCGTTGTTCACCAACACATCCACGCGGCCGTACTTGGCCACAACCGCGTCCACAAAGTCTTGCGCGGCCTTGCGGTCGGTCACGTTCACCTTGTAAAAATCGGCGTTGATGGCGCTTGCGGTGGCCTTGCCAGCGTCTTCGTTCATATCGCAAATGATGACCTTTGCGCCCTCTTCGGCGAACTTTTCTGCGGTGGCGCGGCCAATTCCCATGGCCCCGCCGGTGATGATGCACACTTTGTCTTTGAGTTTCATGATTAGTTGTTTCTTGCTAGTCGTTGATTTCTGGTATTTATTCTGTCTATCCAGTTCATCCACGTTAAAGAGACCTTTCTTCCAGCCATTTGACGATGGCGGGCCAAAGCCGATTCTTGGCCGCGCGCCCGCCCATGATGCCCACATGCCCGCCCGCGATCACCTCGGTGCGCACGTCTGCGCTGCCCACCAAATCTTTGAGCGATGCGGCGTTGGCAAATGGCACGATGTGATCCTTCTCGGCCAGCACATTCAGCACCGGCACGGTGATGTTTTTGAGCGAGGCCGCGCGCCCTTTCCAGGTCACCTCGCCGCGCGCCAGTTTGTTATCCCAGATCAAGTCTTTCACCCAATCGCGAAAAACCTGGCCGGGCAAATCCTGCCCCTCGTGCGTCCAGCGGTTGAGCGCCTGCCACGCCTGCACCGCGTCTGCGCTGCCCATTTTGTCGTTTAGCACTTTGTAGGTGGTCAAATAGTTTTCCACCGGCTTGAGCATTTTTGACCCGTGCAAAATCAAGCCTTCGGGCATGCACTTGAGCGTGTCCATCAGTTTGTCCACGTCAAAATAGCGTTTGTCCAGCCACACGGCAAAAATGTCATTCTCGGTTTTGGAAAAATCTACCGGCGTGGTGAGCACCACTAAATTGCGCAATGGCGCTTCGCTGAACATCGCGGCATAGGCCAGCGCCATCAGCCCGCCCTGGCAATACCCCAGCATGTTTATTTTGCCCGCGCCAGACGCGCCAAGAACTTTGCGCACCGCGCGGGGCAAATACTCAAAGGTATATTCCCAAAGCGAGATGTCGTTGTCTTCCGGGCCGGGGATGCCCCAATCGAGCAAATACACATCAAACCCCGCATCGCGCAGAAATTCCACAAAACTCTGGCCGGGGCGCAGGTCAAAAATGGTGGGGCGGTTGATCAGCGCATACACCAGCAGCACCACGGTAAAGCCCCAGAACAGGTAACTCG
>DAORUN010000186.1:0-3399 GCA_035433205.1 Thermoflexales bacterium | reverse complement strand
TAAAAGAAATTTTGAAAAACACATCCATTTCATCCATCCTGATCATCGGCTCGGGCCCCATCGTCATTGGGCAGGGCTGCGAGTTTGATTACTCTGGCACGCAGGCGTGCAAGGCGTTGCGGCGCGAGGGATATCGCATCGTGCTGGTCAACTCCAACCCAGCCACCATCATGACCGACCCGGAGATGGCCGACGCCACTTACATTGAGCCGCTCACGCCGGAATTTTTGGAAAAGATCATCGCCAAAGAGCGCCCGGACGCGCTTTTGCCCACCGTTGGCGGGCAAACCGCGCTGAATTTGGCGGTGCAATTGGCCGAGCGCGGCATTTTGGAGAAATACAACGTCAAACTGCTCGGCGCGCCCATCGCCTCCATTCAAATGGCCGAAGATCGCCTGCTTTTTCGCGCGGCGATGGAGCGGATTGGCCTGCCCACGCCCAAAAGCGGCGTGGCGCACACGCTGGACGAAGCCCGCGCATTGCTGGGCGCCATCGGCTACCCCGCGCTCATCCGGCCATCCTTCACCCTGGGCGGCAGCGGCGGCGGCATTGTGTACACCGAGGCTGATATTGACCGCGTGATTGGTCACGGTTTGCGCGAAAGCCCGGTGAGCCAGGTGCTGGTGGAGCAAAGCGTGCTGGGATGGAAGGAGTACGAGCTGGAAGTCATGCGCGATGGCGCGGACAATTTTGTGGTGGTGTGCTCCATCGAAAACATTGACCCGATGGGCGTGCACACCGGAGACAGCATCACGGTGGCGCCAGCCCAAACCCTGACCGACAAGGAATACCAGCGCCTGCGCGAGATGGCCCGCGCCGTGCTAAAAGAGATTGGCGTGGCAACCGGCGGCGCAAATGTGCAGTTTGGCGTAAACCCGGCCAATGGCGATGTGGTTGTGATTGAGATGAACCCGCGCGTGAGCCGTTCATCTGCGCTGGCCAGCAAAGCCACCGGGTTCCCCATCGCCAAAATTGCCGCGCTGCTGGCCGTTGGCTATACGCTGGATGAAATCCGCAACGACATCACCCGCGAAACCCCGGCCAGTTTTGAGCCGTCTTTGGATTACTGCGTGGTCAAAATTCCGCGCTGGAACTTTGAGAAATTTCCCGGCGCAGACCGCGCGCTTGGCCCGCAAATGAAAAGCGTGGGCGAGGTGATGGCGATTGGTCGCACCTTCCCCGAAGCGCTCAACAAGGCCATTCGCGGGCTGGAGATTGGCGAGCCGGGGTTTGGCAAGCATTTGCTCCATGCCGCCGACCACGCCGTGCCAACCGTGCAAAAGCTTTACAAGGCGGCGGCTTCTCCCGTTTCTGCGCGAGGGGGAATGGAAGCCTACGACCCGTGGTTTATTGCGCAGTGCGCCGCGATGATTGAGACCGAGCGGGAGATTGAAAAACACACGCTGGCCGATCTGCCATCTGACCTTTGGGCGCGGGCCAAGCGGATGGGGTTCTCGGACAGGATGATTGCGCAAACGCTGGCCGATGCGCCATCGCCCGCGCAGGTGCGCCAAACGCGCAAGGCGCTGGGGCTTGTGCCAAGCTATTACCGCGTAGACACGTGCGCGGCGGAATTTGTGGCGCACACGCCCTATTTGTATTCCACCTGGGAAGGCGCGTGCGAGAGCCGCCCCACCAGCCGCCGCAAAGTGATGATTTTGGGCGGCGGGCCAAACCGCATTGGTCAGGGCATTGAGTTTGATTATTGCTGCGTCTCGGCGTGTTTTGCATTGCGCGAGATGGGGTTTGAGACGATCATGGTGAACTGCAACCCCGAAACGGTGAGCACCGATTACGACACCGCCGACCGGTTGTATTTTGAGCCGCTGACTTTGGAAGATGTGCTGAATATCATCGAACTGGAAAAGCCGGAAGGGGTGATCGTGCAGTTTGGCGGCCAAACACCCATCCGCCTGGCAGAGGGACTGGCGCAAGCCGGCGCGCCCATTTGGGGCACCTCTGCGGCCAACATTGACCTGGCCGAGGACCGCCTGCGTTTTGGCGCGCTGCTGGATGAATTGCAAATTGATTGCCCAAAATGGGGCGCGGCGCAAACCCTGAGCGAGGCCGAGGCCATCGCCGAGCGCATCGGCTACCCCGTTTTGGTGCGGCCCTCGTATGTGCTGGGTGGGCGGGCGATGGAAATTGTGTACACGCGAGACGCGCTGGATAAATTTTGGGCGCAGGCTTTGGCCGCCGCCACCGATGCCGAAACTGGCCGCACGCCCACCGTGCTGATTGACCATTATCTGGAGGACGCGGTGGAGGTGGACATGGACGCGCTGTGCGATGGCGAGCGCGTGGTGGTGGCGGGGGTGATGCAGCACATCGAGGAGGCGGGCATCCATTCTGGCGATAGCGCCTGTGTGTTGCCGCCGTTCAAGGTCAGCCAGTTTCACCTCAACACCATTGAGGAGTACACCCGCAAGCTGGGCATGGCGCTAGGGGCGATGGGGCTGATGAACATCCAGTTCGCCATCAAAGACGACGTGGTGTATGTGCTGGAGGTAAACCCGCGCGCCAGCCGCACCGTGCCGTTTGTGAGCAAGGCCACCGGCGTGCCGCTGGCGCGAATCGCGGCGCGGATCATGGCAGGTGAAACATTGGCGCAGATTGGGCTGACCGAAACGCCCGCGCTGGATGGGTTTTACGTGAAGGAAGCCGTGCTGCCCTTCCGCAAGTTCCCCGATGCCGACGCGCTGCTTGGCCCGGAGATGCGCAGCACGGGCGAGGTGATGGGCGGCGCGCCGCGGTTTGGGCTGGCATTTGCCAAGGCGCAAATGGCCGCCGGAACACCCATCCCGGCCAGCGGGAATGCGCTGATTAGCGTGAATGATTTTGACAAGGGCGCGGCGCTAAAAATTGCCCGCGATCTGCGCGGGCTGGGGTTTAACATTTTGGCCACGGGCGGCACGGCGGCGTTTTTTCGCAAGGCCGGGTTGGATGTGCAAGTGGTGAACAAGGTGGGCGACCCCGCGCCAAATTTGCTCACGCTGGTGCAAAGCGGGCAGGTGCAATTGCTGCTCAACACGCCGCTGGGCCGCGGGGCGTATGATGACAGCCGCGCCATGCGCATGGCCGCCGTGCTGAATAACGTTCTGCTGCTCACCACCCTCAGCGCGGCGCAGGCGGCCGTGGCTGGCCTGCGCCAAATGCGGGAGATGGGGATGGGGGTGAGGAGTTTGCAGGAGAGAGGATAAAAAACGGAATTGCGGGTGCAATTCAAAAAGCCCATTGGATTATTCTGTGAGGCGCCAAAGACTTTATTCCGCTCAGGCATTTTTGTTTAAAAATGTCTAAACTTAACCAAATTGACACGGGTTCTAATTCATAACTAATGCGCTCCACTATCATTATGACAATGGATACAACTTCTCGACCCGTAAAACACACAATCAC
>DAORUN010000185.1:0-3456 GCA_035433205.1 Thermoflexales bacterium | reverse complement strand
CCATCCACAATGTTTTTTGCCAGCATTGGCCCGGCATACACCAGCCCGGTGTACACCTGAACCAGCGCCGCGCCCGCGTCTAGCTTTTCTTGCGCGGCAGATGGCGAATCTATGCCGCCCACGCCAATGATGGGCAAACGCCCGCCGGTGAGGCGGCTGGCCCGCCGGATGATGCCTGTGCTGACATCGCGCAGGGGCGCTCCGCTCAGGCCGCCCTTCTGATTCGCCAGCTCTGGCCCGGCGCGCAAGCCATCGCGGCGCAAGGTGGTGTTGGTCAAAATCACGCCATCCAGCCGCGTATCCACACACACGCCCAGCGCGTCTTCCAATTCGTCATCATTCAAATCTGGTGCCAGCTTTACCAAAAGGGGCAACCCGGCGGGCCGCGCGGCGGCGCACGCGCTCAGCAGGGCCTGCATGGTCTCGCGGGCTTGCAAACGGCGCAGGCCTTCGGTGTTTGGCGAGCTGATGTTGATGGCGATGTAATCGGCCAGCGGCGCAAAAGTCTGAATGAGCGAGACGTAATCGCTGGCGGCGGCCTCTAGCGGGGTGTCTTTATTTTTGCCAATGTTCACGCCCAGCACAAAGTTGGGCGGTTTTGGCCCGCGCAGCTGCCGCGCCACAAACGCCGCCCCCGCGTTTGGGAAACCCATCCGGTTGATGAGCGCCCCATCTTGCGGCAGGCGAAATACGCGCGGTTTGGGGTTGCCGGGTTGCGGCCTGGGCGTGACCGTGCCCACCTCCACATGCCCAAAACCCAGCGCGGCCAGCCCGCGCCATGCCAGCGCGTCTTTGTCGTAGCCAGCGGCCACGCCCACCAGGTTGGGAAAATTCAAGCCAAAAAGCGGGGTGGGGGATGGCGTGCGGGTGGGCGCAAACGCGCGGCGCAGGATGGCTTCTCCGCCGGGCAACCGCATTGCCAAACGCAAGGCGCGGTAACTCACGGCGTGCGCCCGCTCCGGCTCCATCAAAAAAAGGAGCGGGCGAATTTTTGAGTACACGGTTAAAAAAATTAAATTTGATCCAGCAGGCGTTTGCGTTTGGCCTCAAATTCATCGGGGGTGATGAGGCCTCGGTTTTTCAACTCTTCCAGTTCCGAGATGAGCTTGGGGATATCGGCGCGGCTCACCGCATCGCTGGTGGCGGCGGCGTTTGCGCGTTTGTGCCACTCGTCGGTGTCGCGCAGGGCTTCCTTGGCGTTCAGCATCGCCACCTTGAACTTCACCGGGTCGGAGAGCAGGGTGAGTTTGTTGATGCCTTCCTGGCTGGCGGTGAGGATTTCCAAATCGCCGTAATTCAACATGCGCCCCAGAAAAGACTGGGTAAGGACCACATCGTTAATTTTCTCCAGCGATGAATCAATCACGTTTTTGTTGATCGTGCCCTCGGTTTGCACAATGCGGCGGTTGGTGACGATGTATTCCTCGTTCATCCAGTCCAAAAACTTTGAGACAAACCAAATAATGGGGATGAGATTGAGCGCCAGCGCCAGCAAAACGGCCTGGGTCTTCGTTTGTTGCGCGGCGAACACGGTCAGCACGGTGATGGCCGACACAGCGATCATGGCCACAACCATGCGCGGTATCCACACCCACACATGTTGGCGCTCGCGCACCAGAACTTCCTCGTTTGCCCCCATCAATCTTTCAACATAGCTCATTTTTCGTCTCCGTAATTTTACATTTTCAGTTGTACTAGACTTACGCAGGACTGAATCAAAATCAATCAAAAAACGATGATATGTCATGCTGAGCGGAGCGAAGCATCTCTGGTTAAATGACTCTTAGGCTAAATTTGCCAGAGGCCCTTCGCTATCGCTCAGGGTGACAAGCATTACTTTTTCGTAAATAACGCGGTTTTCGTAAGTCCAGTTGTATTTTAATGGGAGTTGCCCCTTTAATAAAAAACCGAAAGATTTTCTTTTTTACCTTTTGCCAGGAAAAGAGGATTCTCTGCGCCTCTGCGGTGAAAGATAAAAAATATAAAGCGATCTCATTTTCCTCAGCCCAGTTTTTCAGCAGATGAATCTCGTTGTTTTACGCGTTGTGCGGGATTCGGCTCAGAAAGTCTAGCGCCAGTGTGTTGAACAAATGCGGCTTGCGCGGCGCGCCATGCCCCACGCCGGGCAAAATGGCGAGCTGCGCGTTGGGCAGCGCCCGGTACAACTTGAGCGATTGTTCCAGCGGCACGATTGGGTCGCGGTCGCCGCCCACAACCAGCGCGGGCGCGGCGATGTGGGCCAGCATCTCTGGGGTGTAGCCGGGATTGCGCTCGTCCAAAGCTTCCCACCAGCTCAGCAAAATGGCGGGGTCAATCCGGTGAATTTTCTCCATCGTCTTCCACCACACTGGTTCTTCGCGGCGTTGCCTTTCTGGGCTCCAAAAACCATTTTTCACGCGCATCTGGTCTTTTTCCATGTTGTTGCTCACAAGGATGAGTGAGCGAAGCGCGTGGGCGTATTGCGTGGCAAAAAACAGCGCCGTGCTGGCGCCGCCGCTAAACCCACACACATGGGCGCGGGTGTAGCCCAAATGCCCAAGTAACTCATACACATCGCTTGCAAGCGTTTGTATTTCAAGCAGACCCGCGGGGTTATCGCTTTGGCCGTGCCCGCGCAGGTCTACCCCAATGACATGATAACGCTCGGCAAAAACAGGCGTTTGCTTGCTCCAGCTTATCTGAAATGTCTCGCACGCGCCATGCAGGAAAATAAGCGGCGGGTAAAAAGCCGAGCCATGCGTTTCGTAATACAAATTGACCGATGAAAGATGCGCGACAGGCATGCCGCAATCTTAGCGCAAAATGCAAGCGAAAAGCTCTCATGCTAAACTCCCCGCCATGAGCCGACAGATTAGTAACACATGGATTGTCGTAGCCGTGCTTATCGCGGCTGCATTGTTTTTGGTGGCCCTTGCGGCCATCCCCGCCAGCGGAACGCGGTCTAGCGCCAGCGCCGCCAACACAACACAGCAGCAAGCTGCGGCCACGCTTAGCCCGGCGCAGATTGCCGCGCAAGCCACCGCCGCCGCGCAAGCTGCAAAAAATGCCACCGCGCCCGCGCCGGTGGGCACCAAAACCGTCACCGGTTTGCAATATGTAGATACAGTGGTGGGCACAGGCGCGCAACCCAAAACAGGCCAGACGGTCACCGTGCATTACACCGGCTATTTGGATAACGGCACGGTGTTTGACAGCAGCGTGAAACGCGGCCAACCCTTTGAGTTCAAAATTGGCACCGGTCAGGTCATCAAGGGTTGGGATGAAGGGCTGGCCACGATGAAAGTGGGCGGCAAGCGCCGCCTGATCATTCCGCCAGAGCTGGCGTATGGCGCGGTTGCAAACGGGCCAATTCCGGCCAACTCGCGCCTGACGTTTGATGTTGAACTTCTGGGCGTGAAATAGTTTGTCTCACCAAAATCTCGCGGGCATGTTGATGTTCGCGAGATTTTTATTTTT
>DAORUN010000184.1:0-3505 GCA_035433205.1 Thermoflexales bacterium | reverse complement strand
CCACCCCCCGCCCTGCCCTGCGCGAGGAGCTTTATCTGGGTTCATAGCCCACACTCCTGAGCAAGGCTGGGACGAGCGTGCTGACAATTTGCGGCGGCGTGGGTTCGTTGGTGGTGATCCAACGGATGACCAGCGCGTAGATCGCGCCCATCCACGCCACCGAGATCACATCCACGTTCACCGGCGGAATCTCGCCCAGTTTGATGGCCTCTTTGAGATACGAGGCGATCAACCGCGCAAACCGGTCGTTGATGGCGTTGCGCTTGTCCTCAAACGCCACACCCAGCCCAACCGCCTGCACCAGCAGCACCTTGGCCGGGCGGCGATACGAGCTAAACGTGTCAAGGCAGACTTCAATCGCCACGCGCACGCGATCCATGCCCGCCTTCTCTTTCTGGATGGCATCGGTCACGCGCCGTTCCAGCAGGTCGGCGAACTTGTCCACCAGCGCCAGAAAAAGTTTTTCTTTGTTGGGAAAATGAAAGTAGATGGCGCCTTTGGATGTTTTGGAGTGGTCGGCGATCTCATCCACCCGCGCCGAGTGATAGCCCTTCTCGGCAAACACATCCAGCGCGGCATCCAAAATTGTGCCGCGCGTGTCGCCCATCTCTTCCGTTGAAATAAAAGGTTGCTCCGCGTGGAGCGGTGTTTGTTTTGCCATCTTATCGCCTAAACCTCACTGGTCTGCGAGACCTGTGAGGTTTGCAAGTCACAGACCGACTGGTCGGTTTGTAGTATAACGCGATGAGATTAAGATGGATAAAGGGGATGAACGGGATTTATTTTTCTCCGCGGAGGCGCGGAGACGCAAAAGAAAGAAAATTCTCTGGATCTCCGCGCCTCCGCGGTGAATTCACTTCCAACAATCCAGAAAAAACGAAACGGCCACCCATTCGGATGACCGTTTCGCCGCGCCATGGCTCTCTCTAGAGAAGGTTCTCCAGAGGTGAAGCCATGGCGCTGAGTTTCGGACTACTCATAGGCTATCACCTCCGTATTAAAAGATAGCGATTCAAGTATTGCCTCGGTCTCCCGAAACAATGCGCGAGACTATACCACACGCCAGCATAAACACAAATGCCAGGTCCACCAGAAAAAAGGAGTTGTCCACAAACCCGTGCGCGAACACATCGGCAAACAAACCCACCATCGCCACGCCCAGCCAGCGGTCAATTTTTAGCAGCTTGCGCAGGTTGATGGCCAACCCGGCCAGCAAAACGCCCCACGCGGCCACGCCCGCCGCGCCCAGCCGCGCCAGCGTGTCAAAAAAGAAGTTGTGCGCGTGCGAAAGATTTGGCTCTTGCCACGCCGCGGGCGTGATGTAAAACCCACGGTAGGCATACAAAAAGTTATCTGGCCCAACGCCAAACAGCGGATGATCGCGGAACATTTCCCACGCGCTTTGCCACAAATTGATGCGGAAGAACCCGGTGCCGTTCACCAAATCCAGCGCGTTGGCCAGCCGCGTGCCGCGCAAAAGCGGGTTCAGCGCGCCGCTAAACAACAACATCAGGCCGATGGCGCCCGCGCCGAGCAAGACCCACCCCACTCGCCGCCACTTGCCGCCCGCCGCAAAACACATCGCCAAAACAGAGGCGGGCAAACCCAGCAACAACGCCCCGCGCGATTGCGTGAGCGCCAGCGCGAACGTGACGAGCGCCAGCGCGAGAAGCGGGATAAACCTCACAGATTTGCGAAGACCTGTGAGGTTTTTGAAACTTGCCAATGTGTAAACGACCAGCAACGGCCACGCCCGCCCCAAAAACAAAGAGTCGTTGTTGGGCGACCCATACACGCTGCGAATGCGCGGCAGCCCGCCCTCGGCGGCAAAGCGAATGCCCCGCGCGTAATTGAACAGCCCAATGCCCGCCACCGCCACCGCGCCCGCCAAAAACCCGCCCAAAATCAGGCGCAGTTGGTCGCGGTTGAGCGATGACGCGCGGAGGATGAGATACACCGCCGCCGACTCGGCGATGACCACCCGCACCTCACGGAACGCCTCCACGCGGTATTGCGCCTGCATGGCCGAGGCAAACGAGACCAGCACAAGCAAAAGCACACCCGCATCCAGCAGGGTAACGCCAAACCTCACAGGCTTGCGCCAACCTGTCAGGTTTTTGAGCGCAAACGAGACCAAACACATCAGCGTGAGCAGTTCCACCATGCTAAACGCGCTGGCAAACAGGCGTTGGGGGATGAGGTAAAACGGGATGAAGAACGCGAGCAACATCAAACCCACCTCCAGCCGCAAAAGCACCAGCACAAACAAAACGGCCAGCGCAATCAGGCTGACCACCAGCGCGGGCGACCAAAACAACACGCCAGAGGCCGCGCCGCTGATAATGACGTTGGCGGGCAAACCCAAATTGCGGTAGGCCGTGGCCGCATCTTGCGCCCAGGAAAGCCAGGCCGCCAGCCATGTGCCGAGGGCCGCCGCGACCGCCACAAGCGCGGGCGGGGAGACGTGTTCGCGCAGGCCGCGTATCCCATCGGCCCAACGCGCAAACCGAAACAGCCCCACAAAAACGACCGCGCACAAACCGGCCAGCGCCAGCAGCGCCATCCCCAGCCAGCCGGGCAGGCCAGTGGCCGCGCTTGCGCCGGGCACCCAGCCAATGAGCGCCCATTGATTCCAGCCGCGATCTACAAACACCTGCGCGGTGTGAACGCCCGCGCCCAAACCGCTGGCCACCGGCACGGTTTCCACGCGCGGGGCCAGGTCTGGCGAGGTCATGATGAGATACGCGCCGCGCCCGTTTGGGCCGGTTTCGCTGGGCAAAAGATTGGCCGGCTTGCCATCCACCTGCACAAACGAATAGGCGCGGTAATCGCCGCGCCGCACAATGAGCGCAAGCGAATCGCCGGTGAAAGTGAACGTCACGCGGGCGTCCTCGCGCTGGGGGATGTCTGCGCCGAGGTTGCTAAACCGCCACTCCGGGCTGAACTGAGCCGCCGGGTTGGGCGCGCAGTTCGCCGCGCCATCGCACACCGCAAAAAGCTGAGCGCGAGGCGCGGGCATGGCCCCGCTTTTTAGCGCGGCCAGCGCATCGGTCAAACTTTGTAAAACTGGGCGCGGCTGGCCGCCCTGATCGTAAAGGGCAAAACCCCATTCCGCGCTGTTAAGCGAAGCGGCGGGTTGCGCCGCCCGCACAAACATCGCGCCAGCCCAGCTCCACTCGCCAGCCGCGCGGGCGATGGCGCTCCGGGTGTAATCGGCCTGAGCCGCCTCGCTCACGCCGCTCCACGGGCTGGCCTCGCCTTTCCAGTTGGGCAGTTGGGCGTTCCATCCAAATTGGGTGAGCCAAATGGCTTTATCGGCGTCGCCATTCCGCGCCATCTCCTCGCGCATCAAAATCACGTGAGAGAAGTTCAGCACGCCCGCGTCCACGCGCCGGTCATCGGGCGGGATGTCAAAGCCATAGGGTTTGGCGGCGGCGACATCAAAAAAATCTTTGCCGCCCAACTCGTACAACTTGCGCAGGTAAATCTGGGGCGCAAGGTTCAC
>DAORUN010000183.1:0-3613 GCA_035433205.1 Thermoflexales bacterium | reverse complement strand
AAAAGAATGAATACAACATTTTGGCCAATGTTCCTTTCGGTGAAGAGGATAAAGAATGTGCTTTCATTGATAAAGCAGCAGATTTCCTACTAAATGACCCAGAGATTGATGCGCTAATTTCTGGCAAAATGTGGAAAGAATTCAATAAAATTTTTTATTGGATTAGGGAAAATTATTGATTAGTATGTGATTTTGGTTAGCGTCGGGCTTTCAGGAAAATAAAAAGTTGCATAACTAGATTTACGCAAAACAGTGCTAATCTCGTGAAAATGATGAAATAAACCGAAGGTTTAGGCGTAGGGGCGAGGCATTCCCCGCGTTCAAGGGATTTTTGGCGTAAGTCCAGTTTGAATTTATCAAGAATCATGTTTAACTTGCTTCAGCGAACGTGCCTGGCTTTAATATTCGCCCTTACCGCTCTCACCGCGCCCAGCCCCGCCCTTGCGAGCGCGCCCGCGCAATCGGACACGCCGCCGCCGAAGACGGTCACCATCCCCGGCACGATTCAATCCAAACTGGGATGCCCCGGCGACTGGCAACCGACCTGCGCCAAAACGTATTTGACCTACGACAAAACCGCCGACCTTTGGATTGGCGCGTTTGATATTCCGGCGGGGGCATACGAATACAAAGTGGCCCTAAACGATGGCTGGGGCGAGAATTACGGCGGCAAGGCCGACCGCAACGGCCCCAACGTGGCGCTCAAACTGGACAAAGCCGCAAAGGTGACGTTTGTGTATGACCACAAATCGCACGTGGTGGCAAACAGCGCAGACAACGCCATGCCCATCATTTTTGGCAGTTTGCAAAACGAACTGGGCTGCAAAACCGATGACGACAAAACCTGCCTGAGCACCTACATGACCGACCCCGAATTTGACGGCGTGTATGGCTTTAGCACAAAAAATTTGCCGCCCGGCGATTACACCGCGCGGGTGATGCTGTTTAACAAACCTGAGGAAAACCTGGGCGACGCAGGCAAACTGGTGACGATCAGTGTGCCATCTGCCAACGCCGAGGTGTATTTTGGATTTGACGTGAACAAAAAAGAACTTGTCCTCTCTACCGATGGCGCGCCGAAAGGCAACATTGCCAAACAAAAGGCCTACTGGGTGAACCGCGATACGCTGCTCTGGAACGTGACTGGCTCGCCAAAATTTACGTATGAACTGCGCGTGGCGCAAAACGCCGACCTCAAGCTTGGCTCCAAAGGCGTGAGCGGCGGGCAGGTCTACACGCTCACTTACGCCAGCGGCGGGCCAGGCGGCGATGTGTTCAAGCAGTTCCCGCATCTCATGGGCTACACCGCGCTCAAGCTGGATGAAAAAGCCGCAGCGGATGCGGTGACCTTGCTCAAGGGCCAGATCGCCATCACCCTGCGCGATGACAAAGGCAACGCGCTAGACAGCGCAGGCGTGCAAACTGCGGGCGCGATGGATGACGTGTTCGCCGCCGCGGCCTCGCAAACAACGCTGGGCGTTTCCTGGGATGGGATCACCCCCACCCTGCGCGTGTGGGCGCCCACCGCGCGGAGCATGGCCGCGCACATTTTCAAAGATGCCGCCACGAACGACAAGGTCATTGTGCCAATGAAGCTGGATGAAAAAAGCGGCGTGTGGAGCGTGACCGGCGACCCAGATTGGAAGAACAAATTTTATTTGCTGGAGGTGGAGGTGTTCTCGCCGCGCACAGGCAAGGTGGAGAAGAATCTCGTCACCGACCCGTATTCCATCAGCCTGAGCGCGAACAGCAAACGCAGCCAGTTTGCGGATCTGCGCGACAAAACGCTCAAGCCCGATGGCTGGGACGCGCTCAAAAAACCCGCGCTGGATCGCATTGAGGATATTGTCTTGTATGAGCTGCACATCCGCGATTTCAGCATTGGCGACCAGACCGTGACCCCCACCCTGCGCGGCAAATACGGCGCGTTTACGCAGGCGAACAGCAACGGCATGAAGCACCTCAAGGCGCTGGCCGATGCAGGCTTGACGCATGTGCATCTGCTGCCCGCGTTCGACATCGCCACGATTGAGGAGGACGCCAGCAAACGCGCCGAGCCGGATGCAAAACTGCTGAGGAGTTACGGGCCAGCCAGCGACAAACAAACCGCGCTGGTAGAGCAGTTCAATGGCAAAGATGGCTACAACTGGGGCTACGACCCGTATCACTTCAACACGCCAGAGGGCAGCTACGCCACCGACCCCAACGGCACGGCGCGGGTTGTGGAGTTCCGGCAGATGGTGGCCGGTCTGAGCGCCATCGGCCTGAGAACGGTGATGGATGTTGTGTATAACCACACCACCGCCAGCGGGCAGGACGACAAAAGCGTGTTTGACAAAATTGTGCCGGGCTATTTTTACCGCTTGAACAAAGAGGGCGGCGTGGAGACCAGCACGTGCTGCCAAAACACCGCCAGCGAAAACGCCATGATGGAAAAGTTCATCATAGACAGCGTGGTGATGTGGGCCAAAGAATACAAGGTGGATGGCTTCCGGTTTGACCTGATGGGGCATCACATGCTGAGCAACATGACCAAACTTCGCGCCGCGCTGGACGCGCTAACGCTGGAGAAGGACGGCGTGGACGGCAAGAAAATTTACGTGTATGGCGAAGGCTGGAATTTTGGCGAGGTGCAAAACAACGCGCGGGGCGTGAACGCCGTGCAAGGCAATCTGGCCGGCACGGGCATTGGCTCGTTTAACGACCGCCTGCGCGACGCGGTGCGCGGCGGCAGCCCGTTTGACGCGCCAACCACGCAGGGGTTTGCCAGCGGGCTGGCCCTCGCGCCAAACGCCATCAACAAAAACGCCGCAGATATTCAACAAAGCAAGCTGGCCGAGTATGCCGATTGGATCAAGCTGGGTCTGGCGGGCAATCTCAAAAACTTTGTCATCACGCGGGCAGATGGGGCCACGGCCCGCGGTGAGCAAATCCTATACGGCGGCTCGTCTGCTGCCTACGCCGCCGCGCCCAGAGAGACGATCAATTACATTAGCGCCCATGACAACGAGACGTTGTATGACAAGCTGGCGTGGGCCTTGCCCGCCAACACCTCGCTGGCGCAGCGCGTGCGCGCCAACAACCTAGCGCTGGATGTGGTGATGCTGGCGCAAGGCATCCCGTTTTTCCACGCGGGCGATGACATTCTGCGCAGCAAGAGCCTTGACCGAGATAGTTATAACAGCGGCGACTGGTTCAACGTGCTGGACTTTAGCTACACCGAAAACGGCTGGGGGCGCGGGTTGCCACCCAGCATCAAAGACCGCTGGGCAGCGGCGAAGCCTGTGCTGGCAAACGCGGCCATCCGCCCCACCAGCGCGGCCATAAAAAGCGCCAACGCGCATTTCCGCGAGATGCTGCAAGTGCGCAAGAGCAGCCCGCTCTTCCGGCTGGGCAGCGCAGATGAGGTGCTCAAGCGCGTGTCATTCCTCAATCAAGGCGCGGGGCAAAAGCCCGGCCTCATCGTCATGGTGATGGATGGCGCGGGGCGCGCGGATGTGAAGGAAGACAAGATCGTGGTCATCATCAATGCCTCGCCCAGCCCGCAAATGTTTGCGGCGGATGGGTTTAAGAACGGCGCGTTTGCCCTGCACCCTGTTTTGCAAAAGTCGGC
>DAORUN010000182.1:0-3830 GCA_035433205.1 Thermoflexales bacterium | reverse complement strand
CGCGGGAATGACGGGCGTTTTTTCGTTGTTTGACATCCATTTTGCGCAAGGCCAATCTGTTTTCAACGCAACTTTTTGCGTTAAACTCCGTAATCCTAATAAAGAAATTACAGGAGCGCGAAAAAAAATGAACGACACACCAATCAACCAAACGCCAGATTGGAATAAAGATATTCAACCAATTGACCCGCTGGAGCCAATTACGCCGCAAACAGTTGAGGATTCTGCTCGCGAGGCAGCCGCAAATGTGGTGGATGATATGAACAGCGCCATTGAGGACACCTCAAAGACGCTGCAAGACAACGTGCGCGAAACCGAACGTGTGGCTGGCGCAGATCAGCCGCTGCTGCTTCCCGCGCCCGAACCTCTCGCGTCATCTGCGCCGGTGTTTGTGCCAAAAACAAACACGCTGGCTATCATCAGCCTGATCTCTGGCCTGGTCTCGTGGGTGCTGTTCCCAGTTATCGGCAGCATCATTGGGCTGGTCACCGGCTTTATGGGGCGCAGTGAAATTAAAAAGAGCAACGGCGCAGAAACCGGCGATGGCCTTGCAGTGGCGGGGATCATCATCAGCGGGTTGAACTTGCTGCTGGGAGTGTTGTGCGTGTGCGGGTTCTTCGCCATGCTCATGTTTGGCATCATGCTGCCTGGCTTGGGGAATTAACGCCAAGCCGAGTTGGTAAATACCTTTTGCGCGTTCGGGGTTGTGTTTAGCCCGAACGCGCAATTTTTTTTGGGTGCATTCGCCAAAAGGGGCAGAGGGAAATTAGGGCGAGGGTGTGCGATTTTTTAAGCGCCAAAGGCGCGTTCCATACCAGCCCGGAGCGGCGCTCCGGGCAAATTGGCGTGGAGATTCGCTCCCGCCTGGTATGAAACGCCCCTTCGGGGCTTTTTTTGCCTCATTTGGCAAATGCACCCATTTTTAGAAGTGGTCAATTGGGCAATGTTTTGTCAGGCGCGGAAATGACGTTCTCCATTTGCCTATTGATCACTCCTCATTTTTAGCGTTTTGGGTAAGTCCAGTTATAATCTTCCCCAAAGTGCGCATTTTCCGGGGTCTTGTCCTTTTGACCGCGCTGGTCAGTCTTGTCTTTCCAGCGCCGGCGCTGGCGCAATCCAGTAAGCCGCCCGCGAACACATCTGCTGGTTCGCGCGTGACCCTGCGCAACGTTGCCACCGACCTGATGCCCAACTCTAAAAATGTGTGGCAATGTTCGTGTGACACAGATGGGTGCTGGCCGGGGTGCTTTACGATTGCCAGCGCGTCCATCCTTAAATATTGGTCGGGCAACGGGTTTCCCAATTTGTGGGTGGGCAAAGAAGTTGCAACCTTGCAACGTCTGCGCGATCTGTTCCCCAACCTGCAATGCACCGGCAATGGCAATGGCAACGGCTACCCCGGCGACACGGTTTTTGACGCCGCCGATGTGGCGTATGGCTTCAACATGTTTGTGAAAGAGAAGGGCTATAACTTCACGATCACACCCATCTACGAGCCAACCTTTGACAAAATAAAAAGCGAGATTGACGCGGGCCGCCCGCTGATTGGCGTGTTTGGCGTATCGCCCTGGGGCAGCCACGCCGGGACGATCATTGGCTATGACACCACCAAGGGCCGCCAGGCGATGATTGTGCGCCCCAACCTGCAAGGCAAACCCGACACCGACCTTGAATGGGGCGCGGGTTACGCTGGCTTTGGGCTGGTGACGATTGTGCCGGGGCTGGGCAAGGGCGCGTATCCCATCGCCCCAAAAAGCACGTTTGAGGTGATGGTGGACGACCGCGACCCCGGTTTTGCCCAGTTTGGCGATTGGGCCGCCGTGGATGGTTTTGGCCTGGGCGGAAGCTCGCGCTGGCTGCGCTCTGCAGACACATCTACCCAGCAAGCTGGCGAGGACACCGCCTGGGTGCAGTGGTCGCCAGACCTGCCGTTTGATGGCATGTGGGAAGTTTTGGCGTGGATGCCCAAGGATGACGAGGACGATAGTTTTTCTCGCAGCACCACCTACAAAATTTTAGACGCCGAGGGTATGCACCTTTCGCGTCGCTCTCAGCACGATTCCACGCAGGGTTGGATGTCGCTTGGCGCGTTCCCGTTTGTGGCGGGGGGCAAAGGCGGCGTGCGGCTGGGCAACCTCACCACCGATGACAAGCCGCGCGTGATGTGGGCCGATGCAATGCGGTTTGTGTGGCGCGGCCCGCTGGTCGTTCTTTCAGAAGATGACACCTCGAAGGTGTATTTGGTGCGCGATGGCCGCCGCCATCTCATCCCAACCGACGCCACCCGCGCGGGCGACCCGCGCACATTTGACGCGCTGCGGCTGGGCGCGGGCGACATGCGCAAACTCACGGTCATGCAGCTCAGCCAATACCCAGAGGGCGACCCGCTGCCCAGCATTTACGGCTCGTGGGTGGGGCAATATTTTAATAACGCCCTACTCTCATCGCCCGCCTCGCTGGTCAAGGCATCGCCTGCGCTGGGGTTTGTGTGGGATGCCGCCCCGCCCGCGCCAAACATGAGCGCGCTGGGTTTCTCTGCGCGCTGGACGCGGGTGATGGCGATGCCAGAGGGCAAAGTGCCGGTGAGCGTGAACGCGGTGGGCGGCGTGCGGCTTTGGGTGGATGGCCGCCTCGAAATTGACGCCTGGAACGCCTCCGACACGATCACGAACGCGCTTATCAGCCATCAGCGGGTGATCTCGGTCACGGGCAGTTTGCACACGCTGGAGCTGGAATATGTTAATCGCGATGGGGCCGCGCAGGTGAACTTTGGAAATCTCCCGCCTTTTATCCCCATCGTCACAGATCCCATCAGCAGCACTGGCTGGACCAACGCCGTGACAAAAACGCTAAGCTGGCTGGACGCGGGCGACCCCGATTCACCGGGTTCGCAACGCGCGTTTTATGCCACGCTCTGGAAAGATGGCAGCACCGAATCGGCGAGCAGCAACTGGATTAGCGACACAAACTGGGTGACCGCCCTGCCCGCAGATGGCGTGTATTTGTGGCGGGTGAGCGCCAGCGATGGCAGCGCCGTGAGCGATTGGAGCGAACCGCGCCGCATTCAGGTGGATCGCTCGCCGCCGTGGGCGCAAATGCAAAGCGCCGAGTTTGTGGGCGGCCCGGTGTTGGGGGCGCAGGTAGATGCGTCTGGCGCGGTCAAGATCACGGCTTCGCAGCCGTATACCGCCGCCCGCGGCATTCAACTGATGTGGTGGGCCACCGACACGGCCAGCGGGCCATCCAGCTACGATGTGCAATACCGCGAGATTGTGCACGCCATGACAAATTTCTCGCAGACGGTGGAGATGCGCGAGGTGGAGAAGCCCGCGCAAGAAGTGGTGGTGCAAAACGGCAAGGAGGTCACCCGCGCCTCGACCGTGCTGGAGACCGTGCCAACCATCACCTATCAGCCCATTTACTCGTTTGAGACGCTCACCCAAACCCAATGGATTACGCTGGGCGTGGCTTTGCCGGTGACCAGCACGGTGTTTGTGGGCAACCCGGGCAGCACATACGAGTTCCGCGTGCGCGCCCGTGACTGGGCGGGCAATGAGCAGCCATGGTACGAGGGCTACTCCATTCAGGCGCAGATGGATCTGAACACCGCGCCACCCATCACAAGCGCACCGACCATTACACGGTGAACGCCGAAGCCCCGCGCAAATAAAATGCGGTTGCGATGGAACATTGAGCCGCTTTGGGTCGTCATTAAAAGCATAAGGAGCAACCATGCTTAAGAAAATTGCTTTTGTTTTTTCTGCTTTTGTCCTGACGTTGACCACCTCAATGCCAGCGGCGGCGGCGCAATGGCCGCAAGGTTCGGAGCC
>DAORUN010000181.1:0-4089 GCA_035433205.1 Thermoflexales bacterium | reverse complement strand
TGGCGCGGATGGGTCACGAGCCGCGCCTGCTGCTGCTCCATCCAACCTATGAAGCGGTCAGATCGCTCACCAGCGGTCTGACCGCTGAAATAGATGGCGTTGTGTGCGAGCATGTGGCGCAAATGCACGTGTATGGCCCGCCCGGCCAACGCCGCTATTTTGGCGGCGCAGAGTTGCTAAAGGTGGCGGCCAACGCCACGCGAGCGTTGTATGCGCGGGCGGTCGCCCTCAAACCCGATGCCATACACGTGTGCAAACCGCAGCCCATGAACGGCGCGGCGGGCTGGCTGGCCGCGCGGCGGCTGGGCATCCCGCTGTTTGTGGATTGCGACGATTACGAGGCAGCGGCCAACCGCACCAGCGCGGCGTGGCAACGCGCGGGCATCCGCTGGTGGGAAGACAAATTGCCCGCCCGCGCAAAAGCCATCACCTGCAACACCCGTTTTTTGATGGCGCGTTACCGGGCGCTGGGCGTGCCATCTCACAAAATTTTTTACGTGCCAAATGGCATTGCCGGGGTGGATGGGCCAGCCCCGCGCGAAGAAATCTCTGCGAACACGGTCGCTTACGTGGGCGCGATGAGCATTCAAACGCACAGCGTGGATGTTTTGCTGGACGCCTTTGCCCTCTTGCGCCAAAACATGCCGCGCGCCCAACTGCGCATGATTGGCGATGGCGATGACCGGCCCGCTTTGCAGGCGCAGGCCGCGCGGCTGGGCGTGGCAGATGCGGTGGCATGGGCGGGGCGCGTTGCGCCTGCGCAGGCGCGGGCGTTGCTGGCTCGCGCGGCTTGCTCGGTAGACCCCGCCCGCGATGAACCCGCCATGCGCGGACGCTCGCCGCTAAAAATTGTAGAGAGCATGAGCGTGGGCGTTCCGGTTGTGACCAGTGACGTGGGCGACCGGCGCGAGGTGCTGGGCGATGGGGCGGCGGGCGTGCTGGTTGCGCCGGGCAGCCCTGTGGCTTTGGCCGATGGTCTTCGCGCCGTGCTGACAAATGCCGCCCTGCGCGAAGACCTCAGCCGCGCCGCGCTTGCCCGCGCAGAAAAATACCGCTGGGATATTTTGGCAAACGTGTGGGCACAGGCGTATTCAATTACGAATTAGCGCGGCGTCTTTATCTGTCATTTGCAATTCATAATTTTCAAGCGGGTAAAATTGTTATCCGCATGAACACGACCCACGAGAAACCCATCCGCGTGTTGATAGCCAAGCCCGGTTTGGATGGACACGACCGCGGCGCAAAGGTTATTGCGCGAGCATTGCGCGACGCGGGGATGGAGGTGATTTATACCGGTGTGCGCCAAACCCCGGAGATGATTGCCAGCGCAGCTTTGCAAGAGGATGTGGACGCGGTTGGCCTGAGCATTTTGAGCGGGGCGCACAACGCGCTGCTTCCGCGCATTGTGCAGGCATTGCGGGCGCAAGGCATGGAGGATGTGCCCGTGTTCGCAGGCGGCATCATTCCCGATGACGATATCCCCGGCTTAAAACAACAAGGCATTGCGGGGGTGTTTGGCCCCGGAACGCCCATCGCCACAATTGTGGAATTTATTCGCGGCACAGTAAATGACCAGAGCGCGGCCTGACCTTTTGAATGAGGTGGCGCATGAACAAAAACATTACCGTTAAAAATATGGGATCAGACATTAAGCTAGTGGCAGGCACCAGCCACCCCGAACTCGCGGCAGAAGTCTCGGCGCACCTGGGCATACCGCTCAGCGGGCGCGATATTGTGCGCTTCCCAAATGAAAATATTTTTGTGCGCTTGCACGAGACCGTGCGCGGGCAGGATGCGTATGTGATTCAAACCATGTGCCCGCCCGTGAGCGACAACATCATGGAGATGCTCATCACCATTGATTGTTTGCGCCGCGCCTCTGCCGAGCGGATCACGGCGGTTTTTCCGTATATGGCCTACGCCCGCAGCGATAAAAAAGACCAGCCGCGCGTGCCCATCAGCGCCAAGATGATCGCCAACATGATCAGCGCGGCGGGCGCGGATCGCTACATCACGGTAGACCTGCACGCCGGGCAAATCCAGGGCTTCTTCGACATCCCCGGCGATGAGTTGACCGCGTTTCATTTGATGGTGGATTACCTCAAAAAGAAACAGCTTGATGATGTGGTCATCGTCTCAACCGATTTGGGGTTTGCCAAAAAAGCGCGCAATTTTGCCGCCGAGCTGGATACGCCCATGGCGATTGTGGAAAAACGGCGCATGGGCAACACCATGCAATCCGAGGCGCTATCCCTGATTGGCGAGGTGTCTGGCAAAACCGCAATTGTGGTGGACGAGGAAATTTTGACCGCAGGCTCCATCACCAACGCGGTGCAAGTGGTGCGCGATCATGGGGCAAAAGATGTGTATATCTGCTGCACACACCCGGCTTTCACCTCCGCTGGCATAGAAAAATTGCGCGGAATTGATGTGAAAGAGATCATCACCACCAACACATTGCCCATTGCGCCGCAACACCGGCTGCCCAATCTCAAGGTGCTGTCCATCGCCCCGCTCATCGGCGAGGTGATTCAGCGCGTGCACGAGGGCAAGAGCGTGGGCGAGATGTTTGACGAATAAAAGCGCGAACGCGCATCACTTATCCACCACGCGCTGCTTAAAGTCGGTGACAAATGTCTCCAGCTTGGCGCGCAGGTCGGTCCATTCGTGGCTTTGCAAGGCGGTGTTTAGCGTATCGCGGTCGGCCACAATGCCGGTGGTGATGATTTGCGGGCCTTCGCCATACACGGTGTACCACGCCTCGGTCGGGCGGATGCCCATCCGCATGATGCCGGGCACAAACTCTTGCACCACAAATTCAAAATAGGCCGACTCCGCGTCGTCCTTGATGTTCCAACTCATCACCAGCTTAATCATAATTTTCCTGCCTGCCAGATAGTTTTACCCCAGAGACGCCAAGTATCATTTTTAATTCACTTGCATCGCGCGGCCAGCGTTTGCACCTGCGTCTTAAACCGCGCATCCTGCGGGTTCAGGCTGTTAATCAGGGCGATGGTTTTTGCGCCGTTGACAAAATCATTACTTTGGCATTGCGCCTGCGCCAGCGCCCAATACACATACGGGTCTTTGGAGCCGGGCGCAAGATCAACCGCTTTTTGAGCGTTAACTTTTGCGTTGGTGTAATCGTTTTTGAACAGCAAAACAGTGGCCAAGCCGGTGTAGGCCACCGCCATCTTCGGGTCAAGCTGAATGGCTTTCTCAAACGCCGCGCGGGCGCTATCTACCACGCCGGGTTTGGTGGCGGGGTCTTGCTGCAAATAAATGGTGCCCAAAATATATTGGGTGGTGGCATCATTTGGGTTGATGGCCAGCCCGGCCTGCACGTTTTTCAGCGCCTCATCAAACTGCCCGTTTTGGTAATACACCGTCCCCAAATTCACCAGCGCGGCGTCATTTTTGGGGTTCAAGCTGATGGCTTTTTGATAGGCTTCAAGCGCCTTTGTGAAGACATCCTGCCGCTGGCCTTCATCTGCCAGCCCAATGGCTTGTTGGTTGTAAACATTACCCAGCACATAAAACGCATCGCTGCTTTGCGGGTTGGCAGTTGTGGCCGCTTTGGCCTCGGTCTGCGCTTTGGCCAGGTCGCCTGCGCGCAGGGCGGTCTTCGCCGCATCCAAATGCGTCTGCGCCTCGGCGGCGTTTACCTGCGCGGGCGTGGGCGCAACCGCGGGCGTTAGCTGCGCGGGTTGCGCGCAAGAAACCAAAACCAGGCTGGCGCACAGAAGCGAGAAATAAGAAATAAGATTGCGCCCCATCAATTTCTTATTTCCTATTTCTAATTTCATTGCTTCACCTCAAGCAAAACAACTTGGGTGGTGTCTGGCAACTGAGATTTTGTGATTTTGAGGCTGTCTTGTGTTTTGACATCGCTCAGCCCCATCTCTTTGAGAAACTTTGCCACCGTGTCCAAATTTTCTTTTGGCTTCAGGCCCTCGGCGCGGTAATGCATGGGGATGACGATGCTCGGCTCAATCAAGCTGATGATCTCGGATGCGTGCGCCGCGCTCAGGCCATCGCCGCCGCCCACCGGGATCAGCAGCACATCCACCGTCTCCAGCGCATCCACCT
>DAORUN010000180.1:0-4134 GCA_035433205.1 Thermoflexales bacterium | reverse complement strand
CACAAAGTAATTCCGGCGAAAATTGGAGTCTGGTTTGAATTGAAAAACAATTTCTAAGCATTAGGAAACCCGCTGGCGCGGGTTAAAAAATTCTGCGATAACCCGCGAGCGGGTTTTCCAACCGATTAGCCGCCGGATTTATCCACGTCCTCCTCGCGAAAGCGGGGATGGCGGCCACCAGCGCACATTCGGTATCCCTGATGCCCAACCCCGCTGGGGGTACACTTATCTCATCATGTCTCACATCCTCATCAAAAACGGCACACTTATTGACGGCACAGGCGCTGCGCCACTCGCAAACGCGGCGGTTCTGGTGGAGGGCGACCACATCCGCGCCATCGGCCACGAGAACGAGATTCGCTTGCCTGCGGGCGACATCAAACACATGGACGCAAAAGGCGGGTTTATTTTGCCGGGCTTTATTGACACGCACGTGCATTTGATGCTGGAAGGCGTGAATATTGCCCGCGATATGACCACCCCGTTTTCCATGAAATTCTTTAACGCGACGAAATACATGCGCAACACGATCAACGCGGGCATCACCACCGTGCGCGACGCGGGCGGGGCCGACCCGGGCGTGAAGCAGGCCGCGGATGATGGCGTTGTCCTCGGCCCGCGCATGCAAATCAGCGTCACCGTGTTGACAATCACCGGCGGCCACGCTGATGGCTGGATGCGCAGCGGGCGCGAGTTTGATTTGTTTTTGCCTTACCCGGGTTTTCCTGATGGCACTTGCGATGGTGTTGAGGAAGTGCGCAAGAAAGTGCGCGAGGTGCTTCGCGCTGGCGCGGAGGTCATCAAAATTTGCAGCACCGGCGGCGTGCTCAGCCCAACCGACCACCCGGAGTTTACGCAATTTTCGCCGGAGGAATTGGACGTGATCGTGCGCGAGGCGGCGTATCGGCGCGGCATCAAAGTGATGGCGCACGCGCAGGGGCTGGAGGGCATCAAGAACGCGGTTCGCGCCGGGATTCATTCCATCGAACACGGAATTTATTTGGATGACGAAGTGATTGAGTTGATGATTGAGCGCGGCACGTTCCTTGTGCCAACCTTGCTTGCGCCGCTGGCTGTGCTGGAGGCAGGCGAGAAAGGCGGGATGCCGGAGTATGGCATCCGCAAATCGCGCGAGGTGATTGAGGCGCACAGCGAGAGCATCGCCAAAGCCTTCCGCGCGGGGGTGAAAATTGCCATGGGCACAGACGCGGGCGTGATGCCGCATGGCACAAACCTGCGCGAGTTGGGCTTGATGTGCAACATCGGCATGACGCCCATGCAGGCGATTGTGGCGACGACCAAAGTGGCCGCGGAATGTTTGGGCTGGGGTGACCGCGTGGGTACGCTGCAAGTTGGCAAGTTGGCCGATGTGGTCATCACGCGCGCAGACCCGCTCAAAGACATCCGCTCGTTGGAGGATAATGCCAACATCGCCGTTGTGATGAAAGGCGGGCAGGTGGTGAAAGGGTAAGTGGGATGAAGATTTGAGAGACACTGGGCAGAGACGCAAAATTTTGCGTCTCTGTTTTGCCTGAATCCAGACAAGAAAAAACGATGAACCGAAAAGAAAAAATGTTGCGGCACATTAATAGCAAAGGCCAGGGGATGGAAATTGGGCCCAGCTATAACCCAGTTGCGCCAAAAAAAGAGGGGTTCAGCGTTCACATCGTAGATTACACCGACCGCGCCGGTCTGATTGCAAAATACACCGGCCATCCCGTAAATTTGGACAATATTGAGGATGTGGATTTTGTCTGGAATGGCGAAAGCTACGCGCAACTAACCGGCCACAAAAAATATTACGATTGGATCATCGCCTCGCATGTAATTGAGCACACGCCAGATTTGATTGGGTTTCTGAATGATTGTGATGCGGTGCTGAAAGACGATGGCGTTATTTCGCTGGCGGTGCCAGACAAGCGCTACTGCTTTGACCATTTTCGCCCGCTCACCGGAATCTCAAAAATCATAGACAGTCATCTTCTTAAAAACACAATTCACACACCCGGAACAGCCGTGGAATATTATTTGAATGCAGTGAAGAAGGGAGAATCAATCGGCTGGAGAGGGCTGTACACCGGCGCGTTTTCATTTGCCCACTCGCTTGAAGACGCCAGACAAGTGATGCAGATTATTCAGCAAACAGGCCAGTATGTGGATATGCACGCCTGGTGTTTTGTGCCGCACTCCTTCAGGGTATTGATCCAGGACTTGTTTGACCTTGGGTTTATTCCTTTTCAAGAGGTTGATTTTTTTGATACGAAAGGGCTTGAATTTTTTGTCACCCTTGGGCGCAAAGGCAAAGGCACATCGCTCTCAAGGCTAAAAATGTTAAAAAAAATCGAACAGGAGTTGCATAAGGGATGAGCAAGACACCTCGCGCAAGAGGTCTGATGGCTGTTTGGAGCCGCCCCACCGCAAAGCGTTTCGCTCTTGCGGCTGCCCTCTTTTTGATGGGGCTGATGGCGCTATTGGCTGCCGTTGGCCCAACATCATCCATCCAGGTGGTGGGTGGCTGCGGCGAAGAAAATCCCGTTTACATCAAACAACATTACAACGATGGGCGCATGATCACTTATTGCGCTGGCGGTGACGCATTTATCGGAAACATAGAGACCCCGTATTTTCTGGCGGGGAATGCGGTCGCCTTTTCTCACGTGGGATACACCCTGCCTACTACGGGTTTTTACTTTGTCGCCGAGACCGGAGAAAAACAAAAGATAACGCTGGAAAACAGCGGCGAATGGCAAATTCAGTCCGAACTGGTGCCGCCCGCCATGCGCGGCAAACAAATCAAGCTGGTGGCCGAGGATAACTCGCCTGCCCTTTTGGGATGGGTGGGGCTGGGGTCGGTTTACACCGAGAGCCACCAACTGCTTTGGCTGGCGGGCCACCAAATGGCGTGGGCGTTTTTATTTGGGCTGTTGGTGTGCTTTATCCTCGTCATCACGCTGGCTTGGTTTTTGGCGCGTTTGCCCGCCGCGCAAGCCATCGCCGCGTTTATGATTTGCATTGGGAGCGCCGCCTACGCCGCGTTTTACGTCTATGCATGGGGCAAGTCGCTGGTCGGCGGCGCGTTCTCGGCGCTGCTAATGGCGGGCGTTTTGTTTTTGCTGGCCTCGCTCATCCGAAAAAAGAAATTTGTCGAGCTAAAACGCGCCATCTGGCTGCTTTTGCCAGTTTTTATTTTCACCGCTCTGGTTATTTTTATTGGGTATTACCCCTTCTTGCAAGGCGTAGATTCAAACACGTTCTCAGAAACATCGTGGAGCATATCCGCAGGCCGATGGCGCGATATGCCGGTGGACAACTGGCTGCCCAAATTGGTGGCCGATGATATTTGGAACGGCGGCGTTAAGCGTCCGCTCATTGGCGATTGGCTCACCTCCGACCGACCGCCCTTGCAAAGCGGCGCGGTGTTGTTGTTTTATCCCATCGCCCCCGGCAACGGATTTATTTATCAAATTGTTTCCTCCATCTTTCAGGGGCTGGTGTTGCTGCCCGCGTGGGTTTTGCTTGTCCGAATCACCCACGCCCGCGCCAACCGCGCGGTTGTGATGTTCGCGCTGTGCGCCTCAAGTTTGATGGCGATGCACACCTTGTTTGTGTGGCCCAAACTCACCGCCGCGGCTTACATTATTTTGTTTTTCTTGTTGCTGTTTCCCCCAGAAGATTCGCGCGCTTCTGTCAGATCATTGTTTGGCGCGGGCTGCGCGGCGGGGCTGGCCATGATGTCTCACGGCGGGTCATTTTTTGCCCTGGCTGGGATCGCGCTTTTTTACCTGCTGGACCGGTTTCTAAAAATCAGCGTCTTGCAGTTTGCTAAAGAAGTGGCCGTGGCCAGCGCGGGGCTTCTTGTTTTCATGGGGCCGTGGCAATATTTCAGCATGGCGGTGGATCCAAATTACGCCTTTTTGATGAAGATGCACCTTGCCGGGGCGACCGTCCCCAGCCAGACGCCTTTGCTGGATGACATTCTTCGGGCTTACAGCAAAATCACCTTGTTAGATTGGCTCAATGGCCGCCTGCTAAGCCTTCAAAATATTTTCTCCAGAGAAGACCTTTTCTTTTCGGATCTGAGCGCGGCGCTAAAAAATCCATCTGGCTTTAAGCAGCTTTTAGACACCTCTTTCT
>DAORUN010000179.1:0-4187 GCA_035433205.1 Thermoflexales bacterium | reverse complement strand
AAAGAAAAGAGCCGCTAAAAACGCGGCTCTTTTGCTTTAGAGACCTCACAGGTCTGCGAGACCTGTGAGGTCTTGTGCGATTAACTATTTCTTGCCATACTTCAGCGCGGCATGCGCGGCAGAGAGCCGGGCAATGGGCACGCGGAAAGGCGAGCAGCTCACATAGTTTTGGTTGATGGTGTAGCAGAACTCCACCGTCTCCGGGTCGCCGCCATGCTCACCGCAAATGCCAACCTCAAGCCCGGGGCGGGTCTTGCGGCCTTCATCCACGGCCAGCTTCATCAAGCGGCCCACGCCATCCTTGTCAATGGTTTGGAATGGGTTCTTGGGCAGAATGCCATCCTCAACATACTTGAGCAGGAAGCCGCGCTCGGCGTCATCGCGCGAGTAGCCAAACGTCATTTGGGTCAGGTCGTTTGTGCCAAACGAGAAGAACTCGGCCATGCCCGCGATCTCGCTGGCGGTGACCGCCGCGCGGGGAATCTCGATCATGGTGCCGAACTTATACTTCACCTTCACGCCCTTCTCGGCCATCACTTCCTTGGCCACCTTCTCCAACTCCGGCTGAACGCGCTTCAGCTCGTTCACGTGGCCGGTCAGCGGGATCATCACTTCTGGATGCGGATCCAGACCTTCGGCCTTCACATTGCAGGCCGCCTCGAAAATGGCGCGAACCTGCATCCCAATCAGGCCGGGGATCATGATGCCCAGGCGGATGCCGCGCAGACCCATCATTGGGTTTTGCTCGTGCAGTTGCGTCACCGCGCCCAACATGGTCTTGTCGGCCAAATACTCGTCGTAAGTCTCCTTCGAAAGAATCGTGCCCAGGCGCATCTCGGTGTCGCGCTCGGCAATCTTTTTGATCAGCTCTTCTTGCGAGGGGAGGAACTCGTGCAGCGGCGGGTCAATCAGGCGGATGATCACCGGCAGGCCGGTCATCGCGCGGAACAGACCTTCAAAGTCGCCGCGCTGGAACGGCAAAAGCTCATCCAGGGCCTTTTGCTGCTCGACGGGGTCCTTGGCCAAAATCATGCGCTGAACGATGGGCAAGCGGGCCTGCTCGAAGAACATGTGCTCGGTGCGGCACAGGCCAATGCCCTGGGCGCCATACGCGCGGGCGCGCTCGGCATCCTTCGGGTAATCGGCGTTGGCCCACACCTGCAAACCGCGCCAGGGCTTGCCGCTGGCGTCAACGCGGGTCTTCTTGGCGCTAATTTCATCGGCCCACTTGAGCAGCGTGACCAGATCGGCCTGCTCTTCAAATGAGGTGGTGACCTTGGGGATTTGGCCAATGTAAGCCTCGCCCTTGGCCCCATCCAAAGAAACCCAATCGCCTTCCTTAAGCGTGTGGCCGTTGGCAACCACCGTGCGGGTGTTGAGGTCTATTTGCAGGGCATCTGCGCCGCACACAGCGGGAATGCCGAACTGGCGGGCGACCACAGCCGCGTGGCTGGTTGCGCCACCGCGAGCGGTGAGAATGCCGCGCGCCGCCACCATGCCATGCACATCATCGGGCTTGGTCTCTGGGCGGATGAGGATCACGTCCTTCTTTTCCTTGCCCCACTTCTCGGCGGTGTCGGCATCAAAAGCCAACATACCCACCGCCGCGCCCGGCGATGCGTTCACGCCGCTGGCCAGCACGCGCCCTTCGCCCTTGGCGGCCTTCACCGCCACCGCGTCCAATTGCGGGTGCAGCAAAAAGTCCACGTCTGATGCGGTCACGCGCTGCAAGGCTTCTTCCTTGGTGATCAGCTTCTCGTTGGCCTGGTCCACCGCAATCTTGATGGCGCTCTTGGCGGTGCGCTTGCCGTTGCGGGTCTGGAGCATATAGAGCTGGCCCTGCTCAATGGTGAACTCCACATCCTGCATGTTGCGATAATGCTTCTCCAGCAGTTTTGTAATGTTCATAAACTGCTTGTAAGCCTTGGGAATTTCCTTCTCCATCTGGGCGATGGGTTTTGGCGTGCGGATGCCCGCCACCACGTCCTCGCCCTGGGCGTTCACCAAATACTCGCCCAACATTTTCTTCTCGCCGGTGGATGGGTCGCGGGTAAAGGCCACGCCGGTCGCGCAGTCATCGCCCATGTTGCCGAAGATCATCGTCACCACGTTCACGGCGGTGGGCAGGGTGGTCTTCCAACCCATTTGCTTGGCGTAGGTGCGGGCCTTGTGGCCGGTGGCGCTGCGGAACACGGCCATGGCGCACTCGTGCAACTGCTCGTTCACATCTTGCGGGAAGTCCTTGCCGGTTTCCTTCTTGATCACATCCTTGAAAATCACGACCAGTTCCTTGAGGTCGTCGGTGGTCAGCTCGGTGTCCATCTTCACGCCGCGCTGCGCCTTCATGTGATCCATTGGCTCGTCAAATTTCTCGTCGTCAATGCCTAGCACGGTCGCGCCAAACATCATCAACAAGCGGCGATACGAGTCATACGCAAAGCGGTCTTTGCCGGTGATGGCAATCATCTCCTCGACCGTCTTGTCGTTCAAACCCACGTTCAGCACGGTTTCCATCATGCCGGGCATGGATTCGCGCGCGCCAGAGCGCACCGAGACCAGCAGCGGGCGAACGCCCTTGAGGCCGCCGCCAAAGCGCTTGCCGGTTTGCTTCTCCACAACTTTCATCGCGGCCAACGCCTGATCCCACGCTTCTTGCGGAATCTTGTTGCCGGCGGTCACAAAGGCATCGCACACCTGTGTGCTGAGCGTGAAGCCGGATGGCACGGGCAGGCCCGCGCGGGTCATGTCAAACAAGCCGGCGCCCTTGCCGCCCAGCAGCTCGCGAATATCGTTCCACGATTTTGCGCTCCCTTCCACACCTTTTGTGTCGTTGAAAAGAAACACCCATTGTTTCTTCGAAGTTGCCACGCTCTTAGCAGCGGGCTTAGCAGGCGCTTTTGCCGCCGGCTTTTTTGTTGCTGTTTTAACTGCCATTTGATATCAAACTCCTAAATAGGTAATTACCAACTGGTTATTTTAAAACGTTTTTAGTCACAGGTCTTGCGCCGCGTGGTCAGGTTGGGGCTGGCCGATGGAATAGGGAGAGAAATTCAAGGCCTTTGAGGTTTGCTGAATTGCGCGGATAATACGGGCATGGGTGTTGAGTATTCTCTTCCACAAATACGTGATGCAATTGTGCGTGGGTTTGATGAACGCGAGTTCAAAGAATTTTGCTTTGACTATTTCAGCCAAGCCATCAGCGCCATCCCGCAATCTGAGACTTTGCGCCACAAGGCGATGGAACTTGTCTCGTGGTGCCATAGCCGAGACCGAACAGATGAGCTGATTGACGCCATCAAAAAAGAGCGGCCAAACGCCTTTGAGCCGCCCAGCCAAAAGAAAGACACCCTGCCCCGCCGCGCGCAATTCTTTGGCCGCGCCAAAGAGATTGAGCAAGTTTTGCGCGCCCTTGACCCCCATGACCGAAGCTGGGGGATTGTGATTGACGGCATTGGCGGGATTGGCAAAACAGCGTTGGCCGTGGAATGCGCCCACCGCGCCCTGGAGGCGGGCACATATGCCAGCGCGGTATTCATCACCGCAAAAACAAACCGGCTGGTGAGCGGCGAGATAAAAGAATTTTTGCCCACCGCCCGCACGATTGACGAGTTTGTCAACGAGGCCGCCCGCGCGATTGGGCGAGAGGGCATTGCCCAAGAAAGCGGCGAGGCCAAACGCCGCGCCCTGCTGGCCGCCCTGCGCGGCGAGAAAACCCTGCTGATTTTTGACAACCTTGAGACGCTGAACAAAGCCGAGGACGAGGCGATGGGCGACTGGCTGCGCGACCTGCCCGGCGGGTGCAAGGCCATGCTCACCAGCCGCCGGCGCGGCGGCGAGGGCGCGGTGTGGCTGAGGCTGGACAAGCTGGAGGACAGCGCCGCGCTGGAGATCATCAAGGCCGAGATGGACAAAGACGCGGGCTTGGCGGCCAAGTTCAACCGCGCACGGCCAGAGCGGTGGCAGGCCCTGGTGGATGAGGCGGGCGGCTCGCCGTTGGCGCTCACCAGCGTGCTGGGCATTTTGCGCAAACGCCACACCCTGAGCGTGGAAGGCGCGATTGAGCTTTTGCGCAAAAAGGACGCCGACGCCGACTTGCTGAAATTTGTGTTCCAGGAGGCCAAAAAAGACCTGACCGACAACGATGTGACCGCTTTGCGGGCGTTGAGCTTTTTTGCGCCCAGCGCCAG
>DAORUN010000178.1:0-4261 GCA_035433205.1 Thermoflexales bacterium | reverse complement strand
AGACGGGAGACGGAAGACTATCTGCGGTTCTCCGTCTTCGCTCTTCCGTCTTAATTTTGTGGTATTAGTTAGTTCGTAAAATTTTAGGACACGACTCCTTGATGATGCCGCAAACAGCGTCATCGGGGAGTTTTTTTGTAAAAGGAGAAATAATCATGACAGCCGAATGCCCAGAATGCGCAGGCGATGTGAAGTTCAAGGAAGCGCCCATGCTGCACGAGTTGGTGCGCTGCGGCGAGTGCGGCGCGGAGTTGGAAGTCGTCGCCCTCGACCCAATCAAGCTCGACCTCGCGCCAACCGAGGAAGAGGATTGGGGAGAATAATTTGACAAGGATGAAAGGGATGACGCATCACTCAAGTCATCCCGTTCATCCCGTTCATCCATGTCATTGCAAAATATGAAGATCGCAATAATTTGCTCGCTTGTGCGGCCAGAAGAAAAACAACTGATTGAGGCGTTTGCGCGATACAACGTGCCAACCGAAGTGCACGATGATCGCTCGCTGATTTTTGATCTGGACAACCTGAGCTTTTGGAAACAATACGATGTGGTTGTGGAGCGCTGCGTCTCGCAAAGCCGGGCGCAATACGTGCAACGCATCATGAAGTTGGCCGGTGTCCGCACGGTCAACACGAACGAGGTGATCGAAAATTGCGGCGACAAATTCATCACCACCCAACTGCTTTTGCAAAACGGCGTGCCCACCACAAAAGTGTTGATGGCTTTCACGCCAGAGAGCGCGATGCAGGCCATTGAACAGATGGGATATCCGTGTGTGCTCAAGCCGGTGGTAGGCTCGTGGGGGCGCGGGGTTGTGCGCGTAAACGACCGCGATGCCGCCGAGGCCGTTGTGAACCTGCGTGATGAGTTGGGCGGGTATCAGCAGCACGTGTATTACGTTCAAGAATTGGTGAAGAAACCGGGGCGCGACATCCGCTCGTTTGTGATTGGCGATGAATGCGTGGCCGCGATTTATCGCACTTCCCAGCACTGGATCACGAACACACATTTGGGCGGCAAGGCCAGCAATTGCCCGGTCACGCCAGAGCTTGCCAAAATCTCAATTGGCGCGGCCAAGGCCGTTGGCGGGGGCATCGTGGCGGTAGATTTGTTCGAGGACCCTGAGCGCGGCCTGCTGGTCAACGAGGTCAATCACACGATGGAGTTCCGCAATTCCGTTCCCGCCACCGGCGTAGATATCCCGGGCAAGATGGTGGAGTGGATTGTGGCGCAGAAATAAGACGAAGACGGAGGACGGAGGACGAAAGACGGAAATCCAAGCCGTCCTCCGCCTCCCGTCTTCCGTCTCTTACACCTTACACCTTACAAAAAAATGGACGACAAAAATGAATTGCCCAAGACGGCAATGGTTGTGGTGGCGCACCCAGATGACGCCGAGTTTGGCTGTTCTGGCACGCTGGCAAAATGGGCAAAAGATGGCTGGGAGATCACGCTGGTGATTTGCACCGATGCCTCTGGCGGCGGCGCGGATGACGCAGAAGATGTCTCGCCAGTGGCGCGGCACGCCATCAATGTCACGCGCAAAGAAGAACAGCGCAACGCAGCCAAAATCATCGGCATCAAAAACCTCATCTTTTTAGATCAGCCAGATGGCCTTTTGATGCACACGATTGAATTGCGAAAAATGCTGGTTCGGCTGATGAGGCGTTACCGCCCCACCCGTCTGCTCTGCCAATCGCCAGACCGCACGTGGAAGCCGGTGTATGCCATTGGGCGGCATCATCCCGATCATCTGGCGGCGGGCGCGGCCACGATTGCGGCCATGTATCCGGCCTCGCAAAACGCGTGGGATTTCCCGGAGCTTTTGCGCGAGGGCTTAACGCCTCATAAAGTGCGCGAGCTTTACGTGATGGGCGCGCCGGAGATCAATCACTTCGAGGACATCACCGACACGCTGGATGCGAAAATTGAAGCGTTGCGCGCTCATGCCAGCCAGCTTGCGGCCAATTTTGATGGCGTGGAGAAGCGCATACGCGAATGGGCTGGCAAAAACGGCGAGGAATACAAGGTTGCCGCCGCAGAAGTTTTTCATCGAACAGAGAATTAATTTAGAAAATGTCAAAATTATCCTGCGCCATCATCGGCGGAACGGGCTATACCGGCGGCGAGCTTTTAAGAATCTTAAATTTTCATCCCCATGCGGAGGTGACTCAAATCACATCGCGCTCGCGGATGGGCGAATACGCCAGCGTGCCCCACCCCAACCTGCGCGGCGCAAAGCACGGCGATCTGCAGTTTATCCGGCCAGAAGATGTGAAGCCATGCGATGTTATCTTTTTGTGCCTGCCGCATGGCGAGGCGCAAACGCAAATTGAGCGCTGGGCGGCCCTCGCGCCAACCATCATTGATCTGAGCGCCGACTTTCGGATTCGCGATCTGAAGGCATACGAAAAATGGTATGGCGAGGCTCACAAAGCGCCCGCGTGGGTGGATAAGTTTGTGTATGGCCTGCCAGAGCTGGCACGGGCGCAATTGAAAACCGCGCAATATGCCAGCGGCGTGGGGTGCAACGCCACCGCCACCAATCTGGCGCTCCTCCCTTTGGTGAAGGCCAACCTGATTGACTGGAACATGCCGGTGATCGCGGACATCAAAGTGGGCAGCAGCGAGAGCGGTGCGGTGGGCAGCGACGCATCCCATCACCCAGAGCGCAGCGGAGCCGTGCGCCCGTATGCTCCCGCCGGGCACAGGCACACGGCAGAAGTGGAGCAGATGGTGGCCAATATCCAACCTCAAACCTCCAACCCCAAAATTCATATGACTCTCACCTCCATCGAGATGATTCGTGGGGCGAGCGCGGCGGTGCATGTGTTTCTCAACAAACCCGCGCAAGATAAAGATTTGTGGAAGGCGTATCGCCAGGCTTACAAAGATGAGCCATTTGTGCGCATCGTCAAAACCAACACCGGCATCTTTCGTTTGCCAGAGCCAAAAATTCTGGCGGGCAGCAACTGGGCCGATGTGGGCTTTGCTCTGAGCGAGGACGGGCGCAAAGCCACGTTGTTCTGCGCGATTGACAACCTGGTCAAAGGCGCGGCTGGCAGCGCCGTGCAATGCCTGAACGTGATGAAAGGCTGGGACGAACGCGCAGGCATGGAATTCACGGGGTTACACCCGTAACTTTGGGGCTGGGAGTCCAGCCACAAATAACACATCTCACACAATTAATTTAAAACAAAAATGACGTCAATAAATTTCCAGTCGCCAGCCCCTAGCTCCCAGCCCCTCGTCATCAAGGTTGGCGGTAGCGCGGGAATTAACTACGACTTGGTGTGCGATGACATTGCGCAACTGGTAAAAGACGGCGCGCGGATTGTGCTGGTGCATGGCGGAAGCGATGAAACCAACAAAATCTCGACCCAGCTTGGCAAACCACCGCGCGTGCTGACCTCGCCGCAGGGTTACACCAGTCGCTACACCGATAGCGAGACGTTGGATATTTTCTCGATGGTGTATGCCGGCAAAATGAACACGCGCATTGTGGAGCGATTGCTCAAGCGCGGCACAAAAGCCATTGGCCTGAGCGGCGTGGATGGCCGCCTGATGGAAGGGACGCGCAAGACCAGCGTGCGGGCCGTGATTGACGGCAAACAAGTTTTGGTGCGCGATGATTTCACCGGGAAAGTGGAGAAGATCAACACCGAGCTGCTCAATCTTTTGCTCAACGCGGGTTACACGCCTGTAATCTCGCCGCCAGCCGTGAGTTATGAAGGCGAGGCAATCAACGTGGATGGGGACCGCGCCTCGGCCATGTTGGCATCGGCTATTGGCGCAAAACAGCTCATCATCTTGTCAAATATCCCGGGGCTGTTACGCAGTTTCCCGGATGAAAGCACGCTCATCCCAACGATCAAGTTTGATGGACTGGAGCAGGCATTGGGGTTTGCTGAAGGTCGCATGAAGAAGAAGGTGCTTGGCGCGAGTGAGGCCATTGCAGGCGGCGTTGAGCAAGTAGTGTTTGCCGATGCTCGCGTGGAGCGCCCCATTTTTAACGCGATGCAGGGTAAGGGAACAGTGATTAGTCGGTAATCTAAACTGCTGGGGAAAATTGCCTTGCCTATCTTGCGGATAAATTTTGTCGCCAAGTTAGCTCGTTGCCTGCTCTTATCAACAAAAGAAGCCATGCTCTCATCTTGAAGATCGTGTAAGCAGGGTTTTTGCACTCGTCATACAACGAGGCACGTAGCGTTTAGAAACGCGAACTTCCTCTCTATGCTGTAGGAAGGGGAGGGGAAGCAT
>DAORUN010000177.1:0-4309 GCA_035433205.1 Thermoflexales bacterium | reverse complement strand
TGAAGACTTAATTCAACCTGAAAGTGTGATGAATTTGCGCGGGAAGTGCCCAGAAAAGCAAGATACCAAACCCTAATTTCCAACCGCCTCACCGCTCGCGCTTCATGCGTTCAATTTGTTCCTGGCTGAGTGATGGCCCCTCGCGGCCTTGCACGCCCAGCGCTTTGCGTTGCGCCTCGCGCCAGCGGGCCAGCCTTTCTTGCACATCTTTCTCGTAGCCCACGCCAGAGGGCGCGTAAAACGTCATGCCCGCGATCTCGCGCGGCAAATAATTTTGCGGCGCCCAATGTTCCGGGAAGTCGTGCGGATAAATATAGCCCTCGCCATGCCCCAGCCCTTTGCGGTCGCGGTTGGCATCGCGCAGCGGGTCTGGCACCTCGCCCGCGCCTTCGGCCTCAATTTGGGCGCGAGCGCGAAAGTAGCCGCCCGCGCTGTTGCTCTTTGGCGCGGTCGCCAAATACAGCGTGGCCTCGGCCAGCGGATACATCCCTTCCGGCATCCCAATGTAATCCAGCGTTTGGGCGCAGGCGGCGGCCACCACCGCGCCCATCGGGTCGGCCAGACCAATATCCTCGCCCGCCAAAATGAGCAAACGGCGCATCACAAAACGCGGATCCTCGCCCGCGTAAATCATTTTGGCCAGCCAATACAGCGCGGCATCGGGGTCGCTGCCGCGCACACTTTTTATAAACGCGCTGATGGTGTCGTAATGGGCATCGCCTTCTTTGTCATACAAAACCGCGCGGCGCTGAATACTGTCTTGCGCCACCGCCAAATCAATGTGCGTCACGCCGTTTGTGGGTGGCGTGGATTCCACCGCCAATTCCAGCGCGTTCAGCGCATTACGCGCGTCGCCGCCGGCCATGTGCGCAAAATGCAGCATCGCTTCTGGGGTGATGTCTACCTTCCGCGCGCCGTAACCGCGCTTAGAATCGGCCAGCGCGTGCCGCATGAGCGCCATCACCTGCTGGTCTGTGAGCGTGTTGAGCCGGAACAGCCGCGAGCGCGAGATGAGGGCGCTGTTCACCTCAAAATAAGGGTTCTCGGTGGTCGCGCCAATCAAAATCAGCGTGCCATCTTCCACGTGCGGCAAAAGCGCATCTTGCTGGGCTTTGTTAAAACGATGAATTTCATCCACTAGCAAAATGGTTCTTTGGCGATAGAGCTTGCGGCGTTCGCGGGCTTCATTCACCACTTTGCGAATATCTGCCACGCCACTCATCACCGCGTTTAGGGTTTCGAACTGGCTTTTGGTGGTGTTGGCGATGATGCGCGCCAGGGTGGTTTTGCCTGTGCCGGGCGGCCCCCACAAAATGATGGAGCTGAACAAGCGGTCAGACTCGATGGCGCGGCGCAAAAGCTTGCCCGGCCCAACGATCTCCTCCTGGCCGACAAACTCATCCAGCGTGCGCGGGCGCATCCGCGCGGCCAGCGGGGCTTCGCTTTTCATCTGAGTCTCGGCGGCTTGGCCAAACAAATCTTGCATGGCGGTATTTTATGCGCATCACAGAGATCTGGCCGCTTTGGAACAAAAGTGCAGTGAACTTCGTATATATTTGCATGATGAACAAAACGTTTAACTCAATCTCCCGTTTTGTGGCGATGGCGCTTGCGCTGGTTATGGCGGTGCCCGCCAATGCCGTGTTTGCCACCTCGCCAATGCCGCCAACTTATGTCATCGAGACCCGCCACGGGGTTCAATCTTACGAGAACCCATCCTACACATTGGATTTATTTTGGCCGGAGATGGTGGCGAACGCCGCGAATGCCGACAAAGCCAACGCCTTTAATAGTTTGGTGATGAGCGTCATTCGCCCCGAAATTGACGGGATTATTGAAATTGCAAAGGAAAGCGAAGGGCTGGACATGCCTTCTGGGGTGGTCAGCGGTTTGTGGATGAGCTACACGCTGTTTATGCAAACCAATGACATTGCCAGCGTTCGTTTGGAGTTCTCTCCGTATGCCAAAGGCGCGGCACACCCAAACCATTACTCGCGCTCAATCAATTTTGATATGAACACCGGCAAAGAAATGACGCTGGCCGATGTGTTTAAGCCTAAGATAAACCCCCTTCGCATGATGAGCGCATACGCCACTGCGAACCTGAAAGCGCGTGATTTGCTGCTGTTCCCCGAAGGCGCGTTGCCCACGCCAGAAAATTATCGGGTGTGGAATCTCTCGCCCAAGGGCATTGTGATGACGTTTGACCACTATCAGGTCATGCCCTACGCCGCCGGGATGCAGGAAGTCACGATGCCGTATCGCGCCGTCAAAACTTATCTTTGGCCCAACTCGGCGCTGGCCAAGCTAGCCAAATAATTTTTGCCGGATGGCTTTAAGGCCTCACGAGTTGCCAAACCAAAGCTTGGCAACTCGTGAGGCCTTTTTTGTTGGCAACGGAGAAACCCGTTTGCGTTTTTTTACGCCGTCTTTATTCGCCCCAGTGTTTCGGCAATCACGTCGTCGGTCTTGATGCCATCGGCCTGACCTTCAAAGTTGAGCAGCAACCTGTGCCGCAGCGCGGCGGGCGCAAGCGCGCGCAGGTCGTCAATGGCAACATTGAATCTGCCGTTCAAGAGCGCCATCACCCGCCCGCCCAGCAGCAACGCCTGCGCCCCGCGCGGGCTGCTGCCAAACCGCACATATTTTTTTACCAGCGGCGCGGCCTCTGGAGAGGCGGGGTGGGTGGCTGCCACCAGCGCGGCGGCAAAGCGCGTGACATGAGACGCGGCGGGCACCTGGCGCACAAAGTTGCTCATCGTCAAAAGCGATTGCGCGTTGGTCACGCGGTTGGGCCGCGCAGATGTTGAGCCGGTGGTCTGTTCGATGATCGCGGTCAGCTCGTCGGTGGTGGGGTAGGTCACGTTCAGCTTGAACATGAAGCGATCCAGTTGCGCCTCTGGCAGCGGATACGTGCCCTCAAGCTCGATGGGGTTTTGGGTAGCCAGCACAAAAAACGGCGGGTCTATTCGGTAGGTGCGGCCCAGCACGGTGGCGGTGCGTTCTTGCATGGCTTCCAAAAGGGCCGATTGGGTTTTGGGCGTGGCGCGGTTTATTTCATCGGCCAGCAGCAGGTTGGCAAACACAGGCCCGGCCTGAAAGCGAAAGTTGCGTTTGCCCGCCTCGGTCTCCTCCAAAATGTCGGTGCCAACAATATCGGCGGGCATCAAGTCGGGCGTGAATTGAATGCGGCTGAAGCGCAGCTCCAGCGCATCGGCAAACGCGCGCACCAGCGAGGTCTTGCCCAAACCGGGCATCCCCTCCAGCAGCACATGCCCGCCGGCGATGATGGCGACCAGCGCGTGGCGCACCACGTCTTGCTGGCCCACAATCACGCGCCCCACCTCTTTCTCAATTTGGCCGGCAATTTCAACGAATTTATCGGGAGTTAGTTCTGACATATTAAATAGACGATAGACGATGGATGATAGACCATGAGAATTGTCCATCGTCGTGGTTCATGGTACTTTCACCATCACAAACACGCGCGCGCCAAACAGCTCGCCCGCCGGTGAGCGCATTTGCCAGGTGCTGGTGTATATCCCTTTGGCCGATGGGCCTACGAAGCGCACGCTCACATCTACCGAGCCACCTTTTGCGGTGGGCGAAACGTTCACTTGCGGGGGCGCGTCCATTTGCGAACGATCTACAAATACAAATTGGTAACCCGCGCCCCAATCGCACGCGCCGGTGTTTTTTAGCCGCCACGTTTTGGTGAAGGGTGTTCCGCTGCGCACAGCCGTGCCATCCGGGATGGTTACATCGCTGACAAAGGATGCATCCAGGGCGCAGGCCGCGCCGGGCGTGGGCGCAATCGGCACAGATGTTGGCGTGGAAAGCACGGTGATTTGTTGCGCCACAACGCCCGTCCAAACCAACGGGTCGCTTTGGCCCCCAGCGCCATCCACCGCCACCAGGGTGAAGGTGTATGTGCCGGTTTGGGTGGGGGTGTACACCACGCTCGTGCTCAGCGTGGGTGATGGCGGGCTGGCCGGTTGCGAGATGAGCAAGGTGCCTATGCGCGCCTCTACCTTCGCAATGTTGTTCGATGACGCGGCGGCGACGTTTAGCACAATGGGCTCGCCAACGGCGTAGCGGGTTCCATCGGGCGGAGAGATCACGGTGATGGCTGGGCGCGCGGGTGTGGCCGCTGGCGCACATGATGCCAGCGCAAACGCGCAGGCGCACAGCGCGGTCAAAATTTTGTGGCTCACGCAGCGAATTATAGAAGTGCGCATTGTGAAGCGCGAATTGCGAAGCTGGGCGTTACTCAGCGTCTAAGAATAGATGGGGCAGGGCGCGGCAGGGG
>DAORUN010000176.1:0-4441 GCA_035433205.1 Thermoflexales bacterium | reverse complement strand
GAACGCCCGTGGATACCGCAACGCCAACGCCCACCACAATTCCATCCACCAGCACGCCCACGCCCACCGGAACGCCCGTGGATACCGCAACGCCAACGCCCACCACAATTCCATCCACCAGCACACCCACGCCCACCCGCACACCCGGCGCAGGGGGGTATGTTCTTTACCTGCCGGTGATATTCGTTTCCAGGTAGCAAACAGCCAGTCTGTTTCTGAATTGAAAAATAAAAAAGCGGAGGTCATCATGCGATGGCCTCCGCTTTTGTTTGCGAAATTTATTCTTTGATGAAATCGCGCAGCTTGCGGGCGTGCGCGGGCAGGCGCAACCGGCTCAGGGCTTGCGCCTCAATCTGGCGCACACGCTCGCGGGTGACGCCGAGTTTGCGGCCCACTTCTTCCAGCGTGTAGGTCTCGCCATCCAGCAGGCCATAGCGCAGTTGCAAAATGCGAACCTCGCGCGGGGGCAGTGTGCCCAAAATTTCGTTGAGCTGGTCGCGCAGCATTTGGCTGGTCACCATCTCGGTGGGCGCGGGGCTGTCCTCGTCGGGGATAAAGTCACCCAGCACGCTTTCTTCCTCGTCGTCGGTTGGCGTCTCCAGGCTGATGGGGCGGCGAGCCACCTGAATCATCTGCTCGGCCTTGCGCACAGTCACGTTCAAAGCCTCGGCCAGCTCGGCCACGGTTGGGTCACGCCCAAGTTCCTGCGTAAGCTGATGGCTGGCGCGCAGCAGGCGGTTGATCTGGTCGCCCATGTGCACCGGCACGCGAATGGTGCGTCCCTGGTCGGCGATGGCGCGCGTGACCGCCTGGCGAATCCACCAGGTGGCGTAGGTGCTGAACTTGTGGCCGCGCCGCCAGTCAAATTTCTTGGCCGCGCGGATCAGGCCAATGTTGCCTTCCTGAATCAGATCCAAAAACGGAACGCCGCGCCCAATGTATTTTTTGGCCACGCTGATAACAAGGCGCGAGTTGGCGTTGATAAGATGCTCGCGGGCGGCCATGCCGTCTTCGGAGAGCATGTCCAGCCGTTCGCGGTCAATCTCTTTCTGCTCTGGCGTGGCGGCCATCTGCTCGCGGGCGGCCTTGCCGCGCTCCATGCGCTGGGCCAGGTCCACTTCTTGGGGGGCGGTGAGCAGTGGCACGCGGCCAATTTCTTTGAGGTATAAGCCAACCGTGTCGTCGGCCTCAATCGCCTCCAGCAAATTTTCTTTGCTGCGCTCGCCCCACTCGTCCTCGTCCTCGTCGTCATCGTCCACAAGCTGGTCGGCGGCTTCGTCCTCGCTGGGCACAATTTGAATGCCCGCGTCGCTCAATCCGGCAAACACGTCCTCCATTTGCTCAAGGTTGTTTTGAGCATCGGGGAAGAATTGCAAGATTTCGTCGTACGTAACATAGCCTTTTTCGCGGCCAATGTTGGTAAGTTGTTCTTCGCCGGTCAGTTCCTCGACAACCGTAATCTCTTCGCTCACAAATTGCTTGGAGGAATCGTTTTTAGTGGCCGTAACGCTGATAAATGTCTTAACGGTCACAACCGGGATAACTGGCGTGACTGGCATTTCTTTGTTCTTTTTGGGTTTGGCAGAAGCGGCCTTTGCTTCTGTAACCTGCGGCGCAGGTTCTGTATTCTTTCGAGCTGCCATCAGATATATATATAGTTATGCTATCTGGCTTAATCTGTGATGAGAATAGCTTTAGCCAGACAAGATTACTCTACGATTTTTAGGCTTAATGTCAACATCTAAGCCCAAAAACGTCATAACTTGTTTTAAATTAGGTTGTTTTGAGCGACAAAAACGCTTTATGTCACTTGCGCGAACGTTGAGAGATGTAGTTGCGCCACACCAGCGCGGCGACAAACACGAATGTGGTCGCCATCAGCGCCTTGGATACCGAAATTTCCAGTTCAAATGGGTCGGGCGGCTCGTGCGCGGCAGCAATCACACGCAGGCGGGCGCTGCGCACAAAATCCTCGCGCGGAGAAACAGGCTGTATGGCAGAGCCAATGCGGCTCTCCAGCCAGGCAATGTCATCGGGTGTAAGTTCGGTCATGGCTTGTGCGTCCTTCCGCATCCTCAAAATTTTCAATCAACTCTCGCAATTGGATCAGAGTGCGGTGATACAGCGATTTAACCGCGCCCTCGCTGCGGCTCATAATCTGACCAATATCCGCATTAGACATCTGCTCCACAAATTTCAACACAATCAACTGCTGGCGTTCTTCTGACAACGCGCGGATGGCCTTTGCCAGTTGCGCCTGCTCCTTCTGCATGTCAATAACGCGATCATGCTCGTGGGCGTCATCCGTTCGCAACACACCGGCCAGCGCCTCGTCCGAGTCTCCGGCTTCATCCAAAGAAACGGCGGGCTTTCGCGCCGCATCCCGATGAAAATTGACCACCAGATTATGCGCAATGCGATACAGCCACGCCGCAAATGGCACGCCGCGTTCGTCATAATTGTGAATGTGTTTAAGCGCGCGCACAAACACCCGCGCTGTCAAATCTTCCGCATCCTGCACATCCCCAATGCGATAGTACGCGTAGCGATAAATGGCGGTCACGTAACGCTCGTATAACACGCCAAACGCCTCCGGGTCGCTTTTGGCGCGTTGTATCGCCTCAAGATCGCTTTCGCAAACGGGCGCGGCATCAAGCTCTTCATCAGCTTTGACTTCTTCGCGTTCTTCCGTATCAAACACCGTGATGTTCATTGGGTTGCGCAACATTGTAGTCGCATCGCAACCACATCCAAAAATTGCGCTGGGCGCGTTTCACACTGGGGAAAATACGTCCATTTATTCGGTTTCTTGTGCTATATTGCCCGCACAACACTAACATTGTCAGCCTCAATAGTTTGCCGTAAATCTTGTGGCTGGCGCATATAAATGGAGGATGGCGTGAATTTATACAAGAGGGGACTTAGATTTTTTGCTTTGGCGTCTGTTTTAGCCGCGTCTTTTGCATCTCCAAACACCATAAAGGCACAGTCTGATGGGCCTCTGGAGAACGGATTTGACCGGCAACCCGGCGTGGCGCGCGGCAATCTCGCCAGCCTGGGTTCCATCAGCCCACCCACCGACCAAATCATCGTCAAGTTCAGGTCCGCAGGAGAAGCCGCGCCCAACCGCGCCACCGCACAGCGCATTGCCGCGGTAGAGCAGGCCGCGGGCAATGGGTTGGTTTTTCTGCGTGAAATGTCCGGCGATGCCAGCGTATTCAAGCTTCCAGCGCGTGTTTCACAAACCGAGGCCAGCGCCCTTGCAGCCAAGCTCATGAGCATGGCCGCCGAACTGGATGTTGAGTACGCCGAGCCGGATTCCATCATGCAGGCAGATGTGATGCCGCGCGAAACAAATGCGCCGCTGGTCACCCCAAATGACTCGTATTACAACCTGATGTGGCATCTTAAAGCGACCACCAGCGCAAATTACGGCGCGAACCTGCCGGGCGCGTGGGACATCACCACCGGCTCGGCTGGCGTGCGCGTGGCGGTGATTGACACCGGCATCCGCGCCGAGCATCCCGATCTCGCTGGGCGCATCGAAGGCGGCTATGACTTTATTGCCGATGTGGCCACGGCCAATGACGGCAACGGGCGCGACTCTGACCCATCTGACCCCGGCGATTGGTCAAACGCTGGCGAATGTGGCAGCGCATATTTTCATTCAAGCTCGTGGCACGGCACACATGTGGCTGGCACCATTGGCGCGCTCAGCAACAACGGCTCCGGCATCACCGGCATCAACTGGGTTTCAAAAGTTGTGCCGGTGCGCGTGCTGGGCAAATGCGGCGGCTACACCTCGGATATTGCAGATGGCATGCGTTGGGCGGCTGGGTTGAGCGTTTCTGGCGTTCCGGCCAATGGTTCGCCCGCGCGCGTGCTAAACATGAGCCTGGGCGGGTCTGGATCATGCGCCTCCACCACTCAGAACGCCATCAATGATATTAACGCCGCAAATGCCATCATTGTTGTGGCCGCGGGAAACAACATGGAAGAAGTTTCTGGCCATAACCCGGCCAACTGCGTGGGCGTGATCACCGTTGCCGCCACAAACCGCATTGGCGATATGGCGTTGTATAGCAACCATGGCAGCCGCGTAGACATCAGCGCGCCGGGCGGCGACCAATGGTATGGCGAGTACGAGGGCGTGCTATCAACGATCAACCTGGGGCAAACCTCACCCGGCGCGTCGGGTTATACGTTTTATCAGGGAACCAGCATGGCGACGCCGCATGTGGCGGGCATCGTCTCGCTCATGTTGTCGGCCAATAACGCGCTGAATCGAACGCAGGTTCTTTCCATCATTCGCGGGTCTGCCACCGGATTCCCAGCCACAAGCTCATGCACAAACGCGGTGTGCGGGGCGGGCATCATCAACGCCAGAAACGCGGTGAGCATGGCGCAGGCCAACACGTTCCGCCGGGTTTTCCTTCCTTTG
>DAORUN010000175.1:0-4443 GCA_035433205.1 Thermoflexales bacterium | reverse complement strand
TATTTTCTCATCACCGGCAGGGCGAGCGCGGCCAGCAACACGCCCGCCAGCGGGTCAAACGAGGGCAGTGCAAGTTTTGGATACGGCGAATACGCCATGCTGGCGCGAATGCCATCCAGCCAGGCAACCGGCGGAGACAACACAAGCGCCATCAGCGCAAGCAGCGAAACAAAAATCACAACGCCATCCAGCCAACTGAAAGGCCGCTGCGCCATGCGTGTGTGCTTAAAATCACGCCCGGCCAGCCAGAAAGCAAACGCCAGCGCCAGCGCCCCCGCCAGCATGAGGCCCGTGCCAGCAGCCGCGCCCGCGTCGGCAAAACGCATCATCCATCCTGCCAAAAGCAGGCCAAACCCCAGCAAAAGCGCCAGCCGGTCGCGCAGCAATTTTTGGCTGGATGGGTTTTCGAGCGCGCCAAAACCCCGCGCCATCAGCGCGTCGGCGGTTTGCGAGGCGTTCTCCAGCCCGCCCGCCAACAAGGGCGACCAAAGCGGCAGCCAGTCGCGCGGGCCGCGCAGGGGAATGCCGCGGATGGTCATGGACTCGCGGATTTCCTCGAAGCGTTTGACCGTTTGCGGCACAAAGTTCATGGCGATGCTGATGACCACGCCCATCGGATAAAACGCGCGGGGCATCAGCCGCACCAGTTCCCACGCCTCTACCACCTGGCTAAACGCGCCAAACAACGTGATGACGCAAGCCAGCACAAGCCCGCTCAACGCGCCGTAGGCCGCGGCCTCCAGCGTGACAATGCCGCCAATCAACGGCCACGCCGCGGGCAGGGCAAACAAAATCGTGTCGCCAAAATGCACGCTGATGGCGTTGAACGCGGCGGCGATTGCCACCAGCGGCGCAAAACGCAACATGCGCCCAGGCCGCCATTCTTTGGCAAATACCGCCGCCACCACCAGCAAAAGCAAGATGAGGTATAGCGGGTTGCGCGTGGAGAGCGCAATTGCGGCGCAGGCCGCCAGCCACATCACCCAGCTTTCAACTCGCATGGTTTGCCCTCGCGTCTGGAACGCTCTTAACCACCAGTTTCTTCTCAAACCGCCGGAGTAAGTTGAGCGTGGCGCGGCCAAACAGCGCCATCAAAATCACGTTGCCCGCCGCGCCAAAAAAATCCCACCAAAGCGAGGTGAGGGCGTAATAGGCGGCGTATCGCTGGATGGCCTGCTGGAGTGTGACGCCGGCCTGAAAGCTGATGGCTGGGTCGCCCATTTGAAACGGCCACTCCCACAAATTCATGATTGCGCCATACACAAACCCCCACGCCGCGGCAAAGATGCAAAGCAAAATAATTTCCCAATCGGGGTTTGGCCGCCCCGTCCCCAACCGCTCCCGACGGGAGGAGAGTAAACCCGCGCTCATCCCCATCCACCCGGCGGTGAGCATTTGGTAAGGCAGCCACGGCCCAACGCCGCCGGTGATGAAGGCCGAGACCAGCATGGTCAGGGCGCCCATCAAAAAGCCCATTTGCCCGCCAAACACCACGCCCGCCAAAATAATGAGCAAAAAAATGGGGGTGAAGCCGCCTGGGCCGGGCAAAATGGTCTCGGCCAGGCGGAGGGCGCTGTTAATGGCGACCAGCGCCGCGAGCAAGGCCAACTGCTTTAGGCTGGTGGCGCTGCGCTGCGATTCAACGATCAGCGCGGCCAGGCACAGCGCAATGAGGCCGCCGAGGATGAGCGGCGAATCGGTGCGGCCCGCGGCGGCCATCCCGCTGGCTTGTTGCTGGGCCAGCCACACAAACGGCGCAACAAAAGCAAGGACGCCGGTAAGCGTGGCAGCCGCATAAATTAACTTGCTAAGCACATGCTGAATTATGAATGCCGAATTCTGAATTCTGAAATCTTTCTGCATTCCGCATTCAGAATTCTGCATTCACCGCACCACTTCCCACGCCAAGTGTTGCAGCTCTGGCCCAATGAGTTTGTCCATGGCCACCTGCACGGCGTTGGGTGAGCCGGGCATGGAGAAAACCAACCGCCCGCGATAGGTGCCCGCCACCGCGCGAGACAACATGGCCGCCGGGCCAACCTCGGCAAAGCTCAACATGCGAAAGAGTTCGCCAAAACCGGGCATGGTTTTTTCCAGTTTGCGCGAGATCACATCGTAGGTCGTGTCGCGCGGGGCGATGCCCGTGCCGCCGGTGAACAGCATCACCTGTGCGTTTGTCTCGGTCACCATTTTGTCTAGCAATGCGGCAATTTGCTCCGGCTCATCTTTCACAATCTCGCGAAACACAACCGTGTTGCCGCCCTTTAGCACGCGATCCTCAATCAGGTCGCCGCCGCCATCATTGGCACGGGTGCGGGTATCGCTCACGGTGATGATCGCCACGCGCACAGGCCCTTTGCCCGATGCGATCTCGCGGTGTTGATCGGTGGATTGGGAAGACATTTTATGGGGTTGGAGGTTGATGAGAAACGCTGTTTTTGGTCGGGGACGGAAGACGGAAGACGGCCGTCTCCGGTCTTCCGTCTTCCGTCAATTGTCAGCCCTTAGCGACTATTCCTGCGCTGCCTTGCCCTCGCCATCGCGCCAAAGCGCAGATAGGATGAGCTGGCGGATGAAGATGAACTCCTTGGGCAGGCGGTCATACAGCCGCACAAACAATTCATCGTGCGAGGCGACTTCGGCCTCCCACTCGGCGGGGTCGGCCTTCATCACAGAGTCGAATTGCTCCTTGGTGAAATCCAATCCACGCCAATCCAAATCGTGATAGCGCGGCACCCAGCCCAGCACACTCTCCGAGCCAGTGGCCTGCCCGCGCGCGCGTTCCACGATCCACTTCAAAATGCGCATGTTCTCGCCAAAGCCCGGCCACACAAAGTTGCCTTTGTCATCTTTGCGGAACCAGTTCACATTAAAAATGCGCGGCGGGTTGGGAATGGTGCGGCCAAACTGCACCCAGTGATTGAAGTAATCGCCCATGTGATACCCGCAGAACGGCAACATCGCCATTGGGTCGCGGCGCACCTGGCCCACCGCGCCGGTGGCGGCGGCAGTCGTCTCGGAACCCATTGTGGCGGCGGCATACACGCCATAGTTCCAGTTGAACGATTGGTAAACCAGCGGCACGGTCTTGCTGCGTCGCCCACCAAACACAAACGCAGAAATGGGCACGCCTTGCGGGTTGTCATATTCGGGGTCAATGCTGGGGCACTGGCTGATGGGAGCCGTAAAACGCGCGTTTGGATGCGCCGCGTTGCGCCCGCAACCAGGTTGCCAGTCCTTGCCCGTCCAGTCAATTAGATGCGCGGGCGGCTCTTTGGTCATGCCTTCCCACCACACATCGCCATCATCGGTCAGCGCCACGTTTGTAAAGATGGTGTTCGCCTTGATGGAATCCATAGCGCTGGGGTTGGACTTGTAAGACGTTCCCGGCGCAACACCGAACAAACCGGCCTCTGGGTTGATGGCGTAAATGCGGCCATCGGGGCCTTGCTTGATCCACGCGATGTCATCGCCAACCGTGGTCACATCCCAGCCCTCATCTTTAAATGTCTTTGGCGGGATAAGCATGGCGAAGTTGGTCTTGCCGCACGCGCTGGGGAAGGCCGCGCCGATGTAGGTTTTTTTGCCGTTGGGCAGTTTTACGCCCATGATGAGCATGTGCTCGGCCAGCCAGCCCTGCTCTTTGGCCAGCACAGATGCGATGCGCAGCGCAAAGCACTTTTTGCCCAGCAGCGCGTTGCCGCCGTAGCCAGAGCCATACGACCAAATGGCGCGCTCTTCGGGGAAGTGCACAATATATTTTTGCTCTTTGTTGCACGGCCAGGCCACATCCTGCTGGCCGGGTTGCAGCGGCGCACCCACCGAGTGCAGACAATGCACAAACTCGCCATCGCCCAACACATCCAACACTTTGCGCCCCATGCGGGTCATGATGCGCATGTTCACCGCCACGTAGGGCGAATCGGAAAGTTGCACGCCAATGTGCGCGATGGGCGAACCCAGCGGCCCCATGCTGAATGGGATGACATACATTGGGCGACCTTTCATGCTGCCATCAAACAAACCGGTCAGCGTGGCCTTCATCTCTTTTGGCGCAACCCAGTTGTTGGTGGGGCCGGCATCTTTTTTGCTGCGGCTGCAAATGTAGGTGCGGTCTTCCACGCGGGCCACATCACCCGGGTCGGAGCGGGCCAAAAAGCTGTTGGGCCGCTTCTCCTGGTTTAGCTTGATGAACATGCCGCTGTCCACCATCTCCTGGCACAGCGCGTTATATTCTTCTTGCGATCCATCGCACCAATGAACGGAGTCGGGCTTGCACAGCTCGGCCATCTCGATCACCCACGCGCGAAGGTCTTTGTTTGTCACGTAGTCCGGCACAATCTGGCTTTCTGTAAGTTGTGTCATGAGTTTTCTCCTGGCTTTTTTTTAATTTGCCCTAGTTTAACAGGCGCGCATTTTGATTTTGTGAAATTTTTTACGAAG
>DAORUN010000174.1:0-4593 GCA_035433205.1 Thermoflexales bacterium | reverse complement strand
GCGCGCGGCTGAGCGGGCGCAGGCGCCGGGTCGCGGGTGATGGCGCCTGGGGCGATCAGAGGCTCGCGCAGAGGCGAAGATTTTGGCGCGGCCAAAACCTCCTCGCGCGGTTTGGGCTGGCTGATGGGTTTTGTCTGCGCCGCGGTTGCGGCAACCGGAGCCGCAACCGCGGCGGGCGCGGCGGCCTTCGCCCCCGGCCCCAAATCAATCCGCCCGGTCATCCATCCGCGCAAAATGGCCTCGCCGTTGGCCGCGCTGCTCTGGTTCAAATGCGCGATGAGTTCCGGCTCGTTTGCGCTGAGCAAAACCACGCAGCCCGGGGCGGGCAAGAAATACCGCGCCGCTTCCAAAAGCTGCGCCGCGGTGTCTGGCGTGGCCCTTTCCACGTTCTCCAGCGAGACGACAAAGATCGCGTTCGCCAAAGTTGCCACGTTCAGCACCAGCAGGCGAAAGTTAGAGCGAAACTTGCGGGCATATTCCACCGAGGCATTTGCGCTGGTCGAATCCGCCGGGTCCATGCGCGTGACTTTTAGCAAATCCGAGCGCAGAGAGTTGATCACATTTTTCTCGGCGGGCAGCGCTGGCTCTTGCAAAGTGTCCAGCACCCGGAAGATGAGATGCTGCCACGGCAAAACATAGCTGGGCAAACCGGTCGCATCCACCCGCGCGGCAATAAGCTTGCGGTGCGCGGGTGTGCGCAACCGCGCCGATGGCGGCGCGGAGAGCGCATCGTTCAGCACGCTGGCCCGCGCCACGCTGTTTGGGCATATCAGCCCAAGCATGGCCGTGTTGCTGGTCATGTTCGCGTCCAGCGCGCTCAGAAGGGTGTCCAAGTCTTGTTTAGAAGATGGCATATAAAGCCTTTGCCGTCATTCCCGCGAAGGCGGGAATCCATACCGCGCCGTGCAGAAAACCCATCCGAAGGTTGAAAGGGTTTGTTGTGGATTCACGCTTTCTCCCCGCTCTCGCGAGGATGACAGGGAATGACGAATGTGTGTTATCAAACCTTTTTCACCACAATCTTCAACGTTTCGCCGTCAAACTCATCGGCTTTGCCGCTTTCGGCTGGGCCGGGGCGCAATTCAACCGCCAACGTCTCGGCCTTCACATAGCCATCAAACGCAGAAATAACCTGCGCCAAACGCGGGCTGGCCGCGTATTCGGCCGTGATGCGGTCGCTGAGCGAGAAGTTGGCCTCTTTGCGCGCGTCGTTGATGCGCCGCACCACCTCGCGGGCCAGACCTTCCTGAATCAACGCATCGGTCAGGTGCGTATCCAGCGCCACGACCACGCCGCCCTCGCCCGCCACCAGCAGGTCGCCCTTGGGCTGAATGCTCACCAGCACTTCATCGGGCGCAAGCGTAATGCTTTGTCCGTTCGCCGTCAAGACAATGGGCGCGTTGGTTTTAACCGCATGAGCAATTTGGGCCGCGTCGGCGGTTTCCAATGCTTTGCGCACGGCGGGCATGGCCGCGCCCAGCTTTTTGCCCAGTTTTTTCAAATCGGGCAAAATTTTGTAGGTGACCAGTTGTTCTTCCTGCGCGGCAAACTCCACCTGTTTGATGTTCAACTCGCCCGCAATCGCCTCGCGCTGAGCGGTGATCGCGGCGCGCCCAGCCTCATCGGCTACCACCATGATGCGCCCCAGCGGCTGGCGCACTTTAATTTTGCTTTGCGCCCGCAAGCTGTGGCCCAAATTCACCACCGTTCTGGCGATGGCAACCTCGCGCAGCAAGGCCTTTTCTTCGGCGCTCAGCTCGCGCGGTTGCGGGTAGCTTTGGTGGTGGATGGAAAACGCGCCGGGTTGGGCGGCCATCTCCCGCACGGTGGTTTGGCGGGTCAGGTTCTGCCACATCGCCTCGGCCATAAACGGCATAAACGGGGCGATGAGTTTGGTCAGCGTGGTCAGACATTCGTAGAGCGTGGCATACGCGGCCTGCTTGTCCGCATCCTGCCCCGCCCGCCAAAAACGCTCGCGGTTGCGGCGCACATACCAGTTGGTCAGGTCGTCCACAAATTGCTCAATGGCAAGCGCGGGCGGGCGGGCTTCCCATGCTTCCAGCCCGGCAATCACGGCGTTGGTCGTCTCGGTCAGGCGGGCAAGGATCCACTTGTCCATAGAGGACGGAAGACTGGAGACGGAAGACGGCGAGGCATCCGTCCCCCGTCCTCGGTCTGCTGTCGGTTGCCACCCATCCGCGTTGGCATACGTGACAAAAAACGAATAGACATTCCAAAGCGGCAAAATAAAGTGCCGCCGCGTCTCCTCCATGTAATGATAGCCAAAGTTGAGGTTGTCATCCACCCGTTGGCGGGCATAGACCCAGCGCATCACATCCGCGCCCTCTTTCTCGGCGGCTTCGTTAAACTCAATCATGTTGCCCGATGACTTGTGCATGGGCTTGCCGTGCTCATCCATCAAGGTGGCAAAACCAAGGATGGCGTTGGTGGGCTGGGTTTGCTCCAGCACCGTGCTCATGGCGATGAGCGAGTAAAACCAGTTGCGGAATTGGCCGGGGAAGCTCTCGGTGATGAAGCTCGCCGGGAACCACTTCTCCCAGTATTCCCTGTCTGTGCGGTAGCGCAAGGTGGAATATGCCACGATGCCCGCATCCAGCCAGGGGTTGCCCACGTCTGGCACGCGCGTGCCAATTTGCCCGTTTTTGTCTTTGATTTTTACCTTGTCAATCCACGGGCGATGGGGCGTGTGGCCGTCAAACTCCTGCCAGCCTTCAACCGCGCGTTCTTTCAGTTCTTCGTACGAGCCGATGACCTCAAACGTCCCATCCGGGTATTCCCAAATGGGCAGGGCCAGACCCCAGTAGCGCTTTTTGGAGATCATCCAATCGTGCATGTTTTTGAGCCAGTCCAGCTCGCGCTCTTTGCCAAACGCCGGTATCCAGTTGATCTGCTCCGAGACGCGCATCATGTCGTGGCGCAGGGTGTCCATGCTGATATACCACTCGCCCACCAGCCGGTAAACCAGCGGCGAGCCGCACCGCCAGCAATGCGCGTAGCGGTGCACGTATTTATCGTGCTTGTAAAAATAGCCCTTCTTCTTGAGCGCGTTCGCCACCTGCTCTGGCACATCGTGGGCAAATTTGCCGCTGAACTCGCCAAAATTGGGCAGATAGTTGCCTTCTTCGTCCAGCGGGCCAACCATTGGCGAGCTGTGCAATTTGCCAAGCTGATGGTCTTCCGGGCCGCAGCCGGGCGCAATATGCACAATGCCCGTGCCTTCGTCCTCGCCCACCTCGTCCCAGGGGATGACGCAGTGTTCAAAAATCCGGTCGTCCTCAAACCCGTGCTTGTCTGCCCAGGTTTTGTTGGCGTCAATCCACGCGGGCAGGTCATCAAAAATGCCCTGGTAGGTCGCGCCCGCCAAATCCGCGCCGATCATCTCGCCCAGCACTTCAAATTCGCCTTTGAGCATTTTTTGCGTGCCTTTGCTCAAAATGTAGATGGCCTGCTCGCCGTCTTTGTGCGTTTGCATGGCGAGGACGTAGGTCATCTTTGGCCCCACCGCCGCCATCACGTTGGCGGGCAGGGTCCAGGGCGTGGTCGTCCACGCGAGGAGGTAGCGGTTGGGCGTGGCCGCAAATTTCTCCGCGCCATCGTTTTGCCAAGCCACATTTTTTGTGTCCAGCGTTTTAAGGCGGAAGCGCGCGGTGATGGTGTAATCCTCGCGGTCTTTGTAGCCTTCGGTGTCAATTTCGTGCTGGCTGATGCCCGTGCCGCAACGCGGGCACCACGGGATGCTGTCTGTGCCGCGGTAGACCCAGCCGTTCTCGTAACATTTTTTGAGGAACGACCAAATCTGGTAGTTGTTCTCATCGCTAAACGTGAAATACGAGCCTTGCAGGTCTGGCATGCCCAACTGGCCCACCAATTGCTCCACCGTGCCGTGCACTTCTTTGTCGCCACGCTTCAGGGTGATGTGCTTCTGGGGGTCTTTGACAATTTCTGCGGCCAGCATTCGCAGCTCATCGGTGTCATTCCAGTCCATCCAGTTTCCCAGGCGGATGGTTTGGTCGGTCTGCGTGGCCGCGCTTTTTAGCACGCGCTCTTTGCACAACGCGATGAACCTGGTCATGCCATACTCTTCAATGTCGCGCTTGGACTTGAAGCCCAATTCTTTCTCAACATTGACCTCGACCCACAACCCCTGGCAGTCGAATCCGTTTTGCCAGCGCTGGTTGTAGCCCAGCATGGCTTTGTAGCGCTGCCACAAATCTTTGTAAGTGCGCCCCCAGGCGTGATGCACGCCCATGGGGTTGTTCGCCGTAATTGGCCCGTCTATGAACGAATAGCGCTTCTCGCTGGTCGCCAAAAGCTGGCGCAGACGGTCAAACGCGCCGGTGCGCTTCCAAAATGCCAGCACCTCATTTTCTTGTGCCGCAAAATCCACTTGGTTAGAGACGGGTTGAAACATAGAAGGGTAATTTTACTGGAATCACCTTGTTAATTATTGAACGGCATGAGATGCGCGGGGGCGGGTCAAGTTTTGCACGAGAAACATCAAATCGCCACGGCTCATGCAGGCGACACAAAAACCAAGGGTCTAGACGTAGGGGCGAGGCATGCCTCGCCCCT
>DAORUN010000173.1:0-4808 GCA_035433205.1 Thermoflexales bacterium | reverse complement strand
CGCCATCGCCCAGCGGCGCAGAAGTAAAAGTGTTGCCCACCTGGACACCGCAACCAACCGATATGATTCCGACCCCTAAGCCATCAAAATGCCCTGATTTACAAACTCAGCCAAACCAAATGAAGTTTGCGCCAATCTCTGATAAAGCAGACATCATTGCATACACGGGAAGAGACGGAGTATTTATATTTGATACCGCTAGCGCAAAATCGTCACTCATTATTTCCAAAACCGATGACATTTCTTTGGAGCAACTAGCATGGTCACCTGATGGCAAACGGTTGGCTCTGGTGCGCAAAGCATTTGCCGGCGATTGCGCTGGTAGCCAGCTTATCCTTGTTGATGTGATTTCTGACATGGCACGTGTCATCTTGTTCGATGATGCGCAAATTAAAGTGTTGGCGTGGATGTCAGATTCAAGCGCCGTGACTATTCAAAACAGCCGAGGGGTGATGAATTTCAATTCAGGAGGAGATGTGTCGTATGTTCAGTTGCCCATTGATGAAAGAGTTTCTCGTCTTGAATGGGTGAATGTCAATAATGCATGGTATATCCCCGAACCAGCGGCCAGCGGTCAAATAGTTCCGCTAACGCTCCTTCGACTCAACCCGCTCGCTGTTCGCCCTGCGCTGCGCGGGCTGCACAACGCAATTTCAATTTCGCCAAACAAAAAGCTGCTGGCTGTTAATTGGTATGACACCCAACTCCAAAGCGACGTGCTTGATATCCTTAGCTTGGATGCAGAAACGCTGACGGTCAAAACCATGAAAAATATTGTTGGTTTTACGAGCATAAACTGGTCACCAGATAGCAACTCTGTTTTGGTTGGTATTGGTTTGGGGGGTGTTTGGCTTATAGAAGCAAAGCAGAATGGAGCAGAAAAACAATTGGATTTTTATGGGAAACCAGCTAATCAGGCATGGAACGCAGATGGATCGCGGATGGCCGTAATCCTTGGGCAAGACGGATCAAAAGAACCACCACCACTCGCCATATACACCTTTAAAACCAATCAGCTAGATGTGCAGCCAGCTAAATTGTGGTCACCTTGGGAGGTGGTTTGGCGCAAGTAGCAACGGTCCTGAAGATCAGCCTCTAAGCCATAAATCAAAAGTTTTTCGCGGCACTGTTCAACACCATGCAAAAGAGATAGAAAATAACAGTCTTTTTGATGGCCCTCGCGCTGGCCGCGTGCGCGCCCGCCCCAAACCAATTGCGCTTCACACGCCGCCCAGCTATTGCCGCGCCGAGAAATTAGCCACAAACATGCGCTTGTTGTTCAGCGTAAAGCGCACTTCATACAACCCACCAGAAATATTTTGTGGCGAGACCCACGCCACATACGCGATGCCATCGCCGCTGAACTTGAGCAGCTCACTGGCGCGGTATTGCGACGCCCCGCCCCGGAACCACTCATGCACCAGGGTTTGCGCGGGCGGCAAATTTTTATACTCGTAAAAAATGTAGATGGTTTTTGTGGGCTGCGTAAATTCCGTCGCCGCGCCCAGCGGCTCGCCAGAGGCCGTAATTTTGGGGCTGATCACGCGCAGCGTCAGCAGCGGCTCGGTGGTGGTGGGCGCGGGGGTTGGGGTGATGGGAACCGGGGACGGCGTGAACGTGGGCAAAACAAGCGTGGGCTGCGGCGTGGCGGTATTCATCGGCTTGGGCGTGGCCGTTGGCGCGGGCCGGGTGGGCAAAATCGTTATTGTGGGCGGTGGGGGCGATGGCGCAATAGGCGGCGCGGCATCTGCCTTTAACAAAAGCGCGGTAAGGCCAAATCCAACCGCAATGCCCGCCAAGGCCAGCCCCGCAAAACCCTTTCGCGCGGCAGATTGCATCATTGCTCGACGAACAGCGTAGTATGCGGCGCGCTGGGCGCGAGACGCCTCCAGCAAAGAGACAAGAAGCGTGACAACCGCGCAGATGGCAGCGAGGGCGGCGGCGACAGCAGCGATGTAATCCAAAGACGCCACACGGGTATTATAGGGTACATGAGTGTTGGAATAGGACACACACCCATCCCGCTGGCCGAAATTATTGGATTGCTTCTGCAGTTTTTATACGGTCAGGTGTTCTTTTTGCTGGGCACCATCATGATGTTGCAATGGCGGCAGAAATCTCGGCTGGAGCTGGCCGCCGGGCTGCCTTTGCTGGCGGTATTTGGCTTTTTCGAGGCCTTTCATGAATGGGGCGATATTTTTCTGCCTTTTTTTAACTCTTTGGATAACCCGCGGGTTGCCGACGCGTTTGAACTTGGTCATGCCGCGCTGCTGGTGATCAATTCGGGTGCACTACTCAGTTACGGGATGCACTTGATCAAACCACACTGGCCCAGAGGGGTTGTGCTGGTTGGAGGTTTTATTGCTGCTCTGGCGGCCAGCGTGCTGTCTTGGCTAATTACTGGCGAATACTCAGAGGCCGCCTTGCGCTATTTGATTTACATTCCAAGCGCGTTTTTGATCGCCTGGGGGTTGCGTATCCGCGCCAGCGGGTTGATTGGGCCGTATGACCACGAAGGGGTGATCAACAATTTGCGCTTTGCCGGAATTGGCTTTCTGCTTTTTGGTTTGTTTGAGGGCCTGTTCGCCCCGCGCAATGCCTTTTTTCCCACAAATACATTGAACGAGGATCTTTTTCTGGGGGTCACCGGTTTTCCCATCTCCCTTGCGCGCGCCCTTTCTGGTGGCATGATTTTGGTTTTCTTCTTTCGCGCTCTGGAGGTCTTTCAGGTCGAGACTTCGCGCATTCAAAAACAACTGGAGCAGGAGCAATCCCTCAACGAAGAACGCCAGCGCATCAGCCGCGATTTGCATGATGGCACCTTGCAAACCATTTACGCCTCTGGGCTGGTGCTGGAGGATGCCCGTCTTTCAATTCAATCTGCCTGCGCCATGCCCACGCCAGATAAGGCGGCGGAGGCCGAGCGCAAAAGCCAGATTGTTGATGCCAGCGCGCAACTGGATTCTGTCAGCGCCATGCTGGGAAAGGTTGTTGAAGATATACGCAAGGCGGTTTACGATCTGCGCAGCGCGCCCAGCGACGACGATCCTTCGCGGGAGCTGATTGAGATTGTTGGCGAATTTAGGATGCGCACTGGCCTGCCCACCGAATGGCACACTTCTGGCTCACCCATCCGCCCAATGTCTGCCGATGAAATCAAGCAGGTGCATCAGATTTTGCGCGAGGCGCTGAGCAATGTGCAACGTCATGCCCACGCTTCGCGGGTGCAGGTGGAAATGCACTATGCCACCCCGCCAGAAAGAGCCTTTCAACTGCGCGTTCAAGATGATGGCGAGGGCGAGATCCCAGCCACTGGGCAGGTTGGCCGCGGCTTGCAAAATATGCGCGAACGCGCCACCTTGCTAAACGGCCAGCTTAGCGTGGCGGGCTTGCCTGGGCGCGGCACGGTTGTGATGCTTGAGTTTGATTGACGTCATTTAAGAAGTCGGACTGCTCAGGCTTGGATAAGCCAAAAACTTGCCCGGCAGCAGTCCGACTTCTCATCATGCTACACCGTGAGAGTGATTAACCCGTCGTTATCCCGAATTCACGTTGATTAACAAGTTGCCCATTTGTTTGCGGGCGCGTGTCACTCCGCGTCATCCCAATTTGGCCCAACGGTCACCTCGGCTTTTAGGCGCACGCTAAGCGGCACGGCGGTCTCCATCTCCTCGCGCACAAGCTGGCGCATCTCGTCCAGCTCGCCGGGGGCCACATCCAGCACCAGCTCGTCGTGCACTTGCAAGGTGATCCGGCTGGCATAGCCGCCCGCGTTTAACCGCGAATGCAATTTGACCATCGCGATTTTGATCACCTCTGCCGCCGTGCCCTGCACCGGGTGGTTGATGGCAAGCCGCTCGGCGCGGTTGCGTTCGCCAACGCTTTTGCCGCGCATATCATCAAACGGCCGCCTGCGCCCAAACATGGTCTGCACGCTGTGCCGCATGTTCATTTCGCGGCGGGTTCCATCCAGCCAGGCTTTTACCCGGCTAAACCGGCGAAAATATTGGGCGATAAACTGCTCGGCCTGGCGCTCGGTCATGTTTGCGCTGGCCGCCAGCGACCGCGCGCCCATGCCATACGCGATCCCAAAATTCACCCGTTTGGCAAAGCCGCGCTGTTCGGTGGTCACATCGGCCAAAGGCACGTTATAAATGGCCGCCGCGGTGGATTTGTGAATGTCCTCATCGCGCTCAAACGCCTCGCGCAGCATGGGGTCGTTGGCGAGATGCGCCAAAATGCGCAGCTCCACCTGCGAGTAGTCTGCGCTCAGCACTTCGCCGCCCGGCTGGGCAATAAACGCTTTGCGCACGCGGCGGCCCATCTCCGAAACGATGGGGATGTTTTGCAAATTTGGGTTGGATGAAGACAGCCGCCCGGTGATGACCACCCCCTGATTAAACGTGGTGTGTACGCGGCCAGTGCGCGGGTTCACCAGCGCGGGCAGGGCATCGGCATACGTGCCTTTGAGTTTGGAGAGTTCGCGGTATTCCAGCACCATCGGCACGATGGGATGCTTGCCGCGCAAGTCTTCCAGCGCCCACGCGCTGGTGGTCACCCGTTCGCCATCCGAGCGGGTTTGCACGGGCAGACCCAGCACGCGGTAAAGCACGTTGGCAAGCTGCTCGGTGCTGCCCACGTTGAAGGGTTTGCCGGCCTGGGCGTAAATTTCCTTCTCCAGCGCGGTCATGCGGCGGCCCAATTCCGCCGAGAGCGCCCCCAGATACGGCGCGTCAATTGCCACGCCGCAGCCATAGCTGTGCTCCAAGCCCACCACATCATCCACATACGGAAATGAAGGCAGCAGT
>DAORUN010000172.1:0-5037 GCA_035433205.1 Thermoflexales bacterium | reverse complement strand
CCAGAGCGCAGGCGTTAAACTTGGCTGCAATGGCAGACACACGCCCACCCGCATTAAAAATTGACTCGCGGCGGAACTTCACCGCTTTTACGCTCGACATCATGTTGTTCATGGTGGGGCTGAACTTTTTGCCCACCGCCACCGTGCTGGTGGGGTTTGCCAACCGCCTCACAGATAACCCGGTTCTCATCGGCATTGTGGGCATGGCGTGGGCGGCCTCGTGGTATTTGCCGCAGCTCATTGCGGCGCGCATTGTGCATGGCAAACACAAGCAAAAGCCGTATCTCATTTGGCCCAGCCTGATTGGCCGCCAAATGTTCTTTATTCTGGCCGCGTGGGTGTTTCTCACCAACGCTGCGCAGCCGCTGCTCACCATTTGGATCATGGTGGCGTGCATCGTGTTCTTCAATATTTGCGATGCGCTGGCGGGCGTGTCATGGTTCGACATGCTCAGCCGCGCCCTCTCGCCCAGGCTGCGCGGGCGGGTGGTCGCCATCGGCCAGTTTGCAGGCTCAATTTTGGGGCTGGGCGTAGGGGTGGTGGTGCAGCGGGTGCTTGCGCCAGATGGGTTGCCGTTTCCACAAAATTACGCCTTCATCTTTGCGTGCGGGTGGATATTTTTTAACTTCTCGCTCATCGCCGTTTTGCTTTTGCAAGAGCTGCCCATGAGCGAAGAGCAGCGCCAAACCGCCAACGAGCATGGGTTTGGCAAGCACCTCCGCGAGTCGCTCACAGATGACCCGCTCGTCCGCCAGACCCTCATCGCCCGCGGGCTAACCAGCCTGGAGGCGATGGCCGCCGCGTTTTACCTGGTGTTCATCACCAACCAGCTTGGGCTGACCGATGAATCGGTGGGCACGTTTACGATTGCGGCCATCGTGGGCGGGGGCGTGGGCATCGCGCTGTTCGGGGCGGTCTCGGAGCGGGTGGGCACGCGGCGCGTGGCACAAATGGCCTCGGCGTTGCAATTTCTCAACCCGCTGATGGCGCTCGCGGTGGCTTTGTTTCCATCGGTGGCGGGCGTGCAAATTGCAGGAACAAGCCTCGCGTTTATCATTTTTATCATCATCATGGCGGCCAACGGGGCCATTGGGCACTCGCTGGTGCTGGGCTTTCTGGGCTACCTCATGGATATCGCGCCAGAGAGCCGCCGCGCCATTTACGTGGGCATCATGAACACAATGGGCGGGGTGATTGCCCTCGCGCCGCTCGTTGGCGGCATCATCATTGAGGTGGTGAGCAAGGTTGCGCCCACACATGTGGCCTACGCGGTTGTGTTTGGCCTCGTCGCCATTTGCACCGGGGTGGGGTTTGTGTTGTCTTTGCGTCTGCCAACGCGAGAAACGCGGCAGAGCTGACAAACTTTAAGGAGCAATCATGCAATTAAAAGACAAAACGGCATTGGTCACCGGCTCGGCAAGCGGGATTGGCCTTGCCATTGCCCAAAAATTTGCCGCCGAGGGCGCGCGTGTCATTTTGCATGATGTATCGCCTGGGGTCAACGCCGAGGCGAAAGCCATCGGCCAAACTGCTTTGGTGGCCGATCTTGCCAGCCCGCAGGCTGTGCGCAACTTGGCCGCGCAGGCGCTTAAGGCGTGCAATGGCCGTGTAGACATTCTGGTGAATAACGCAGGTTTTCAAAGCATTTTTGCGGTGGAGGATTTCCCCGAAGAGCGCTGGATGCAAATGATTCAGGTGATGCTGATCGCGCCGTTTCAACTCATCAAGCACACCCTTCCGGCCATGAAACAAAACAAGTGGGGGCGCATCATCAATGTGAGCAGTCTGCACGGCGTGGTCGCCTCTCCATTTAAGAGCGCGTATATCAGCGCAAAGCACGGCATGATTGGTTTGACCAAAACTGTGGCGCTGGAAGCAGGCGAATTTGGCGTGACCGTGAATGCCATTTGCCCGGCGTATGTGCGCACCCCGCTGGTAGATAAACAAATTGCAGATCAGGCGAGCACACAAGGCATATCCGAAAACGAGGTGATTGAGAAAATCATGCTCGCCCCGGCGGCCATCAAACGGCTGATTGAGCCTGATGAAATTGCCGAGTTTGCCCTGTATTTAGCAAGCGATAAAGCGGCGGTTATCACCGGTGCATCTCACTTGCTTGATCTCGGCTGGACGGCGCGCTGATTTTGCCTGTGATAATATGCGAAAATCAGGTCGAGCTTGATACATCATGCTTGAAAAATATTTACCGATAGCTATTCTTTTCATTCTGGCTACCGGCCTTGCGGGGCTGGTGGTTTTGATCTCGATTTTGTTTGGGCCGCGCAAGCGCAGCCAAAAACAAGCCAAAATTGTGCCGTATGAAAGCGGCATGACAGCCATTGGCCCCGGCCAGCGCCGTTTCCCGGTGCGGTTTTATCTGGTGGCGGTGCTGTTTATTTTGTTTGATCTGGAGATCGTGTTCTTCTATCCCTGGGCGGTGGCCTTTCGTGAGCTTGGCGCGGGCGGGTTGATTTCCATGCTGAGCTTCATGGGCATTTTGCTGGTTGGCTTTATTTGGGTGTGGAAAAAAGGCGCGCTGGAATGGGAGAAAATGGATAAGTGAGTTTGAAAGTTCAAACGCCCGCGGGTTGGCAAATTCAACTTTCGGGTTTTTGAAGCTTTTAATCTGAGAATTAAAAATGGGCGTAGAACAAAAACTTGGGGATATGGGCGTGGTCACCACCACGCTGGAGAAGGCCGTTGGCTGGGCGCGCAGCAACGCGGTGTGGCCGCTGCTGTTTGGTCTGGCTTGCTGCGCCATCGAGATGATGAGCACCGAAGCCCCGCGCTACGATATGTCTCGGTTTGGGATGGAGCTGATGCGAGCCAGCCCGCGCCAGAGCGATTTGATGATTGTGGCCGGGCGCGTGAGCCGCAAAATGGCCCCCGTGCTGCGCAATTTGTATGACCAAATGCCAGAGCCAAAATGGGTGATCGCGATGGGCGATTGCGCCTCGTGCGGCGGCGTGTTTAACAACTACGCCATTGTGCAGGGCGTGGATGAAATTGTGCCGGTGGATGTTTATATTGCCGGCTGCCCGCCCCGCCCAGAAACACTGATTGACGGCATCATCAAACTGCACGAGAAGATCAAGGCTGAGCCGCTGAGCAAATGGCAATAATCAATTACTAATTACGAATTACTAATTACGAATTTTTGCATTCGCCAACTCGTAATTAGTAATTCGTAATTAGTAATTAGTAATTCACATGAGTGATTTGATAAACATTCCAGACGGGCTGGTGAGCAAAACAGATGTGTTCCGCGGAGAGGTCACGCTGAATGTGACGCGCGAGAACGTGATTGCGCTGCTCACCCATCTGCGCGATGAGCAGAAATTTGACATGCTCACCGATGAGACCTGCGTGGATTACCACCCGCGCGAGCCGCGCTTTGGCATTTTGTATCAGCTTTACTCGGTGTCTCGCAATACGCGGGTGCGGGTAAAGATGATGCTGAGCGAGCATGACGCCGTTGCGCCCAGCGCCACCGGTTTGTGGAAAAACGCCAACTGGATGGAACGCGAAGTGTATGACCTGTTTGGCATTCATTACGAAGGCCACCCGGATATGCGCCGCATTTTGCTGCCCAACGATTACGTGGGCCACCCGCTGCGCAAAGAAATCCCGGTGGCTGTTGAGGAGAATCAATTTTCATTCAACCGCGAGCGCGTGGACGCGGGAAAGATTTACGTGACGGAGTAGTTAGTGGCTGGTGGCTAGTTACTAGTGGCTGGTAAAACGACCAGCGACTAAACCACTAGCAACCAACGACTAACAACTGGCAACCAAAAACATGCAACCAGAACCAGCTTTGATTATTGAAGAGTCGCCAAACAATTTGGTGACCGCCAAAGACGCGCAACTGGATATTACGCTTGACCAGTTGAAGAAACTGGTTAGCCCACGCGCGTTGACCGGCGAGAACATGTTGTTGAACATGGGGCCGCAACATCCCAGCACCCACGGCGTGTTGCGCCTTTTGCTGGAGCTGGATGGCGAAACCGTCATCAACTGCATCCCAGATATTGGGTTTTTGCACACCGGCATTGAAAAAACGCTGGAGAGCAAAACCTATACCCAGGGCATCCCGCTGCTGGACCGCACCGATTACCTCGCGCCGCTGATCAACAACCTGGCGTTTTGCGGGGCGATTGAAAAGCTGATGGAGGTCGAAGTCCCCATCCGCGCCCAATACATCCGCGTGATTCTGGCCGAACTCACCCGCATGAACAGCCATTTGGTGTGGCTGGCCACCCACGCGCTGGATATTGGCGCGATGAGCATGTTTTTGTATTGCATGCGCGAGCGTGAAATGCTGCTGGATGTGTTTGAGTGCGTGAGCGGCGCGCGCATGATGAGCAGTTACTTCCGGCCGGGCGGGTTGTGGCGCGATGTCCCATCTACCTTTGAGCCGCTGGTGCGCAAAGTGCTGGAGGTTTTCCCGGGGCGCATTGCGGAATACGAGAAACTGCTGAAGGAAAACCCGCTCTGGAAAGAGCGCACGGTGGGCATTGGCGTCATTAGCGCCGCAGATGCCATCAACTACGGGATGACCGGCCCGTGCCTGCGCGGCAGCGGCGTAAATTACGACGTGCGCAAGGCCATGCCGTATTCCTCGTATGACCACTTTGAGTTTGATGTGCCGCTGGGAACAAATGGCGATGTGTATGACCGCTACCGCTGCCGCGTGGAAGAGTTTAACCAGAGCCTGCGCATCATCAAACAGGCGCTGGACAAGTTGCCCGCCGGGCCGTTTGTGACCGATGACCGCAAGGTCGCGCCGCCGCCCAAACACGAGATTGGCTATTCGATGGAGTCGCTGATCCATCACTTTAAGTTGTGGACAGAGGGCTTTCGCGCGCCGGAGGGCGAGGTGTATTTTGCGGTGGAAAGCGGCAAGGGCGAATATGGCATCTTGCTTTCAAGTGATGGGTCTTCGCGCCCGCGCCGCGTGCACATCCGCTCGGCCTCGTTCAGCAGTTTGCAAACGCTGCCGCAGCTCAGCAAAGGCTGTTTGATCGCGGATATTGTGGC
>DAORUN010000171.1:0-5040 GCA_035433205.1 Thermoflexales bacterium | reverse complement strand
CCCAACCCCTACCTCCCAACTTCCAGCCCCCAGCCCTCAATCCTTAATCTCCGCCCCCCAGCTTCCAACGCCCAGCCCCCAGCCGCCAACCCCAACGCCCGAACCAAAAATAAAATTTACGCAGCTCACGCAGGGCGGGTGTTGTGTTCAACCATCTTTCTCGCCGGATGGCGCGCGCGCTTTGTATCTCGATAAGCCATCGGCCAACGCGCAAACCGGCATTTACGCGGTTCCCATCAACCAGCCGCTGAGCCAGCCGCAATTTGTCATCGCCCATCCTGGGCCGTTTAGCGCGGATATGCGCTACGCCGAAGATTTGATCGGCGGGCGCACGGTGATTACGCGGCTGGCCGATGGCGTGGCGTGGGTCATCCCCAGCGGCGGGCGGCGCGCCAGCTTCTCGCCCGATGCGACCCGCATCACGTGGAGCGTGGGCGAGGAGACCGGCGGGTTTGACGTGCGCAAGAACGACATTTACGTGGCCGATGTGGATGGCAAAAACGCCAAACTCATCGCCACGCGTTATGGCGGCGGGGTGATGGCGTGGATGCCAGACAGCAAACAGATTTTGCTGGGCGGCAAAGAAAAACGCGCAGACAAGCTGGCAAAAATTGGGGTGATGGATTTGGCGACCGGCGCGGTGCGCCCTTTGTTTGAGGCCGAGCGTTTGCGCAACACGCTGCTCTCGCCCGATGGAAAATGGCTGGTGTATTTGCTCACCGCTTCGGAGAACGGCGCGGGTGGAACGTTTGTTATTCCGCTGGATGGGTCATCTGCCGCGCCGAGGCAGCTAGATATATTTGGCGCGTTTCAATGGCGCGATGGCTCGCATTTGCTTTACATTCCGCTCAAGGTGAACGCGCCATCCAGCGAGCTTTGGCAAATTGACGCGCAAACCGGCGCGATGACGCAACTCATCGCCGCCGCGCCAGATTCCCCGTTCAAAATTGGTGGCGGCGATTGGGATGTCTCGCCGGATGGAAACTCCATCTTGTATTTGAACGCGCGGGATAGAAATATCTGGGTGGCGAGTTTGAGATAGACCTCACAGGTTGGCGCACACAATCTTGGTATTTCAAACAATTGTGCGCCAACCTGTGAGGTCTTTGCGCGGCTCACTCCACAAAAATCTCAACGTGTTCGCCGTCTTCCTCGTCGGTCACGTCAATAATTTTGCCGGTCATGCCAGAGTTGATGGCGTTTTGAAGTTCGCTCATATCCAGCCCGGCGATTTCTGGGGCAAACCGCGCCCCCATGCGCAGCCCAACGTTTACCAAACCCATGGGGATGTTGACATTCACCTTGGATTTTCCAGAGGCGGCATCGCTCACACGGATGCGAAAGTAGCGCGCCCCTGTGCCGGGCGTGTTGGTGGCGAACCCGCGCGGCGGCGCTGAGGTTTTGCGGGTGTCGCTCAACGCGGCCAATAACTTTGCGCCGTCCTCTGGTGTAATTTTTCCCTCTTCAATCATTTTTAGGATCTTCATCCGTTCTTCTGTGCTTGCCATGACAAACTCCGTTTTTGTTTTGTGGTGTCTTGACGGAAGATGGAAGATCGATGACGGATGTTTCCCGTCTTCCGTCCTCTGTCTTCCGTCTGTCTTACGCCAACGCGTTCAACAACTGATCTGCTTGTTCGGCGGTAATTTTCTTGTCGGCCAACATGCGCAAAATGGTCATGCGCTCTTCGTCGCTCACGGTCTCGCCGGGTTCTGGGGCATAGGATGTGGCCGATTGGGGGGCCGAGGTGTCATCACCCAAACTGACCCCAAAGCCAAACCCGCGCCACGATTTGCGCTCGGCGTGGCGGGCCATTCGCTCGGCCTGAGCTTCTGCGCGGTGGGCGGCGCGTTCTGCGTGGCGCGTCGCTTTTTGCGCCATTTTCTCGGCTTGTTGTCTCATTTTGACTTCAAGCTGCTCGCTGATTCGTTTGCCAAAATCTTTGCCAAAATTTGGGCCAAAACCCTGGGCAAATTCTTTGCCAAAATCAAAGTTGAAATCGGCCCCGCGCGCCCCGCGCGAGGCGTTCTCGCCCGCGAGATGCGCATCGCCCCCGCACGCCAGCGCAACGGCCACGCTGCCATCACCCAAAACCAGCGCGCGCGACCCCGCGCCATCGGTGATGCTCACCCGCGCGTTTGCCACGGGCGGCAGTTTGCACTCAATATCGCCGCCCGCTTGCAGCGTAAACGGTTGGAGCGGGCCGGTTTTGATGCCGAGTTTGGCGTCACCGCCCGCGTTCAATCTCACCGCGCCGAGGCGCTCGCACGAGAGGTCGGCGTCGCCGCCAACGGTCTGAATGTCCAGCATCGTCACGCGCTTGATGGAGCAATCGCCGCCCACCGCGCCCAGCGCCACGCTGCCGGTGATGTCTCTCACCCGCGCGTCGCCGCCAATAGCCATCACGGCCACCGCCGCGCCGCGCGGCACCATCACCTCGCAATCGCCATTGCAGGTCAGGTTGATGGCATCCCCGGCGGGGGTCAGCTCTATCTGCGCATCACCTTCTGCGCGGATTTCGTTTTTCTCCCAGCCTTCAATCCTCGCGTCTCCGTGAATCTCAATTTTGATCGCGGGCGCGTTTCCGCATTCCAAAGTTTTTTGTGTCATGGGTCTCCTTTGAATTCTGAATTCTGAATTCTGAATTCTGAAAAGGGCTGTGTGCTAAACGACTCTTGTTTCCGAATTCTGACTTCTTAATTCCTAACTCTGCATTCGCAATTTCTTCATCGCTTCGTCAATGGTCAGTTTGCCCGCGTCCAAGTCGTCCAGAACGCGGCGGCGTTCTTCGCTGCTCAGGGTGGCGGGCGGGGGCGGTTCTTCCTTGCCCGGCTCGTATCCCATCGCCCGGATGATTTCTTGCAGGCGCAGGCGCAGGGTGGGGTAGGACAAATTGAGTTCGCCTTCCATGCGGTTGAGCTTGCCCTCGTTCTTTACGAACAGTTTTACGAATTCCATCTGTTCTTGCGAGAGGCCGCCAAAACCACCGGGGCTGAACTGGCCTTCAATGGTTGTGCCGCATGAATCGCAGCGCAGCCGGGTGACATGCAGTGCGTTACTGCACACGGGGCATTTGGTTAAGAGTTGGTTCATGATTGGCTTAGCTCCTTGGACATGACAACGTGCGTTGTCTCGTATCCTGTTTTTTGGTATAAACGAATGGCTGCCTGGTTATGCCCGAATGCGTGCAAGGTGATGGTCTTGATCCCCAGTTTCCGCACCTGCTCCTCCAGCGCGGCCAGAATCTTTTTGCCAAAGCCTTTGCCGCGAAATGGTTCATACACCAGAAAGTCGTAAATAAAGGCGGTTTTGCCCGCCGGGGCATCTCTCTCGGCGAACCAGATCAGCCCAACTTTTGCGCCCGATTCCTCATCTATGGCGGTGAACAAATGCTGTTTGGGCGAGGCCACGCCGTTGGGCAAAAGTTTGCCAAACGCCTCGCGCGACTTGTCCAGCGCGTCCGAAGAATCCCAGTCGCCCGATTTGATATTTTCTTGCGCGTAGTCTTGGATGGCGCGAGCCAGATAGCGCTCAAATTCTTCTTCGCGCATGGGAATGAGATGGGTTGTGGGTGTCAAAGTTCTCCTTGTGTGTGCTAGAAATTTGGCTCGTTTCCTGAGCTGATGGACAAGCGTTGTCTTTCACCGCAGAGGCGCAGAGACGCAGAGAAAAAGAAAATTTTTTGCGTCTCTGCGCCTCTGCGGCGAAAAAAATAAAAACATGTTTTCATGAGATGTGCCAAAAAATTATGAGTGCGAAGGCGCTGGCGCGTGTTTGTGAAGTTCAATGTTCATCACCGAGGGGATGAGGTTGCAGAGCAGGGCCAGGGCGATGCAGATGATGCCACCGATGACAAACCACACCCGCACGCCGACTAAATCTGACAGCGGCCCGGCCACAATCATCCCCAGCGGAGAAGCGATCATGGCGCCGGTGCCGAGCAGCGAGAATACGCGGCCCTGCATGTTGGCGGGGATCATGCTTTGCATAATGGCCCCAATGGAGCCGTTGGTGATGGGATTCGCCACACCGGTGAAGAACATCCCGGCGAGGGCAACCGCGAACAGCGCGGCGGGCGCCATCCCCACCAGCAACACGCCCGCGCCCATGCCCATCAACCCAAGCATGGCTGTGACGATGCGCTTCTTGAACCCGCCCCACGCGCCCAGCCCCAGCCCGCCCAAAATCACGCCCACGCCCATCGCCATCTCCAGCGCGGCCAACTGCGCCGCCCCGCCATTAAAGTATTTGGTCACCAGCAGCGGTGTGAGCGCAAACGTGGGCGTGAGCAAAAGGTTGATCAGCATCGCTATTAGGATAAGAATGCTGAGGCCGCGCCAGCCCAGCACAAAGGTCAGCCCGTCTTTCATGTCTTGAAGCACCGAGGTGGCGCTGGCGGTTGGATGTTTTTCGGGCTGGGGAATGCTGAACACGAGCAGCGGCGCAATCGCAAACAGGGTGGTCAGCCAATCGGCGTGCAAAATATTTTGGATGGGGGTGAGCGCCAGCAACAACGCGCCCAGCGGCGCGGAGAGCACCGCCATCAGGCCCATGCGCGCCTGATTGATGCCTTGCAGCCGCGCAAACTGCTCTTTTGGCGCGAGCATCACGATGGATGCGCCCATCGCGCTATCTCTAAAGGAACTGCTGGCCGAGCGCAGCATGAGCGCGAGATAAATATGCCACACCTGCGCCGTGCCCGCCGCAAACAGCAGCGCCAGCGCCAGGGTGGTCAAAATGTTGAGGGCATCTGCGGCGATCAGCACCATGCGCCGGTTCCAGCGGTCTACCAGCGCCCCAATGACCGGGCCGAGGACGATTTGGGGCAGCATGCCCACCAGCGAGGCCATCGCCAGCACGGTGGCCGAGCCGGTTTGTTGGGTGAGATGCCAAATGATGGCGAACTGCGCCAGGCTGGTGCCCAGCAAAGAGATGGTTTGCCCCACCCAGATGGAGAAAAACCGAGTTTTCCAGTTGTGGCTAGAAAGCAAAATATCCTGACTGCTCATGGTTGATAGTCAGGATATTAAACAAAACTTT
>DAORUN010000170.1:3721-5045 GCA_035433205.1 Thermoflexales bacterium | reverse complement strand
GGGTTAAGTGGTGACGACAAGATTTGAACTTGTGACCAAGGGCTTATGAGTCCCCTGCTCTACCACTGAGCTACGTCACCAAACGAGGGTGGATTATACCAATTTCAATTTCACAAACGCTTCATCGCGTGTTGCTTTTTACGCCATGAAAGTTGCGCCCTGTCTGGGCAGCGGCGCGTCGCCCAAATCAAAATAATTCCACCACAACCGCACCGTATTTTCATCGCTGCCAAACCAGCGCCCCCATTGGGTGGAGTGGGCAATGCCCTCCAGCATGAGCGATGGAACCCCATCCAGCGAGCTGACATTGTGCGGCACAACGCCATCGCCGGTTTGGGCGCCATCCCCGCCAATAAATTCGTAGTTGGTGTATGCCAGCATCTCCGAAGGCGTGCCGACCGGCTTGCCCTTGATGAGGTTGCCCGACACGGTGAGATATTGCACTTGCGGGGCGTAATACGCGCCCGGATAATTCTGATCCACCCACCCCGCCTGATCCAGCCCTGGATGCAGCGCCGACTTGACCGCGCGGAGCGGGCTGCCCAGCGTGATGATGCGCGAGACGCGCTCGTAGCCGCTGTATGCCACGTGATGTTGCTTCACGGCTTTATCGGCCAAATACCCCCGCGCCACCACGCCGCCCGCGCTGTGCCCCACCAAAATCACCTTCTCCGCGCCTGTTTGCTGGATGGCGTGCGCCACCGCGTGATGCGTGCGGTTGATCAGCAAGGTGTAGTCGGAGAGCAATCCCCCCACCACCCACGAAAACCGGTTGATGCCCACGATGAACACGCGGCGGCCAGACACGTTGGCCAGCACCCGCGCAAATTGGTTGTAATCTGACCAATGCGACCCAAAGCCGCCGATAAGGATGATTGGTTCGTTCATAAGAAGGGTGAAGAGTGAAAGGTGAAGGGTGAAATTTCACTCTTCACTCTTCATCCTTCACTCTTTTTTACTTGATTACGCTCATGCCCACAAAAGGTCGCAAAACCTCTGGCACCACGATGCTGCCATCTGGCTGCTGGTAATTTTCCATGACCGCGATGAGCGTGCGCGGCAAGCCCAAGCCGCTGCCATTCAGCGTGTGCACAAACTCTGGCTTGGCGCCCTTCTCACGACGAAACTTGATATTGGCCCGCCGCGCCTGAAAATCGCCCACGTTGCTCACCGAGCTGACCTCCAGCCATTCCTTGCAGCCGGGCGCCCACACCTCAAGATCGTAGGTCATGCGCGCGCCAAAGCCAATATCGCCGGTGCAAAGCTGTTTAACGCGATACGTAAAGCCCAGCGCCTTGCAGGTCTCCTCGGCGTCCACGCGCAT
>DAORUN010000170.1:0-3621 GCA_035433205.1 Thermoflexales bacterium | reverse complement strand
TTATCCCGAAACTTGGGGAGCTGGCCTGCGGCGAACAGCGTTTGCTGCTTGACCATGAACGGCAAATACACCTCGCGGTAGCCTTGCCGCGAATGCAAATCCAGCATAAAGGCAATCAAGGCGCGTTGCAATCTTGCGCCCGCGCCGTTTAACACGTAAAAGCGGCTGCCGCTCAGTTTCGCGCCGCGCTCAAAATCAATCAGGTTCAGGCTTTCTCCCAACTCCCAGTGCGGCTTGGGATTCTCCGGCTCTGGGCACTCGCCCTCCTCCGTGCGCAACACGATGTTGTGGTCTTCATCTGGCCCAACCGGCGTGCGCGGGTCGGGTATGTTGGGGATGGCGCTCGCGGCGGCTTCAAGCTCCGTCTCCACCACGCGCAATTCTTCCTCAAGGCTGGCGATCCGGTCGCCCACCTGGCGCATCTCGGCCTTTTTCGCCTCGCGCTCGGCCTCATCTTTGCTGCGGCCAATCTCTTTGCTCACCGTGTTTCGCGTGGCGCGCAAACTTTCGGACTCTTTCAAAATCTCGCGGCGGCGCACATCAGACGCCAGCACGCGGTCAAGATTTTCGGTTTTATCGCCGCGATTCAAAATCGCCTGGCGCACCATGTCCGGGTCGTTGCGAATGAGATTGATGTCTAACATGTTTGTATTTTAGTCTTCTATTCAGACGGGAGACGGAGGACGGGAGACGGCAAACACCGTCCTCCGTCTCCCGTCCTCCGTCTACTCCATCACCGGCTTTTCTTCTTCGCTCAACGGCTCAATAAAAATCTCGCCAAAGGCCGTGCCCTGAAAAGCCTTGACCTCGTAACGCTTCATCAGCTCCAGCAGGGCCAGCAGGGTGATGATAATCTCCACGCGCAGGTTCACGCCCTCCAGCACATCCATAAACGAGACGCGATGCGTGACCTTGATGCCGGTGCGGATGCGCTCCATGCAGTCATTCACGGTGAACGGCAGGCGGCTCATCACGTTTTCCACCGGCGGCAACGGCAGCCAGCGATCCACCACTTTTTGCATAGCTTTGGTCAGCATATCCAGCGTCACGTTATCCAGCGGCAGCGCTTTTGAGGTTGGCCTTGGGATGGGCGGCGGCTCAATCACATACGAGCGCGTATTTTCAATTTCGCGCTGTTTCAAAATTTGCGCGGCGCGTTTGTAAAGCTGGTATGCGCGAAGTTGCGCCACCAGGTCATCGGTCTCTTCCTCTTCCTCGGCCACAACCGGCGCAACCTGGGGCAGCAACGCCCTGCTTTTGATGAGAATCAGCCGGGCGGCGATGCTGACAAACCCGGCAATTTCGCGCGGGTCGCGGTTTTGCAGGTTCACCATGTAGGCAATAAACTGGTCGGCCACCGCCGCCAGCGAGACCTTTGTGATTTCCAATTGCCGGTCTTCCACCATGTGCAAAAGCGCGTCCATCGGCCCCTCGTAATTGGGCAAATGCAGGTGGAAGGAATCCCCGCCGGGCGCGCCCACTGGGGCCGCCACCGGCGCGGGTGTTTCAATCATTTGTGCGTCCATCATATTTCGTGCGTTTCCGCTTAAATTTGTCAACAAAGGTCAAAGTGTAGCGTGGAAATTTTACTGGCTGGTTTTGTTTTTTTACTAGACTTGCGCAAGCCGCCCAAGCCGTGCGATTGAAATCGCGCCTGGCGGGCATTCTGCCGAGTGTCGGCCTGCGCCGACACGGGTTGCGTCCGCGCAGGCGGACGCTCAGCCAACGGCTCGTAAGATGCGATTTCAATCGCATGGCAATTAGACTCATGCTCATGTATTCCGAGTAAATTACTTTGACCAGATGTACGCCTGTGATCACCCTGTCTAAAAATCTGTCAGGTTGCTGTTAGACCTGGATTCACGCAAAACAGGTTAATCTCGTGGAAATGATGAAATAAACCGAAGGTTTAGACGTAGGGGCGAGGCATGCCTCGCCCCTACGTGCCATTCCGCGCCTTCAAGGGAGTTCTTGCGTAAGTCCAGTTAGACAACAGAAAATATGTTTTTGAGCAGAAAGCGACTCCAGTTTCATCTCTCGCAAACCCGCGCCGCCTGAGAACGCGCGAGCGAGCAGCGCGGCAAACAGATAAAATCGCATCACGCGATGACAACCCAATCCTCTGACCCCATCAGCTCAGCGGCCCGCGCGGCGCATTTGCGCGCCGAGCTAAACGAGCATTTCTACCGGTATCACGTTTTGGATGCGCCAATTGTGAGCGATGCCGAATATGACGCGCTGATTGGCGAGCTAAAAAAAATTGAGGAGGCTCACCCCGACCTCATCACGCCAGACTCGCCCACCCAGCGCGTGGGCGGCGCGGCGGCAGAGGGCTTTGCCAAAGTGCGCCACGCCAGCCCCATCCTCAGTTTGCCCAACGCGTTTGATGGCGACTCCATCCGCGCGTGGCGCGAGCGAATCCAACGTTACGCCGAGCAAAACGGCATTGAGCATTTGGAACGGCTGGATGAAGTTGTGGTTGAGCCAAAGATTGACGGCCTGACGATTGTGCTGACTTACGAGAACGGCCTGCTCACCCAGGCGGCCACGCGCGGCGATGGCACGGTTGGCGAGGACATCACCGCCAACGCGCGGACGATTAAGAGTGTGCCGCTGGCGCTGCGCGGGAAGACGGAGGACGGAGGACGATCTTTGGACGATGGACGATGGACGATGGACGATTTGCCCGCAAAATTATCTATTCGCGGCGAGGCGTTTATGTTTGTGAAGGATTTTGATCGGCTGGTGGCCGAGCAGCAAGCGCAAGGCAAAACTGCCTACGCGAACCCGCGCAACACGGCGGCGGGGGCGTTGCGCCAGCTCGACCCGCGCATCACGGCGCAGAAAACGCTGAATGTGCTGTGCTACGCGGTGGTGGACTGGTCGCCCGGCCAGGCGCCATCCACCCAATGGGACACGCTGGCCGCGCTGAAAAATATGGGCTTCCCCACCCCATCCGCCAAAAAATTTAGCACATTGGATGAGGCGATTGGGTATTGCGAAAGCTTTGCCAGCAAACGCGATTCGTTTGGGTTTGAAATTGACGGGCTGGTGATCAAAATTAACGATTTGCGGTTGGCGGCCCAACTGGGGTTTGTGGGCCGCGACCCGCGCGGCGCAATCGCGTTCAAGTTCCCGGCGCGAGAAAGCACCACCAAACTTTTGGATGTGGTGGTGAACGTGGGGCGCACGGGCAACCTCACCCCAAACGCGGTGCTGGAGCCGGTGCAAATTGGTGGCATCACCATTAGCAACGCCACCTTGCACAATTACGATGACATCGCCCGCAAAGATATTCGCATTGGTGACCGCGTGATGGTGAAACGCGCCGGCGATGTGATCCCGTATGTGGCGGGGCCGGTGGTTGCGGCGCGCACGGGCGAGGAGCGCGTGATTGAGCCGCCCACGCATTGCCCGTTTTGCGGAACCCAGGTGACGCGGCGCGAGGGTGAGGTGGCCTTGTTTTGCCTTAACCCAGATTGCCCCGGCAAGCTAGACCGCGCAATTGAGCATTTTGTGGGGCGCGGGGCGATGGATGTCGAAGGGCTGGGCGAGAAAATTGTCATTCAGTTGATTGATGCCGGGCTGATTGCGGATGTGGCCGATTTGTATACGCTGCAA
>DAORUN010000169.1:0-5137 GCA_035433205.1 Thermoflexales bacterium | reverse complement strand
CCGGTGGCGTCAACCGGCGCATATCTTGCCAGAACAATTTTCTCGGAATGGATTAAGGCAAGATCCCGCCCAGCGCATTTCAGCGTTATCATCAACATCATGGCGGAAGAAACAACACCCAAACCCAACGACGACAAAGCCGATGTGAAGGACAACATCGTGCAGAGCAAGCACCGCGTGACGATTTACGGGCAGGAGATCGCTTACACGGTCACCTGCGGCACCATCACGCTGAAAGAAGAAAGCGAAAAGACCGGCGAGAAGGCGGGTGAATTTGAGGGTGAGCGCCCACGCGCCACGATTTTCTTTGTGGCCTACACCCGCGACGATGTGGAGGATTCATCCACCCGCCCCATCACGTTCTCGTTTAACGGCGGGCCGGGGTCGTCATCGGTGTGGCTGCACCTGGGGGCGCTTGGCCCGCGCCGGGTGGAGATGGGTGACGCAGGCGCACTGCTGCCACCGCCCTGGAAACTTGTGAACAACGAGCATTCTCTGCTGGATGCCAGCGATTTGGTGTTTATTGACCCGGTGGGCACGGGGTTTAGCCGCGCGGTGGCGGGCGAGAAAGCCAAACAGTTTCACACCTTCAAGAAAGACATTGAAAGCGTGGGCGACTTTATCCGCCTATACACCACGCGTTACAAACGCTGGGGGTCGCCCAAGTTTTTGGCGGGCGAAAGTTACGGCACCACCCGCGCCGCCGCGCTGAGCAACTATTTGCAAGAGCGCCACGGCATGTATCTCAACGGCTTGATGCTGATCTCATCCATTTTGGAATTTAGCACGGCCCGCTTTGCGCCGGGCAACGACCTGCCCCACATTTTGTTTTTGCCCACCTTCACCGCCACGGCGTGGTATCACAAAAAACTTGCGCCAGAGATGCAATCTAGCCTGAGCGCAACCCTGACCGAAGCCGAGACGTTTGCCAGGGGCGCATACGCCACCGCCTTGATGAAGGGTTCGCGGCTGGCCGAAGCCGACCGCGAGGCCATCGCCCAAGAGCTGGCGCGGCTGACCGGGCTGAGCGAAGCGTATGTGCGCCGCGCCAATTTGCGAATTGAGATTTTTAGATTTGTGAAGGAGCTTTTGCGCGAACAGGGCAAAACCGTTGGGCGCATAGACAGCCGGTTTACCGGGGTTGACCGAGACAGCGCGGGCGAGAATTTTGAGTTTGACCCCAGCATGAGCGCCATCATGGGGCCATACACCGCCGCGCTAAACGATTACGTGCGCGGCGAATTGCAGTTTGAGAGCGACCTGCCCTACGAGGTGTTGAGCTACAAGGTGTTCAACAATTGGTCGTATGACGAGCACACCAACCAATATGTGAATGTGGCCGAGAGCCTGCGCAGCGCCATGGCCAACAACCCCTATTTGCGGGTGCATGTTGCCAACGGCTATTTTGATTTGGCTACGCCATACTTTGCCACCGAGTACACCTTTAACCACATTGGCCTGCCGCCAGAGCTGGAGAAAAATATCTCGATGAGTTATTACGAGGCCGGGCACATGATGTATGCGCACATGCCATCACTGGCGATCTTAAAAGAAAGATTGGCCGAGTTTATTAAAGAGTGAAGGATGAGGTGTGAAGGGGAATTTTTTCACCCTTCACCCTTCACACCTCACTCTTTTTAAGCTTTCGCGTAGCGCGCTTCTGCGTCGTCCCAGTTGATCACATCAAACCAGTTCTCAACATAGGCCTGGCGCTTATTCTGATACTTCAGATAATACGCGTGCTCCCACACATCCACGCCCAAAATCGGGGTGATGCCATCGCTGATGGGGTTATCCTGGTTGGCGGTGGAGACGATGGCGAGCTTCTTGTCTTTGCCCACCACCAGCCACGCCCAGCCAGAGCCAAAGCGCCCCAGCGCGGCCTTGATAAACTGGTCGCGGAAAGCCTCAAACGAGCCAAAGGTGGCGTTGATGTCCTGGGCCAGCTTGCCGCTCAGCTTGCTGCCGCCCGGCTTCATCTGGTTCCAGAACATGGTGTGGTTGAGGTGGCCGCCGCCGTTGTTGCGCACCGCGCCGCGAATAGCTTCTGGAATGGCGCCAAGGTCCTTAATCAGTTCCTCAATTGGCTTGCCTTGCAGCTCCGGGTGGTTCGCCAACGCATTGTTCAAGTTGGTCACGTAAGCCGCATGATGGCGGTCGTGATGAATTTCCATCGTCATCGCATCAATATGCGGTTCTAACGCGTCTTTCGCGTAAGGGAGAGGGGGTAATTCGTATGCCATGATTTTTTAATTCTCCTTAAAACTAAACTTTATTTTAGTGCAACTTGCTCGCGTCTGAATGCCGCTTCTCAGCGAAAATTATAGAAAAGCTCAACGCCTGGGCAGCAGCGTGTAACCAAACACACTTTGAATTGAGCCATCACTTAAGGCCAGCATCACACGCCCATCGCCGGGCGCGGCCAGCCCAACCACATCTGCCTCTAAAGACATTGGCCCGCCGACAATGTTTCGCGTTGTGTCATACACCCACACGTTGCGCCCGCTGGCAAAATACACCTCGCCCCGTGCGGCGGCCAAAATGCGTTTGGCCGATGGCGCTTGCGGCTGAGGCGCAAACCGCGCAAATTTTGTCACGCGGCGGCTCGCGGTGTCAATTTCTGTGGCTACGCCGCTGGCCAGGTTGATGGCGTACGCCGCGCCACCATTCACCATCGCCAGGCGATACGCGCCGTTCGCAGCCACATCGCCCGCGCCAGTGACCGGCAAATACAAATTGAACACGTCGCCAGAGTTCAAATCAATCATTTGCGCATACACCAAAGCGTTGGCTCTGTCATGCATCAAGGCCAGCCATTGTTTGGCATCCGGCGTGTAGGCGCTTTCCAAAATTTCTCCGCTGGCTGGCCCAGAACCGCCGTTAAATTGCAAAGGATGCGGGGCGGCGTTGTCATCCATCAAATCAAGCCGAAAGAGCAAAAACAAATCTGGGTTGGCGGGCGATGGCTGTTCGCGCAAATACAGCCACCGCCCATTGTCCGAGATCGCCAGCGGCGCAAAGTTGCCCTCCATTTGGATGAGCCGCGCCCGCGCCAAACGCAGATCCATCACCTGCATTTGGCTGGGCGAGCTTTGCAAAACCGCCCACTCGCCGCGCGGCGAAATGGCCTTTAGCGCCAGCCGGGCGGTTTGGGTGATGGCGCTCGTGGCCGCGCCGGAACGCATGTCAAACGTCGTGATGCGGTTATCCGAAGCCGCGATCATTTTCGCGTCATCGGCTGTGCGGATTCCCGCAGGCAGCGCAAAGCGCGTCTGACCAAACTCATCCAGCGCGCGCAGCTCGTTCGCCGCGCCATCCGGCCAGACAAAAATTAAATCGGCAGGCGCCAGCGGGGTGGCGGTCACCTCAATGACGATGACAACCGGCGTGGGCGGCGGCACATTTGGCAGGCGGCGCGGGCCACAGCCCGCAACAAGGCTGGCCCCAAAAATCGCGCTTGCCAAACCATTACGCATGATAATCAACGCATGATAAAGGCTTTATTCTTTGACGTGGGCGGCGTGCTGGTGCGCACGATGGATTGGTCGCGCAGGTTCGCCTGGGAAGACCGGCTGGGGCTGGGGCGCGGCATGTTAGAGCCGCTGGTGCACGGCAACCTTTTGCACGAACAGCAAGAACGCGGCGAGCTGGGCTTTGACGATTTTTGGCGCGAGACCGCCCTGCGGCTGGGAATCGCGCAAGATCAGGTGGCGCAATTCCGCGAGGAGTTTTACGCGGGCGATGAGGTGAACCTGGAACTCATCAGCGCCATTCGGGGATGGGAGCTGCGCGGGCTAAAGACGGGCATCATCAGCAACGCCCCGCCCATTTTGCGCCAAACCCTCACCGCGCAATACGATATCGCCAAATATTTCGACGCCATCACGATCAGCGGCGAGGTGGGTGTGCGCAAGCCCGATGCCGCCATTTACCGCCACGCCCTAAAATCGCTGGGGGTTGCGGCAAATGAGGCCGTTTTTGTGGATGATCTGCTGCCCAATATCGCGGGCGCAAACGCCATCGGCATGACCGGGATTCATTTCGCCGAGAACGCCCTGACAATTGATGAGATAACCCGGCTTGTAAACCGCAACCCGGCCCTATAATCTTCTTCCCATGACAAAAGCCATTCAAGATTTTTACCCCGATGATGTGGCGCACTGCTATGGCTGTGGCCGCCTGAACGATCATGGCTTGCATGTGCGCAGCGTGTGGGAAGGCGATGAACTTGTGGCGCATTTCACCCCGCGCGAGTATCACACCGCCATCCCGGGCTTTGTGTACGGCGGCCTCATCGCCAGCCTGATTGATTGCCACAGCACCGGCACAGCCAGCGCGGCGGCGCACAAACACGCGGGTTTTGCGGTAGATGAAGGCTCGCCCCCGCGTTTTGTGACCGGCATGTTAAAGGTGGACTATTTGCGCCCAACGCCCATTGATGGCGAACTGGTCATTCGCGCCCGCGCGGTAGAGATAAAACCGCGCAAGGTGGTGGTGCACTCCACCCTTTACGCGCATGGCGAACCGTGCGCCAAGGGCGAGGTGGTGGCCGTGTTGATGCCCGAAGGAATGACAAAGAGCGAAAGGTGAAAGTCGCCATCGTCGCGGCCTCTGCCGCGTTGCGGGCCGAGCTTGCAGCCATGTTCCCCGCGCCAGAGTTTGATGTGGTGAGCGATGCGGCCTTTGCCGATGTGGTTGTGCTGGGCGATGGCCGCCCCCCGCGCGCCGAAGTTCCCATCACCCACGCGGTGTTATTGGGCGATGAAAACAGCCTGCCCGCGTTGCGCCGCTTGAATTTGGGCGGCTGGAGCATTGTGCCGCCCAACGCGGGCGAGGATGACCTGCGCACCGCCGTCCGCGCCGCGGCGCAGGGGTATGCGCTCATGCCCGCCCGCGCGTTAGAGGCGCGCCTGCCCGCCCAGCCCAGCCCAGACACGGAGGTGGCGCTCACCCCGCGCGAGCTGGAGATTTTGGAGCGGGTGAGCCGCGGGCTGCCCAACAAAGCCATCGCGTTTGAGTTGGGGATCAGCGAGAACACGGTCAAGTTTCACATGGCCGCGATTTTGGAGAAGCTGAACGCCGCCAGCCGCGCCGAGGCCGTCTCCATCGCCGCGCGGCTGGGGTTGTTGATGTTGTA
>DAORUN010000168.1:0-5163 GCA_035433205.1 Thermoflexales bacterium | reverse complement strand
TACGCGCTGGCGCCGCTATACCGGCGGGTGCCAGCGCGCCATACCAGCCGTGAGATGACAAACGCAATCACGCTCACGGCCAGCGCGAGCACAATTTGCGCGGGCGTGAGTTCGCCGCGCAGGGCTTGCAGCGGCACGGTGGTGGCCACCGCGATGGGCACGATGAACGTGACGATCACGCGCAGCCACGGCGGGTAAATGACCGATGGATACCGCCCGGTGTCCATCAGCGCCTGCATGAGCGTGACATTGTTATCAAACTTGGTCAGCCAGAATGTGAGCGAAATCATCACAATCCACACGCTGTAAATGATGGCCGCCCCGCTGATGGCGAGCGCGATAAACACGAGGATGTTGGGGATGGTGGGCAGGCTGTCTCGCGCGCCAAACAGGCCGATGGCGATGAGGATGATGCCGAGCACGATATCCCACACACGCCACACGATGATGCGGCGCAGACTCACCACCGCCTGCGTGTTCACCGGCAAGAGAAACACATAATCCAGCGTGCCTTCGCGGATGCCCTTGTTAAACTCCTCGGTGTTGGGCCACACGATGGCCGCCATGAGGGTATGCACCAGCCGGAACACGCCCAGCAGCGCGATCAGGTCAGCGGCCTTCCATCCGCCAATCTCCGGGGTGTTGGAAAAAATGATGGCGATGCCCAGTAGCTCCCAAATCGTCCACATGATGCTGAGCAGGATGTTCACCACCGTATCTGCCCGGTAGGCCAGCTCTTGCTGAAGGTTGACTTTGAAAAATGCGCGAAGCACGCGAAGAAAACTCATGGTTTTATAAAAAGACAAAACAAAATGCTCTTTTAGATGGGAGCATTTTAGAGCAAAGCCAACCGGGGAATGCTGGCAAGCGCGCCAACTCTTTTTTTGCATACTCGGTTTATGCAAACGGTGTGTGGTTAATCCGCAACCGCCATGAGAAAATGACCGCATGGAACTACGCAAACTTGGCAATTCTTCGTTGATGGTGTCGCCGCTGTGCCTGGGTGGCAACGTGTTTGGCTGGACGATTGACGAGCGCCGCTCGTTTGAGGTGCTGGACGCATTTTTGGCGCATGGCGGCAATTTTGTTGACTCCGCCGATGTCTACTCGCGCTGGAAAGAGGGCAACACTGGCGGCGAGAGCGAGACGATTGTTGGCGCGTGGATGAAGGCGCGCGGCAATCGCGGCAAGGTGATTTTGGCGACAAAATGCGGAAGCGATATGGGCGATGGCAAGAAAGGTCTGAGCGCAAAATGGATCGCCCGCGCGGTGGAAGATTCTCTGCGCCGCCTGCAAACAGATTATATTGACTTGTATCAGGCGCACATTGATGATGCCGCCACGCCGCTGGAGGAGACGCTGGCCGCGTTTGACGCGCTGGTCAAAGCGGGTAAGGTGCGGGCGATTGGCGCCTCGAATTACACCGGGGCGCGTTTGCAAGCCGCACTAGACATCAGCAAAGCCAACGGCCTGGCCCGCTACGAAAGCCTTCAACCCAAATACAACGCGATTGACCGCGAGATTGAGGCCGACCAATTGCCCATCTGCCAAAAAAACAACGTGGGCGTGATTCCGTATTACGCGCTGGCGGCGGGGTTTCTCACCGGCAAATACCGCCCCGGCCAGCAACTGCCAGACACAGCCCGCGCTGGCGGCGTGCAAAAAAATTACATGAACGAGCGCGGGTTTGCCGTGCTTGAAAAAGTGGAGCGGCTGGCAAAAGAAAACAACGCCACGCCGTCTCAGGTGGCGCTGGCCTGGCTGATGCGCCGGCCGGGCATTACTGCGCCCATTGCCAGCGCCACCAGCGCGGCGCAAGTGGCCGAAATGTTTGGCGCTTTTGGCATTTCAAACATAGAGTTGTAAACGCGCAACGCGGGCAAAGACGCCAAGCCGCAAAGAAAAGACATCTCTTTGCAACTTGGCGTCTTTGCGAGAGTTTTTCAGAGAAGCACCAATTCGTCTTGACAATATGATTTACGACTTGGCGCTGTCCAGTCAAACGTTACCCGCGAAGTAAAATCATGCAGGTAATTTGCGGGGTGCGAAATCCCGGTGATTGAGGCAGACATTTTGATAAAACAAAAAAGAATTTTTGCCGCGCTGGCAGTGAGCGCGGCTCTGGCGGGATGCAGCGCAACCGCGACGCCAGATGTCAACGGGTTGCCAGTGATCCCCGGCGTGACATATTTCCCATCGCCAACGGTGCCGCCAACTGCCACGCCCATCCCCACCCCAACGCCCGCAATTAAATACGCGCAAATTGATGCGAGCTTGCCGCAAGAGGCGCAGGTGGCGCTGGCAAAAGCCCTCTCTGGCACGGGGCTGGTGGCAACCACCGCGCCGCAAAATGGCGCGGTGGCGCAATATGATGCGGTCGCGGGCGGGCGGGTTGTGCTCACCCGCACCTACGTTTTGGCCGCGCCGTTTCCCACCATTGCCGATGGAATCTCGCTCGGCGCGTTGCAGGCGTTTTGGCAAGGCAACGCCGATGCGCTTAGCCCATACACCAACGACAAAAAAGCGCCGCTGCTTTTTATGGATGCCGACACGCGCAAAGCGCTCGGCATTTTGCTGGGCGCCCCGGCAGATGGGGCAAAGATTGGCATTGTGGCCGCTGGCGAGATCCCCAGCCGCACATTTGCCACGCGGCCCAGCGCGTTTGCCATCCTCCCGTTTGAGCAACTGGAAGGCCGCTGGAAGGCGATGAAGATTGACGACGCCTATGTGCTGGACAAGGCGATGGACGAGGCGAAGTATCCGCTCACGTTGCGCGTCTACGAAAAAACGCAGGCCGCGCCAATCGTGTCACCCATCACCAACCGAGACACCAGCAAAATGGCCATTGTGGCGATGACCGGCGTGACGGCTTTGGTGCGCGGCACGGCGATAAAAATGGAAGAGAAGGGCGTGCTCTACCCCGCCGCAAAAATTCGAGATTGGTTTCTCACCGCGGATGTGCGGCACATTTCCAACGAAATTTCTTTTTACGACAAATGCCCCTTCCCCACCCGCAACGATGGCACAAAGTTTTGCTCCAACCCCAAATACATTGACATGCTCAAGGATATTGGCGCAAATTTAATTGACCTCACGGGCAACCACCTTTGGGATTACGGCTGGCAAAATCTGCTGCCCACGCTGGACACGTATGACCAGCTTGGCTGGAAATATTTTGGGGGCGGGCGCAATTTAACAGATTCGCTCAAACCAGTGACCATGACCGTGAACGGCAACAAAATTGCGTTTGTGGGCTGCAACTGGTTTGGCATGGACTGGGCCACCAGCAAGGTGGCTGGCTCTGCGCCGTGTGGGGCAGACGACCCGCATCAACTGGATTTAATTGTGCCAACCATCAAACAGTTAAAGAAAGATGGCTACAACGTCATCGCCACGCTGCAATATTTGGAGTTGTATCAATACGACACCACGGCCCAGCAGGAAAAAGATTTTCGCGCGTTGCGCGATGCGGGCGCGGTGGTGGTGAACGGTTCGCAAGGCCATCATGTGCAGGCGTTTGATGTGAACGCGGCGGGGTTCATCCATTACGGCACGGGCAATTTGTTTTTTGGCGACCAGACCTTCATGGATGGCACACAACAAACATTTGTAGACCGGCATGTGTTTTACAACGGGAAATATCTTGGCGCAGATTTGCGCAGCGCGCGAATTGAGGACATGTCTCAGCCGCGCCCCATGACCACCGCCGAACGCGCCGACCTGCTGGGCACGCTGTTTAAGTACAGCTATTTTGACAAGTGACGGGAGAGGGGAGACGGAAAATCGTCTTCGGTCCTCCGTCTTCCGTCACTCGGCTAAAATTTCTTTCAACCCATGACCAACAAAATCCGCCCAAACCAGAAATTCCGGCAATTGCGCTGGCTTGTGCCAGGGTTGTTTGTAAAACGCTGGCTGGCGCTCATGGTGTTTGGGGTGGTGTTGATTGGTCTGGGCATTGGCTACATTTTGGTGGATATTTACCGCAATGCCGACCTGCCCAACTTCTTTTATTACCTCACTCTGCAATTTTTAGACCGCATTGTCCGCGCGGTGATGTTTGGCGCGTTGGGCATTGGCGCAGCGGTGTATGGGTTTTACCGGCTCAATCGCACCCTTGTTGAATCGGTCAAGCCATCAAATCAAAATGTCATTGATAATCTTTGGGAAAAGAGGATCGCTTCGCAAGGCCCAAAAGTGGTGGCGATTGGCGGCGGCCACGGGCTGAGCGCCCTCTTGCGCGGGCTAAAGCATCACACCTCCAACATCACCGCGATTGTGACCGTGGCCGATGACGGCGGGAGCAGCGGCCGCCTGCGCCGTGAGCTGGGCGTGTTGCCGCCGGGCGACTTTCGCATGTGCATTGCCGCGCTGGCCGATGAAGAAAGTTTGGTGACGCAGCTCATGCAATACCGCTTTGGCGGCGATAGCGGTTTGGCCGGTCACGCCTTTGGCAATTTGTTTATCGCCTCCATGGCCGAGCTGACCGGCAGTTTTGAAAAAGCGCTACTGGAGTCATCCAAGGTGGTGGCCAGCCAGGGCAAAATTTTGCCCAGCACTTTGGCCGATGTGACCCTGTGCGCCGAGCTAAAAATTGAATCGGCGCAAATTTCGCCCACGCTGGCCGCCAATGGGCTGGATGTGAAGGCCAACGCCCGCGGCGAGTCGTCCATTGGCAAGGCGGGCTTCCCAATCGAGCGGGTGTGGCTGGACCCAGACAACGCCCCGGCCTACCCAGACGCCATCCGCGCGATTTTGGACGCCGACCTGGTGGTGATGGGGCCGGGCAGCTTGTTCACCAGCGTGATGCCCAACGTGCTGGTGCGCGGCATCCAGCAAGCCATCACCCAAACCCGCGCCACCGTTGCCTATGTGTGCAACGTAGCAACCGAGAAAGGCGAGACCGATGGGTTTACGCTGGACGATCACCTTGAACATTTGGAGCGGCACATTGGGCGGGGCGCGGTAGATGTGGTTGTGGCGAACGATCATCCGTATGCTTCCGCGCCGGAGGGCGTGGAAATTGTCGCGCCGGTGCTTTCGCAAAAAAACGAGCACATTCGGCTCATCCGCGCGGATGTGGTCTCGGATGAAAACCCGCTCATCCATGATTCCATCAAACTGGGCAACGCGGTGATTGGGCTGGTAAAGACCGAGGCGTAAACA
>DAORUN010000167.1:0-5207 GCA_035433205.1 Thermoflexales bacterium | reverse complement strand
CTTGCCGAAGGGTCGCACAGCTTTGCTTCGCGCCGCTGTGCTCCTCAGAATGACAGGCTTGCTCTTATCCAAAACTCGCGCTGTTTTAGGCCATATTGAGCCTCATCAACGCCCGGAACACAAAAAAAGTTCCGGGCGTTTTGTTTTTTTTCAAGGTCTCATCATCTTTGATTTTCATATCAAGGCGCCAACTCGCGTTAGGATAGGGAAAATGAAAACCGATGATCTTTTTCTGGGGCTGGGCATGGCCGCGCTGGGTCTGGTGATGACCTTTGCCATGCCGGTGGCAGCGCGGCGGGTGAATCAGGGGCTGATCAGCGCGATCATCATCATCGCGTTCATCATCGCGGCGCTGGCGCTGTTCCCGCTGCCCACCGCTTTGTTTGTCATGGCTGGCGCAATCATCTTCGCATTGCTTTACCGCGATGTGGTTCGCTTTATCAAACACACCGTGTATGGCGTGACCAAATACAGCCGCCGCGACTGGTGGTATCGCCGCATTGGGCAGATGATGATGGGCGGGCGAAGGCGCTAACCGCCGCCGGGTATAATTGCCCGCCGCAAAAAAAACGGCCCGGCGCCCATTGGGGGCGGCGGATGGCAACCGTGAGTAGCGATGCCGCAGGTGCGGGCGCGATGGGCGGTTGAAAAAGGATTTGAAATGGCAGAGAAAATTGTAATTAACGCCGAGACGCGCACAGCGGTTGGCAAGGGTGTAGGCGCGCTGCGCCGATCTGGCAAAGTGCCGGGCGTGGTATACGGGCATGGCATCGCCGCAAGCCACATCCAGATGGATGCAAAAGAGCTGACCAACACCCTGCGCAAGATCAGCCGCAACCGCCTGATTACGCTGGAATTTGGCGCGGGCATTGCGCCCAAGAATGTGCTCACCCGCGAAGTGCAGCGCGACCCGGTCAAGCGCACCCTCAAGCACGTGGATTTTTACGAGGTCTCCATGACCGAGAAAATCACCGTTCGGGTGCCTGTGGTGTATTTGGGCGAATCAGCCGATGTGAAAGGTGGCGCGGGCATTCTGAACGAAGAGATGAACGCGATTGAGATTCGCTGCTTGCCCGCCGACCTGATCGAGAAGATCGAAGTGGACGTGTCAGGCTTGTCCATTGACCAGTCCTTGCATGTCAGCGACCTTAAGCTGCCCGCCGGGATTGAAATTCTGGATGACCAGGAAGACGAGCTGGTGCGCGTGATCCGCTACGTGGAGCAGAAGGCAGAAGAAGCTGCCGCCGCCGATGGCACCGAGCCAGAAGTGATCGAAAAAGGCAAGAAAGACGAAGAAGCCGCCGCCGAGAAGAAATAAGACCAGGGCGGAAAGAGATAAGAAAATGGAACCTCCGGGGTGTGACGCAAACATCTCGGAGGTTTTGTTTTGTTACACTTTGCACATGGCATTTTCTGGTTTTGCTCGGCGGGTGATGGGATTTGCGGCGGGCGCGTTTGTGGCAATGACAACGGCGTGCGGCGGTCAGCCTGCGCCCATTGCCAACCCGCTGCAATCACAGTTGCCCACCCCCACCCCGCCGCCTACAAGCGTGCCCCCGCCGCCTGCGCCAACGACGCCCGCGACAACCATGCCCGCGACAGCAAGGCCCGCACAAGCGGCCACCCAGCCCGTTGTGATCGCCACGCCCAATCAAAAATCCAGCTCAACCATCATTCTCACGCCCGGTTTTCAAGGCACATCGCAGGCGGTGATTCTGACCATCACGGCGCAGTATTTCTCGCCAACGCCGCCCGCCACGCCCACCAAACGCCCCGGCAGCATTGGCGTTGGGGCGGGGGCAGGCAGCCCAGTAGCAACTTCCACCCCAGTCAGCGGGGTAGTCATCGCCACACTTTCAGAGAGGGTTTCCGCGGGCGGCGCGGCCTCGTTAGAAATCAGGAGCGCCGCGGATGTTCTGTGCACCATCAGCCAAAAGCAAAACGAGTTCTGGCAACCTGTGCCGGGTTTGCCCGCGCGGGTGACCGGCAGCGATGGCAGCGCCGCCTGGGTGTGGAATCTTGACCCCGCCATCTTGGCCGGCCCACTGGAGCTTTTTGTAGATTGTGGCGCGGGCCGGAACGCCATCGCAAAAATACAAGTGGAGAAATAGCCGTGCGAGTTCTGGTCATTTCTGATATTCACGCCAACCTGGCCGCGTTTGAGGCCGTGCTAAAAGACGCGCAAACCCGCGCGGCCTATGACATGGTTTGGTGCCTGGGTGATGTGGTGGGTTACGGGCCAGACCCCAACGAGTGCATTGATCTTTTGCTCACTTTGCCACACGTGTGTTTATCGGGAAATCACGATTGGGCGGTGCTGGAAAAATTGGACATCCAGACCTTTCACGCCCAGGCCGCGCACATTGCCAGGTGGACGCGCGAGGTATTGCGCCCGCGCAATCTGATATTTTTGCAGGCCCGGCCAGAAAAATTGGCGCATGGCGAGTATCTGCTGGTTCACGCCAGCCCGCGCGAGCCTATTTGGGAATACATCACAGACACCACCATTGCCGAGGAAAATTTTGAGTTCTTTGACGAGACCTTTTGCCTGTGCGGGCACACCCATGTTCCGGCCATCTTTGTGCGCGATGACAAAACCGGCCATGTGCGCCTGAGCCTGCCCGCGCCGGGCGTGGCGGTCAAACTCAAGGCCGATGCGCGGTATATCATCAATCCGGGCGGGGTGGGCCAGCCAAGAGATGGCGACCCGCGCGCCGCCTACGCCATTCTGGACACCGAGACGCGGATCTTCACAGTTTACCGGGCCGAGTACGACTACCAGGCCACCCAAAACAAAATGCGCGAGGCGGGCTTTCCCCAGCGCATGATTGACCGGCTGGCGTTTGGCAGATGACACCGATCAAAAAAATCCGGCTGGATGTGGTTATGGTGGAGCGCGGCCTGACCGAGACGCGCGACATGGCCCAGCGGCTCATCCGTGCGGGCGAGGTGCGCGTGGATGACCAGGTGATTGACACGCCCGCAAAACCCATCAGCCCAGACGCCAAAATTGATGTGGCCCAGCCGCCCAAATATGTCTCGCGGGGCGGGTTTAAGCTGGAGGCGGCGCTGGATGCGTTTGGCGTTGACCCGGCCGGGTTTGTCTGCGCGGATGTGGGCAGCAGCACCGGCGGTTTCTCGGATTGTCTGCTTCAGCGCGGGGCGGCCAAAATTTTTGCGCTGGATGTGGGCGCGAACCAACTGCACTGGAAATTGCGCAACGACCCGCGCGTGGTTGTGATGGAGAAGGTCAACGTGCGCCATCTGAACGCGCTGCCAGAGCCAATTGATCTGGCCGTGATTGATGTCTCGTTTATCTCGCTGGAGCTGATTTTGCCCAAAGTATTTGGGTGGATGGAGCGCTCAGCGCCCGGAGCGTTGCCCAACGAGTTGGGCCAACCGCTCCGGGCGCTCAGGCCGCAAGTCATCGCCCTGATAAAACCGCAGTTTGAGGCGGGGCGCGAACAAGTGGGCAAGGGCGGCATTGTGCGCGACCCCGCCGTGCACGCGGCGGTGGTGGCGCGGGTGGTGAACTTCGCCGCCAATCAGGGCTGGCAGGCTTCGCCTGTGATCGAATCACCCATCACCGGGACGCAGGGCAACAAGGAATTTTTGGTTGGATTTTATAAAAAAATTTAGTGCTCGGAGCGCTCCGAGCACTGGGAAATCAATCATGACACAACACCAACTTTGGGGCGGCCGTTTTAGCGGCGGCATGGATGAACTGATGGCGCATCTGAACAACTCGATGCGTTTTGACGCGCGGTTGTGGGATGCCGATATCCGCGGGAGCGTGGCCTACGCGCAAGCGTTGGCGGGTGCGGGCATCATCACCCAAAAAGAAGCTGCCGCTTTGCAACGCGGGCTAAAGGCCGTGCGCGAGGAATTTGCGACCGGCGCGTTTGAGACGCAGCCCAGCGATGAGGACATTCACACCGCCGTGGAACGCAGGCTGAAAGAGCTGGCGGGCGATGTGGCCGGCAAATTGCACACCGGGCGCAGCCGCAACGATCAAATTGCGACCGACATGCGCCTGTTTGCGCTGGATGAGATCGCGGTGGCGCAAACGCAAATTGCGCTTTTGCAAGACGCGCTGCTGGCGAAGGCGCAGGCGCACGTGAACACACTCATGCCCGCGTATACGCACATGCAACGCGCCCAACCCAGCACATTTGCGCATTGGTGTCTGGCCTATTTTTGGCAGTTTCAACGCGACCGCGAACGGCTGGCCGATTGCGCCCGCCGCACCAGCGTGATGCCGCTGGGCAGCGGCGCGCTGGCCGGAAACCCCTTCAACATTGACCGCGCCGCGCTGGCAAAGGCGCTGGGGTTCAAGGCGGTCTCGGACAACTCGTTGGATGGGGTGAGCGACCGCGATTTTGTGGCCGAGTTGCAGTTTTGCCTGGCGATGCTGGGCATTCACATCTCGCGCATGGCCGAAGATTTGGTGATTTACTCCACCGCCGAGTTTGGCTTTGTCACCCTGGCCGACACGTATTCCACTGGCAGCAGCCTGATGCCGCAAAAGAAAAACCCGGATTCCATGGAATTGGCCAAGGGCAAAAGCGCCCGGCTGATGGGCAACTTGATGGCGATTTTGACCCTGCTCAAAGGTCTGCCCATGACGTATGACAAAGACATGCAGGAGGACAAGGAGCCGCTGTTCGATTCGCTGGACACCATTGCCATGACCCTGCCCGTGTGCGCGGCGGTCATCGCCACCTTGCGCGTGAACGCCGACCGGATGCAGGCCGCACTTGACCCGGCCATGCTGTCTACCGATGTGGCCGAGTATTTGGTGCGGCGCGGCGTGCCGTTCCGCGAGGCGCATCACATGGCGGGCCGCGCGGTGGCGCTGGCCGAGGGCAAAGCCATCCCCATGAGCGAGCTGAGCCAGGACGATTGGCGCTCCATCTCGCCGCATTTTGGCGATGACATTCGGGCGGTGTTCAACTTCGCGCAGTCGGTCAAATCGCGGGCGGTGGTTGGCGGCACTGGCGAGGTAAAGGGCCAGATCAAGCGGGCGCAAAAGGCGCTGGCAAAGAAAGGGTGAAGGGTGAAGGGTGAAGGGTGAAGCATTCGGTCAGGTATTCGGAGTAATTCGTTAAAAGTGGTGATTGAAGCCACATCCTGTCCAAGAATTTTGCTCAAACCGTGCGATTGAAATCGCGCCTTTATGAGCCGTTGGCTGAGCGTCCGCCTGCGCG
>DAORUN010000166.1:0-5236 GCA_035433205.1 Thermoflexales bacterium | reverse complement strand
CCCGCTTGCGCGGGAATGACGGGCTTTATTTTCCGCGCCAGACAAAACATTGCCCAATTGACCGCTCCTTATCCCGGACGACAAATAGCGAAGAGTGAAAATATGCTCACTCTTCATAGGTTTTTTGGCTGAAGCGCCGCGCAAAGGCCACCAATTCATCCCACGAGCCAATGCGGTTGACATCCCAGCCCTGCTCGTTGCGGGCTTTGAGGATGGTGGGCAGGGGATTGTAAGAAGATTTGGGGTAGTTTAGTGTTTCCCAGTTTTGGGGAATAGCCAGCGCCATTGTGCCGCCGCCCCGCGCCTTTTTTAGCGCCATCGCCGCCACATTCCACCCGCTGTTATTTTTCTCGTCGGCCTCAAACATGGTGGAGATGCCGTCATCGCTGATGTGAAAGATGTGAACCGGCGCATCGCTGGGGCGGCGGCTGGCGTAGGTCTCTCGCAAAATGGGGATGGGAAACTGGGTTGAACCGCCAAAATACCCGGTCAAAATGCGCAGCACTTCGGTTTCATCGCGCACAAACCCATCGGTTTTAACAAATTGATTTTTGCCGCTCCAGAGCGTGGCCTGCACCCGCGCCCCAGCCCGCAACGCAGACAGAGCGATGATGGCCCCGGCCAGCGTGAGAAACGAGGTTTGGCGCTGCGGGTTGGGCATGGAGCCGGAGCTGTCCACGTAAAGATCAAGATAAAGCGGTTGGCGCTCTGGCAGGCTGCCCTGGGTTGTGCCATACACCCGCTGGAAGGTGGTCACGCCCGGCACCACGCGCGGGCTGCGCAGCACGCTCTCGAACCAGTCGGCGGTGTCCAGCGGGTCGCCAATTTCCCAGGGCGCAAGTCCTTCTGGCAGCGGCTCGGATGACTCTGGAATTTCTTTTGCGGGAAACTTGATGAGATACGGCGCGGCGCGTTCGCGGTAATACTTCACCGCGATCTCGTGGTCGGTCAGGGTCACGCCCAACGCCCGCAAAATTTCGCCGTATTGGTAGGGTTCGCGTTTTTGGCCGCCGCCTGTTTGGGTGGATGGCGCATCGCCGGGCGCGGATTTTTCCTCGGCGGGCGGGTTTTGTTCGTCGCCAGCGCCGTTCAGCGCCGGGTCGTTGGCCGGGTGGATGGCGCCGCTTTGCTCCGCGTCGTCCACATCCACCAAACCGTTTGGAATGCCGCCTTTGCCGGCATCTCGCGTGTCTTGCCACACCTTGAGGGCCTTCTCCTGCTCGTCCTTTTCTTCCAGCAAATATGGCAGCACCAGCGCGGCGAACCGCCCCGCGCCATCCAGCCAGTCGCGGGCATACACGCGCACCACCCGCGACCCCAGCAGCGCGTCGCCCTCCATGCGGTCATCCAAAATGCTGATTTGGGTAAGCGTGCCTTTTTGCAAACTCCAAAGAATCTCATACATGCGCATGTAAAGATTCCACAACCGCGATTTTGAGCGGTTGCCAAGCTGAATGTAAACCTCAGCCATGCGCAAGTTTTCGCCGCGTTGCAGGCGGTCGTTGATGAGCAGATCGGTGTAAAGGTTGGCGACCATGTTGGCCTGCGCTTCCAGCGTGGGCAAGGCCCAGCGCATCCGCGCAATGCACCGCGCATGGTCATCCAGGTTGGCTGGTGCCAAAATGTGATGCCCGATCTCGTGCGCCAGAATTTCCGGCGCGTAGCCATCCAGCCCCAGCGCGGCCACTTGCTTTAGGTTGATGACCACCGCCTGATCCACAAACCGAATCATGGCAAAACTTTCGGTCAGGCCTTCTTTGGCCGCGTCCTCATCGCTCATACACCAAACGGGTTCGCCCAGGCGCGTGAAGCGGCTCCACACGTTCATGGCTTTAGGCCACGCGGCAGACCAGCGGGCGCGAAGGGCGGGGAGGGATGTGTCGGCGCTCACGAATCGCTGGGGGGCGTTTGGATTGCCGCATCAATTTCGGAAAGCAGCGCGGGCAGATAATCGGCAACCACGCCCCAGACAGTGGCGTCATCTATCGCGTCGTATCCATGAATAATCCGATTTCTGAAATTGACGATGCGCCGAAGCTGGCTGATTGCCCCGGCAGTTTCGGGGTCAAGACGCGCAAGACGATTCAAAGACTCGCCGATGATTTCAAATTCGCGTTCTACAATTCTGCGAAACCAGCGGTCTTCCTCGTATTCCTCATAAGTGTGGTTTTCGCAGCGAGTCAGAATGCTTCGGGCGGCATCTCTGGCATCAGCGAGGAGTTGAGGCGTTTGGCTGTTCATACACAAGCTGGCGCGTTTTGCGAATATGCGCCATCAAAAGAGGATTGCGCACAGAATGTTCCGAGAGCAAATCTACCCGGCGGCCAAAAATATTTTCCAGAGATTCTGCCAGACCCAGATACCGGTCTGCATATTTGCCGGTGGGTTGGCGGTCGGCCAGCGTCACCAAAAAATCCACATCGCTGGCGGCGGGGTTAAAGCGGCCATCGGTTGCCGAGCCAAAGACATACAACCGCTCAACGTTGAATTTTTTGCACGCCTCATTCAATTCCTTGCGGCGCAGTTCAATTAAGTCAATCATGGTCTAACCTGCAAGCAATATACATCACTCCTGCGTTTTTGCAATCAAGGTGATGGCGTGCGTGGCAGGCGTGGTGACCGCCAGCGTGTGCGCGGTCTGGGCGATGCTGGTGACCTGCGCGAGTTCCGGGAAACTGGCTTGCAAACCATCGCGCGAGGCCGCGCCTTTGACCAGCGTGAATGGCTTGGGCGCGTTTACGCCTGCTTTTTGCGCTGTTTCAAATTCAGATGGGTCGGATCGGTGCAAGGTCGCGCCATACGCATCGGCGGTGATGAGCCAGCATTCGTTCTCGCTCCGCGCAAATAAATGGGCGCCATCGCTGGCGACCAGCGGCGGCGACATGAATACCCCGCCAAACCCACGAAATACCCCCACGCGTGAAGTGACCCCCAGCTTTTGCGGTTTATCTTTGAGTTGCGAAATTTGGCGCACGGATAAGCCATCCACCCGCAGCCAGGGGTTGCCGCGCAAAAGGTTAACCGCGAGATCACGCACGGTTTCATCACCCGCGCCAGAAATGCCCAGCGCGGCCAGGGCCAGCGCGGGCGGCAACGTTTGGCACACCGCCAGAGCGCCATCGCGGTAATGCGCCATCCCCATGCGCCAGGCCAACACTTGCCCAGTTTGCAAAAGCTGGTCGGCATCGGCGCAGGCTGGTGCAATGTTTTTTATCTCGGCGATCCACTGGCCGCCGCGCGTGTCTGGCGTTTGCGAGAGGTTGTAAAGCGCGTTGGTGAGCGCGGCCAGCATGGCTTGGGGGCGGGCGGCAATGTGCGCGGCCAACGAGGGGAACGCCTCGCGCCAGCCACGTTCAATGAGCGGGTAACGCGCTCCCGCGCCAATGAATTGCTGGCCGACCAACTCCAGCGAGAGGGCGTAGGCCGTTTGCGCAACATCGCTGGCGCGACCGGGTTGAACCGCCGCGACTGCATCCACCAGCGGCGCAACGTTTTGCTCCAGATGTGCGCCAAACGCCGCGCCATCCAGCAAAGGATATTGGTGTTTGGCCGCCGCGAATTGCGCGTTGAACTGGTCGCGTCCGGCGCGGAGAATTTGGGCGAAAGGGGAGGTTGGGGGGAGCATGTTTGACGTAGCGCCCGGAGCACTCAAAGTGCTCCGGGCGCTTGAGGGTCATTTATTCGTCAGCCAGCGCAAATAATTTGAGTAACGCTGGTGCAGGTATTTGAGCTTGAGCAAGTCATCGTAAATGTGACCATACATCTTTTTGCTTTTGCTCCACTCGGCCAGCAGGCGCTCAATTTTGATGATGCGATTGCGCACTTCGGCTTCTGGCACGCCCTCCAACCCCAGCCCAAACTCGGCTTCCAGCGCGGCCAGCGGGTCGTCTCTGTCCAAATTCAGGCGGTCGTATTCGCCGCAAGACAGGTCAAATAATTTCCGCAGCCAGCCAATGCGGTCGGTGCGGTAAACCGCGTTGCCGGGCGCGTCAAAAAAGGGCGAATCGGGGTCGGGGGCGAGCTTGTCATGCAGCACAAACGGCAAAATCTGGCGCAGGTCATCGAGTGTGGCTTGTTTGTTGCCGCGGAAATAGGCGATGGCTTTTGTGTAGACCAGCAGCGTCATCAACGCGCGGACACTGAGGCCGTTGCGGGTTTGCGTCCCCAAATCTTTGACCTTGTCCTTTCCGGTATCCATCGCCATGACCGCCCGCAGGTCTACCCCGCTGAGCCGGGCCGTGTCTTTTGTTTTGTATTCCAGTTGCTCGGCGGCGGGTTCCAAAAATTCAAACTGGCTGGCGAAGAACTCGATGCGGCGGCGGATTTCTGGCGGGATGCTGACCGCGAGAATCTCGTGGCTCAGCTGATCCACCTCGGCCTGAGTGAAGATGAGCGCGGGCGGCACGACCTCCTCTGGCTTCACGCCTTCCTCGATGCGGGTGAGCAGGTCGTTGAGGAAACGCATGTTGAAGGCCAGCGCCTGAACCACCACGTCTATGCGGTCGCGCAGGGCTTCAATCACCTGGTATGTCCCGCCGCCCTGATCGTCGTTGGCGGTGAGGAACCACGCGGCATCCGGGCATTCGTAGATGTGATCCAGCACCTCGGCGTAGTTGTCGGCCATCAAGGTGAGCAACGCGCTTTGGGTGCGGGTGGGGATGCGGTTGTATTCATCCACGATCTTGACGCGCATGGACAGCCACGAGCGCCACGAGATGCGGATGTCTTCCATGCGCTGGGCGTTGATGAGGTCGCCCGGCAAGGGGTTGCCCAGCAAATCGGCGATTGTCATTTGCGGTTGCCCATGCTGCATGGCGCGTTTCACATCGCGCACGGGGTAGCCCGCCAGAACACCCATCAACAAAGCAGATGCGGTTTTGCCGCGCCCCGGCCCGCCGATGAACAAACATTTGCGGCGGGTGGCAAAAGTGAGCAGGGGCAGCAAAATAAAGCTGGAATAACTTTGCGCGCTGGGCAGGTTTAGCCGCGTTTTGCTATCGCCAAACACAAAGCTCTGGGTTGGGCCGGCGTTGTATTCAATATCGTAATGCGGGCTGATGACCGCCGTGTTGATGATCCAGAAATAGGCCTGACGCAGTTTTTCATCCAGCGCAGTTGCCGCGCCGTTGGCCGCGCTATCCGCCGGGCCGCGATACAAATCGGCCACATCAAACTTTTTTGGCGCAAGCGGGGTTTGCGGGTTGGTGGGCGCTTGCGAGACGCGCTGGAAGATATT
>DAORUN010000165.1:0-5274 GCA_035433205.1 Thermoflexales bacterium | reverse complement strand
GGCAACGGCTCGTTGTAAATTGGGCGCAGGGTCGCGTCTAAGAAACGCAAAAACGGATTTGAGCGCGAGGGCCACATCACCCATTTACCAAACAACTTGCGGGTGATGAGATTGGGCAGGCCAAAATAATGCCCAAGTTCCAGCGTTTGGGTGGCTTTTGGCGAGAAGTAATACCAAATGCGCTCCACCTCCAGCCCGTGCCGATTCAGGCGCTCTGTCCAAACCGCAGGGCTATCAGTATGATGATGCCGCGCAATTTTGTTGAACCAGTTGCGATACGCATCGCCAAAAAATTTGCCGCCTATCATCCAATCGGTGAAGCGGTCTGAAGGTGAGCAAAACAAAAAATATCCGCCCGGATTTAGCACGCGGTATACCTCGGCAATCACCGGCTCAAGATCGGGGATGTGCTCCAGCACCGAGTTGCTGATGACCGTGTTAAATGTCTCGCTCTTAAACGGCATCTCCGCGCCCTCGGCAATTTCCATCGAGAGATAGGCCTCGCCGGTGATGCCGCCATACGTAGGCGAGTAAAACGGGTCAATCCCCGCGTCTAGCTTTTTGGCAAACGTTTGCCGCGCGAACAACCCATCCCCCGACCCCAGATCCAGCACCGGCCCACGCATGGGCAAGTCGCGGTAAAAGCGCGATTCCACCGCGCGGAGCAGACCGCGAAAGTAAGGCACATCGCGCAGTTGTGTCCAAAGATAGTCGTAATCCTGCGGCGGCGCATACACGTTCGTGGCAGGCGTGTTTTGATTTTGCATAAAAAGCCAATTGTACGCTGAGTTTCCCCGCCCATCCAAGAAATTGCAGAGCTCGCAAAATCAATGAGAAGTCATCTTAAAAATTTTGCTTCTCATTTCTTTTTTGCTTTGATGCCTGCGCGCGAAATTTAGATGATAATACCCGCAGGAGATAAATACAAATATGGGAACCATTGGACCGTTGGAGATTGGCATCATTTTGCTCATCGTCGTTTTGCTGTTTGGCGTGGGCCGCATCGGCAAGATTGGCGGCGAGCTTGGCAAAGGCATTAAAGAGTTTCGCAATGCGGTGAAAGACGGCGAGGATGACAAGCCAGCCGAGAAAACAGAAACCAAATAGTCGTGCCTGGCAACTAAATACATGGCAAAGCTAAACCTCAGCAGCTCAACTGCCACATCGCTGGTCAATATTTTGCGCGAGGTGGATGTTCGCGCCATTCGCGACGCGGCGGAAATGCCGTTCACGCTGGTCGTCATCAGCCGCGATTTGGACATGGCAAAGCACGTAACGCTGGCGCTCAATCGGGGCCCGCGCGATTACGATGTGCCATCTGCGCTGGCGGTTTTGCCCGTGAGCTTGAACGACACCGACAACGCCAATGCCGCGCTTGCCAACGCCGATCTCACCCTCATTTTGGCCAGGGCCAGCGGAGGAGACGCGCAGGACGCGCAAATAGAAATCGCGCTGGCGCAGCGTCTTGAAAAAGACCGGCGGCCCTGCGCGGCGTTTTTGTTTGGCGATGCCCGGCCCGATGTTGAAACACTGCGGCAATGGCACCCTCTCCGCCCCGCATACATTCCCGCCCAAGCCACGTTGAACGATGACGATCTGGTCTCACGCATCGCGGAAGTGGTGGCAAAACTGCCCAACCTTGATCTTGTCTGCGCGGCGCGGCATGTGCCGGGCTTGCGCAAGGCCGTGACCGCCAAGCTGACCAGCGACGCGGCCAATGCCAACGCCGGTTACGCGCTGGGCACCGGGCTGATGGAAATTGTGCCAGTCGCAAACGTGCCGCTCAACGTGGCAGACATGGTTATTCTGACCAAAAACCAGGGCATCATGGCCTACAAAATTGCGCTGGCGCATGGCATGAACTCCGACGTAAAAACAATCATGCCGCAGGTTGCGGGCGTCATTGGCGGCGGGTTTGTCTTTCGCACGGTTGCCCGCACCCTGGTGGGCCTTGTGCCTGTGATTGGTATTGTGCCAAAGGTGGCAGTGTCCTACGCGGGCACGGTCGCCATTGGCGAGGCCATCCAACGCTGGTGCGCCAGCGGCGAACAAATGAGCGGCGAGGCTCTGCAAAAAGTGTTCAACGCCGCGCTGGTTCGTGGAAGGGCACTGGCCAGCGAGTTGCAATCTCGCGTCCCGCGCCGCGGGTCTCGTGTGGCCCTGCCACCGCCTCAAAATTCGTAGAGCCACAATTTTTTGCGCCTCCACGCCACATCTCTGCGCTCATTTTTTGCCCGATGGGAACCTCCGAACAGCGCGTAACGCGACTCACCGTGCCCCGCAAAGGCAAGATGGTTTGCCTGCCACCCCACCGCGACCGCACGCCCGCGCGACTGGCCGCACGAGAAGATTATCCCCAACCCGGTCTTTGGCAGCAATTCAGCTACAACTCGGATGGCGATTTGATGTATCGCGGCCACCGCGCGTTGGATTGGGTGGAGAAATATGACGCCCCGCTCTCGGTCATAGACGCGGAATGGGTGCGTTACCGCACGCATCAACTTCACAATTTGCTGGATGACGCGCGGCTGGCCACGCATTATTTTGCAAAAGCGCGCGTGTATTACGCCGCAAAAGCGCGCATGCACGCCGGCATTGTTTTGCCCGCCTACCAAGCCGGCGCGTTGGGCGAGACCAGCTCTGTGCAAGACCTTTTGCACATTGAACTTTTGTGGCGAAGGCGCATGTTGCCGCCAAACTTCAAGACCATTTGCAACGGCTTTAAATTGCCGCCAGAACGACTGATTGACCGCGTGCCGGGCAAACCGTTTAGCAACGACGAGCCGATGTATACCCCGCTGGATGATTACGCGGGCACCATCATGCGCATGTTGAACGCCGGGCTGCCCATCATGCCGGTTATTGACAGCCTGGAAGAAGCGGCGTGGTTTATGGAGCATGCGCCGCGCAAAGGCATGGAAGTTGGGGTGCGGCTGGCGTTTGGCAAAGTGCGCGAAGACTCGGATATTGATATTCTGAACGCAGGATTTGGCCTCACCCCGCAACAAGCCGAGAAATTATTGCGCAAACTGGCGCATCATCCGCGCACCATGCCGCGCATGTTGCACGCCATGGTTGGCGCGGCAGAAACCATGCCCATTCAAGAGCTGGTGGATGGGGCACGGCTGGCGGCGGAACTTTACTTTCGCTACAAACGCGTTGCGCCCACGCTAAACACGCTGAACTTTGGCGGCGGTTTGCCACCGCTGGGCGAGGCGTATAACCACCTTGAATTGTTTTGCAGCCTGTTTAAAGCCATCCAGCAAGAGGCCAAAAAAGCCGGGTTTGACGATGGCGACCTGCCGGTGGTGGCGTTTGAGCCGGGCAGCTTGATCGCGGCGGAAAGCACGTTTCTCATCGTGCCCGTGCTGAACATCAAGACGCAGGGGCACGTGGGCGGCGCACCCATCTTGTTTGGCATTTCGGATGTCTCGTTTATTGAGAGCACGATTGATGGGCTTTTGCTGGGGCACGACTTCCCCATGCTGCCCGCCAACTTTGGCAACCGGCGCAGTTACCCCATGTGGCTGCGCGGCGTGACGTGCGACTCGATGGACGTGTGGCCGCCGATGACGATTGAGCGCCCGTGGCTGCGCTTGCCCGTGCCCGCGCCCAACGAAAAACTTTACATCGTAGCGGCGCACGTGGGCGCGTATCAGGAATCGCTGACCGGCAAAGGCGGGGTGAACCACTGCGCGGTGAAAGAGCCAGCCGAGGTGATTATTGATGGGCGCAGATCCACCGTGCTGCCCGGCACTTCTGCCGAGGACAAACTGGCGCTGATGGGATACACTCGCGATGTGCTGGGGATGTTGGCGAAATAAACGGAGATGGCCTCCACCTGCGAGGTGGAGGCCATCTCCGCAAGTCAACCTTTAAACGCCAGCCCCCTCCTCCCCCAGCACCTCATCCAGCGCGACCACAAAAAAGTCCACATCCGCGCGGGTAAGGCACATGGGGCCGCGCACTTTTAGCACGTTGTGGTCAAGGCCATCCGTGCCAATCAAAATGCCGCGCTCGGCCAGCCGGTTCACCACATACGCGGCCTGCGCGGGCGCGGGCGCGCGCGTCTCGCGGTCGCGCACCAGCTCCGCGCCCAAAAATAACCCCATCCCGCGCACATCCCCAATGATTGAATGCCGCGCCTGCAAGCCGCGCAACTGGGCCAAAAAGTAAGCGCCCAACTCCTGCGCGTGCGCCTGCAAACCCTCGCGCTCAATCACATCCAGCACAGCCATGCCCACCGCGCAAGACACGGGGTTGCCCCCAAAGGTGGCAAAGTATTCCATGCCGTTGTTAAACGAGGCGGCAATCTCCGGCGTGGTCACCACCGCGCCCATCGGGTGGCCGTTGCCGATGGGTTTGCCCATCGCCACAATATCTGGCACAACGCCTTGCGTCTCAAACGCCCAAAACGCCTTCCCCACCCGCCCAAAACCGGTTTGCACTTCATCGGCCATGCACAGCCCATCCGCCCCGCGCACAAGCGCGTAGCACTCGCGCAGGTAGCCCTCTGGCAGCACAATTTGCCCACCCACGCTGGGGATGCTCTCAATCAAAAAACCGCTCAGCCCGCGCCCCGCCGCGCGAATGTTTTGCAAAATGGGGATGAGGTCTTGGGCATACAGCCGCCCGGCGGTAGATGGGTCGCGGTGCGGGCCGCGATACACATCGGGCAGCGCGGCCTTATGCACCCACGCGGGCAGCCCCGCCCCACCCTTGCCCTCGGCCTTGTATGGGCTGACGTCAATCAGCGTGTTGGTGTTGCCGTGATACGCCCCCTCGCTCACGATCAAATCTTTTTGCCCGGTGTGCGCCCGCGCCAGCCGGATGGCCAACTCGGTGGCCTCTGAGCCTGAGCTGACAAAAAAGCACACACTCAAGGGCGCGGGCAGCGTGGCGGTGAGGCGCTCGGCGTAGCGCACAAGGTTCTCGTGCAGGTAGCGCGTGTTGGTGTTTAGCGCGGCCATTTGGCGTTGCGCCGCCCGCACCACGCGCGGGTGGCTGTGCCCAACATGCGGCACATTGTTGTAGCCATCCAAAAACCGATGCCCGTCCTGGTCATACAAATACTGCCCCTGCCCGCGCACGATGTTTAGCGGATGGCGATACGAAAGGCTGAGGTTATAACCGATACGCTCTTTGCGTTTCGCCAAAATCTCCTCCTCGCGCATGGGCAGCGCGGGAAATTTCTCGGCGGGAATCTGGCAGATGAGGTTTGGGTTGGGACACAGACTTTGCCACACCGCCCGGTCGGATGGCCGCGCCACGCCC
>DAORUN010000164.1:0-5356 GCA_035433205.1 Thermoflexales bacterium | reverse complement strand
CGTCTTCTGTCTTCCGTCTTTCGTCCGCCGTCAAATTTTGCGCTAACATACGCCCCATGACACAACACGCCACAACCGCACCCGCACTCTCTATCATTGGCACGCGCCCCATCCGCCCAGACGGCGTGGATAAAGTGATTGGCCGCGCGGTGTATGGCGCGGATGTGCAAGTGGCGGGCGCGTTGCACGGCAAGGTCTTGCGCAGCCCGCACGCCCATGCCCGCATCGTTTCCATCAACACCGAGAAGGCCGAAAAACTGCCCGGCGTGAAGGCTGTGATCACGGGCAAAGACCTGCCCAACATCGCCGACAAAATCGCGTCATCGGGCGAGGGCAGCCAGAACCTGCGCTGGTCCAGCGAGAACATCATCGCGCGAGACAAGGTGGTGTATCACGGGCACGCGGTGGCGGCGGTGGCGGCCACAACCGCCAACATTGCAGAAGAAGCCTGCGCCTTGATTGAGGTGGTTTACGAGAAACTTCCGGTTGTGCTGGATATCCCCAGCGCCATGAGCGCCGACGCGCCCATCTTGCACGAAGATTTGCGAACCAGCGAGGGCGGCGAAAAGGGCACAACCCGCACCAACGTTGCCAGCCACGAGCAATTTTCGTTTGGCAATTTGGATGAAGGCTTCGCCGCGGCGGCGCACATCGTGGAGCGCGAATATGTGACCGGCACGGTGCATCAGGGTTACATTGAGCCGCACAACGCCACCGCCATTTGGAGCAGCGATGGGCAAATTGAAATTTGGTGCAGCACGCAGGGACACTGGGGCGTGCGGCAGGAAGTGAGCGAGTTTTTGCAAGTGCCCATTGGCAAAATAAAGGTGCGAGCCACAGAAATTGGCGGCGGGTTTGGCGGCAAGCTCAACTCGTATTTAGAGACGCTGGCCGCCGCGCTGAGCCGCAAGGCCGGGCATAAGCCGGTGAAAATGACCATGACCCGCGCCGAAATTTTGATGGCGACCGGGCCGACCAGCGCCAGCATCATCCGCGTGAAGATGGGTTGCGATGCGAGTGGCAAACTCACCGCGGCCAAAATTTGGATGGCTTACGAGGCGGGCGGGTTTCCCGGCTCGCCGGTGGGCGCGGGCATGGGCGTGATCATTGCGCCATACAAAATTCCCAACCTGCAAATTGATGGCTACGACGTGCTGGTGAACAAACCCGCCGCCAAGGCCTACCGCGCGCCGGGCGGCACAAACGCCGCTTTTGCCAGCGAGAGCGCCATTGATGAGCTGGCCGCGTTGTGCGGGCTTGACCCCATCAAATTTAGAATGCTAAACGCGGTGAAAGAAGGCGACCGCCGCGCCGATGGGCCAATGTATCGCCGCGTTGGGTTTGTGGAAGTGTTGGAGGCGGCGCAGGCAAGTGCGCATTACACAGACAAGGTTGACAGGGATGACAAGGGTGAAATGGCTGATGCGTCAGCCAAGTCTTCCATCAAAAAAGGGCGCGGGGTGGCCAGCGGCTTTTGGTTTAACTGGGGTGGCAAGAGCAGCGTGAGCGCGGCGGTGAACCCGGATGGCAGCGTGAGCCTGAACGAAGGCTCGCCGGATATTGGCGGGTCACGCGCCAGCATCGCCATGCAGTTTGCCGAGACGCTGGGCATCGCATACGAAAAAGTGCGCCCGGCGGTGGTGGATACCGACTCGCTGGGGTTCAACGACCAGACCGGCGGCAGCCGCACAACATACGGCACAGGCAAAGCGGTGATTGAAGCCGCCCGCAAGGTCAAGGCCGCCATGCTGGAGCGAGCCGCCACGCATTTTGAGTGCGCCGCAACGGATGTGGCCTATGAGCGCGGCGTGTTTAGCGCGAACGGGAAATCCATCAGCTTTGATGGGCTGGCCGCCCGATTGGACAATGTGGGCGGGGCGGTGTTTGTGAGCGCCAGCCTGGACGCTGGCGATGGCGAACCCGCTTTTGGCACGCATGTTGTGGATGTGGCGGTGGACACCGAGACGGGCAAGGTGGATATTTTGCGCTACACAGTTGTGCAAGACGTGGGCAAAGCCATTCATCCCAGCTATGTGGAAGGCCAGTTGCATGGCGGCGCGGCGCAGGGCGCGGGCTGGGCGCTGAACGAGGAATATGTGTATGACCGCGAGGGCCATTTGCTCAACGCCAGCTTTTTGGATTACCGCATTCCCACCGCGCTGGATATGCCCATGATTGAGACGATTTTGGTGGAAGCGCCCAGCATTGACCACGAATTTGGTGTGCGCGGCGTGGGCGAAGTGCCAATTGTGCCGCCCGCTGGCGCAATCGCCAACGCCATCCACAACGCCATCGGCCTGCGCATGACCGAGCTGCCCATGAACCCGGCGCGGGTGATGGAAAGAATGCGCGGTTGAGCTTGAAATGAAAAACAAAAAAACGGGATGAAAGCACATCCCGTTTTTTGTTTTTCGCTTGCGCAAAAATTACGCCTGCTGCACCAGCTCGGCGTCAATCTCAATCTTCACATCCTCGCCAACCAGCACGCCGCCGGTCTCCAGCGCGGCGTTCCAGTTCAGCCCCCAATCTTTGCGATGGATCTTGGCTGTCGCGGTGAAACCCGCGCTGGTTGTGCCCCAGGGCGCCTTTTGGGTGCCGTTGTATTCCACATCAAGCGTCACGGGCTTTGTCACCCCGCGGATGGTGAGGTCGCCGTGCACTTTGCCGTGCGTTTTGCTCAACTCCTCAATCTTTGCGCTCTTGAATTCCATCACCGGAAATTTCTCTGCGTCAAAGAAATCTGGCGACTTGAGGTGCCCGTCGCGCTTTTCGTCGCGGGTGTCCACGCTTGCCGTGTCAATCTTCACATCAATCGATGATGTCGCGGGGTTTTCCGGGTTGAAGTCTACCGTGCCGGAAACTTTGTGAAACTGTCCGCGCACAGTGGAAATCATCATGTGTCGAACGCTAAAAGTCACATTTGTGTGTGAAGGGTCAATTGTCCATGCCATGTTTTGTTATTTCTCCTTGAATATGAATAAATACTGAAATTTAAGTATGTCCGCCCGGCTGAGCTATTTATGAGTTTGCCCTGACAAAATCTTTGTTTCAATTAACAATACTTTGTTTAAGCGCGCTTAAGTTTTTTGGCGCATACGCTGAACTCATGTACAACAAAAAAAGGCCGAACGCAAAAAAAATTGCGTTCGGCCTTTTTATTTGTAATTCGCGTTTTTTAGCTCGCAACTGAGCGCAGCGCGTCCACGCGGTTGAGCTGCTCCCAGGGGAACTCATCGCGGCCAAAGTGCCCATACGAAGCCGTCTTGCGGTAGATTGGGCGGCGCAGGTTCAGATCGCGGATGATCGCGCCGGGGCGCAGGTCAAACACTTCGTTGATGGCTTTGGCGATCTTCTCATCGCTGATCTTGTTTGTGCCGAAGGTCTCCACGTTTACCGAGAGCGGGTGCGCGATGCCGATGGCGTAGGCCACTTGCACCTCGCAGCGGTCGGCCAAACCAGCCGCCACCACGTTCTTGGCCACCCAGCGGGCTGCGTAAGCCGCGCTGCGGTCCACCTTTGTGGGGTCTTTGCCGCTGAATGCGCCGCCGCCGTGTCGCCCCATGCCGCCGTATGTGTCCACGATGATCTTTCGCCCGGTCAGGCCGGCATCGCCCATGGGGCCGCCCACCACAAACCGGCCGGTCGGGTTGGTGTAAATCTTCAAGCTCGCGTCCACCAGTTCCTGCGGCAGGGTGGGCATAATCACCTTGTCGGTCAATTCCTGGTTGATCTCTTCCTGGCTGATCTCTGGCGCGTGCTGGGTGGAGATGAGCACCGTGCCGATGCGAACCGGCTTGCCCGCGCTGTATTCCACCGTCACCTGTGTTTTGCCATCTGGGCGCAGCCAATACAAATCACCGTTTTTGCGCGCCGCGCTCAACTTCAACGCCAGCCGGTGCGCCATCGCAATGGGCATGGGCATATATTCCGGCGTTTCGTTGCAGGCAAAACCAAACATCATGCCCTGGTCGCCCGCGCCCACTTTCTCAATGTCATCGGCCTTGTTGCCGCGCACTTCCATGGCCGCATCCACACCCTGCGCAATATCTGGCGATTGCGACGCGATGCCGAGCAGAACGCCGCAGGTGTTGCCGTCAAAGCCTTTCTCGGATGAATCAAACCCGATGGAGTTGACCACCTGGCGCACAAGCTGGTCAAAGTTCACAAACGCATGGGTGGTGATCTCGCCAAAGCACATCACGTAACCGGTCTTCACCGCCGTTTCGCACGCCACGCGGCTCATCGGGTCTTGCTCAAGGCAGGCATCCAGCACGGCGTCAGAAATTTGATCGCACATCTTATCGGGATGCCCTTCCGTCACGCTCTCCGAAGTAAAGAAGAGCTTTTTAGAATTCATGAAACTGCTGCTCATGATTGTGTTTTATCTGTCCTCGCTTTGTATTAAATTTTCAAACGTTTTCCAAACTAAAAGATGATTATAGTTGGTCGCTGGTAGCTGGCCGCCTGCGGATGTTTGCCAAATCACCTGCGCGTCTTTGCGTCTCGTTGCCTTGCCTTCGCTTGCATATAAAATCTCTGCATGTTGTTGTTGGGGCTGATGGCGCTTGCGGCGCTCATTGGCGTGTTTTTATATTGGCAGCTTGTGGTGGCCGAGGGCGCTTACTTTGGCAGGCGCGTGGTCGCCCTGCTTTACAACCAGTTCGCCCCGCGCTACGACGCAGTTAAACAATTTGACCCGCTGGGTGACGCGGTGATGCTGGCCCAGCCGATATTGAGACATTTGCGGGGGCAAAGCCCACCCCCAACCCCTCCCGGCGGGAGCAGGGAAGTTGTCATTCTGGACATCGCCACCGGCACGGGGCGGTTGCCGCTGGCTTTGCTCTCTCAGCCTGCGTTTGATGGCCGCGTGATCGCCCTGGATTCCGCCGGGAAGATGTTGGAGGTCGCCCGCGCCAAACTTGCGCCATACGATGGCCGCGTGACATTTATGCTTCACGACGCGCAACAACTGCCCTTTGACGACGTCAGCCTGGATGTTGTGACCTGTCTTGAGGCGCTGGAGTTCTTCCCCAACGCCGCAAGCGCCATCTGCGAGATGCAGCGTGTGCTGCGCCCGGGCGGCCTGCTGATGCTGAGCAACCGCATTGGCCCAGATGCGTGGAAATTGCCCGCCCGCGCCACGCCCACGCCCCAATTTGTTGCCCAACTGCGCGAGATGGGTTTTGCCAATGTGCAGCCCCGCGAATGGCTGATTGATTATGATTTGGTCAGCGCGATAAAATGAGCAAAAAAGAAATAAGAAATGAGAGATAAGAAACGGCCGTCGCCTTCCGAAATCTCATTTCTTATTTCTTTATTTCTTTAACTATTCTTAAATCTAATTTTTTTTTTCTTG
>DAORUN010000163.1:0-5362 GCA_035433205.1 Thermoflexales bacterium | reverse complement strand
CACAGACGACAATGTTTTGTCAAATATCAGTAATTCAGAGCCGAATGGGAGTGGCGGGGATGGCGTTGGCCGCGCTGTTCTTTTCAGGCAGTTTCTCGCTTGCGCTGCACAGCCAAAATCGAACGGCCCAAGCGACTGATTACCAGATTGAGTATGTCCAAATCCTGCTTTCACTGGCGGTTGGCGTGTGTCTGGTCATCGCTTCCATCGCCAGCTTGTTGATGTGCCAGCAATTGTCCGCGACTTCTCCAAAGTGGTATCTCTCGCGCAAATTGTGGTTTAGCGCGTCTACCATTTGGCTGTATTTGGCGCTTTCGCAGGCCTTGAGCGCAGGGTTGTCTGAGGTGGTCTATGGCTTGTCCATGACCTCGCGCCTAACGGGTTTTGCGATGGGGCTGATGGCGCTCCCGGTCTGGCTTTTGCTCATCTTTGGCGGGCCATTGCATTTGCTCAAAAAACTTCGTTCCACCTTAAGCCGCGCGGAATGGCTGACGCTGGTTGGCGTGTATGTGCTGCCGGTGGTGGGCGTGTTTTCGCTCACGGCGGTCATTTATCAAGATTCTTTCAGCACGGTCACCGATTGGCTAAACTTTTTTTGGGTGGTGATCTCGCAAATTATCCAGCCGCTCACCTGGTCGATATGGCTGTGAATTAGGATAAATTAAAAAGACGGTGAACAAAAATTTGCTCACCGTCTTCCGTCTTCCGTCTTCCGTCAAAACCCGCTACTTCTCCAGCACATACTTGCCCGGCGCATCGTAAAGCGCCTCGGCCATTTTTGGCGGCGCGATCATCTTGCCGCCACGCTTTTCCAGCCACGCCAGCCAGTCGGGCCACCAGCTCCCCGCTGTACGCGCGGATGAGGTAAACCACTCATCCGGGTTGGTGGTGGGATTGTCGTTTGTCCAATACCCGCGTTTTTTGGCCGCAGGATGGTTGACCACGCCCGCGATGTGGCCGCTCTCGGCCAGCACAAACCGCACGTTGCTCTGCACCATCTCCCGCATGTGAAAAGCCCCCCGCCACGGCACAATGTGGTCGGTGTTGGCCGCCACCGTGTAGGTGTCGGTTTTTATCTCGTGAATGTTGGATGGGACTCCCTTTAGCTTGTAGCCCGGCTTGGAAAAGTTTGGCTTTAGGAAGTAGTTGCGCAGCAAATGCAAATGGCAGGTCTTGGGCACGCGGGTGCCATCGCTGTTCCAATACAACAAATCCAGCGCGGGCGGCTGTTTGCCCAGCAGGTAATTGTTCACCACGTACGACCAAATCAGGTCGTTGCTGCGCAGCATGTTAAACGTGCTGGCCATGTTCCGGCCATCCAAATACCCACCGCTGATATCCATGAGCTGCTCCAAAAAGCGCACTTCTGGCTCGCTGATAAACACGCTCACATCGCCTGCGTCGCCAAAATCTTGATGCGTGGTGAAGAACGTGGCTGAGTTCACGCGCTTCTCTTGCCCAATGGCGGTGAGGTAAGACAGCGTGCTTTGCAGCAAAATTCCGCCCAGGCAGTAGCCGGTCATGTTGATGGATTTTGCGCCGGTGATTTTCTGCACTTCGTCCAGCGCGGCCAGCGGGCCATCGGTCATATAGTCATCCCAGGTGTAATCCTTCATCGCGCCATCTGGGTTGCGCCAGCTCATCATGAACACGGTCTGGCCGTTGTCCACCAGCCACTTCGCCATCGAGTTGTCTGGCCGCATATCCAAAATATAAAACTTGTTCAGCCAGGGCGGCATGATGAGCAGCGGAATCTCATGCACTTTCTCGGTCGTGGGGGTGTACTGAATGATCTCAATCAGGTCATTCTTAAACACCACTTTGCCCGGGGTGATGGCTAAATCTTTGCCCACCGTGAACGCATCCGCCGGCACCTGCGTAAGCCGCCCGCGAGACACATCGTTCACAAAATTTTGCATACCTTTGGCCAGGCTGGCCCCGCCGGTGTTAATCCCCTCGCGCAACGCCACGGGGTTTGTCCACATGTAATTGCTTGGGCTAAGGGCATCTGTGATCTGGCTCATCCAGAACTCCATCCGTTTGTGCACATCGGGGTTCACGCCTTTCCAGGTATCTGTCAGACCCAGCGCCCACTTTTGCCAAATCAAATACGCATCGCGCATGGCGCCGTATGCCGGATTGCCATCCCAGGCCTCATCTTTAAAGCGAGGGTCGGGGGTTGCGCCTTCTTTGGCTTTTACGCGCTGACCGCTGGCCACGCTCCACATTTTGGCGTAAGAATCGGTCATCAACGAGGCGCCCTTGCTCATCGCCTGCATCGAGGCGCTTTGCATCTTGAGCCAGTTGGCCCACCACTCGCCCGCGCTCTTTGACCACATATCGGTTGTTTGTTCGTTATCTGCCATTTTGTTTTTTGTTCACCGCAAAGACGCAGAGACGCGGAGAAATTAAAACTCAGCGTCTCCGCGTCTCTGCGGTGAAATTAGTTTGTTATCGCTCTAAATACAACTTCTCCCCCGCTCAAATCCAACTCCATCGGTGTGCCAATCAAAATAGCCGATGGGTCTTTGGCGGGCAAGCCCTCCAGCCGGGCATTCACGCGCGCGCCGCCAGAAAGCTCCACGATGCCCACGCAATACGGGTTATCTTTGCCAAACCCCTGCTTAACCAGAGTGCTGGGGGCCACATACACGCTGGTGAACGCGGCCAGTGTGCCGCGCGTGGGCGCTTCTTCCCAGCGCATATCTGCCGTGTGGCACTTTGGGCAGATGGCGCGTGGCGGCACATGAACCTCGCCGCACCTCGCGCAGCGCGTCGCCATTAGTTTGCCCTCTTTCAAATACGCCCTAAACGAGGCATTGGTGATTGGTTTATCCATGTTGTTTTTTCACGGAAGACGGAAGACCGGTGACGACCGTCTCCCGTCCTCCGTCTTCTATACCCTCATTCTTTACGCTCAAACACATGCACCACCGCGGTTGTGCCGGTGCCGCCCACGTTGTGCGCCAGCGCAAGCGGAATATCGCCCGGCACTTGCCGCGCCCCGGCTTCGCCGCGCATTTGCTTGAAAATTTCCACCGCCTGCCCAACGCCGCTGGCCCCAACCGGGTGGCCCTTGGCCTTTAGCCCGCCGCTGGTGTTGATGGGTTTTGCGCCGTCCCGCGCCGTGACCCCATCCTCGGCCATGCCGTGCCCGGTGCCCGGCGCGAAGAAGCCCAAGTCCTCGGTCGCCAACACCTCGGCGATGGTGAAGCAATCATGCACCTCCGCGATGCGAATATCCCGCGCGGTCACGCCCGCCATCTCATACGCCATCGCGCTGGCCTTGCGCGCGGCCAGCAGCGTGGTCATGTCGGGTCGCTCGGCCAGCATCACATCGCTGGCCTGCCCGGTGCCAATCACCCGGATGGGCGAATCGGTGAACTCGCGCGCCCGCTCCTCGGCCACCAGCAAAATGCACGCAGATCCATCGCTAATGGGCGAGCAATCAAACAGCCGCAACGGATACGAGATCATCGGGTTGGCCGCGTCATCGTGTAAAAACGCCATCTCATCTGCCCAGTGCGGCGCGGGCTTGCCCTTTTTAATGGCGCTCTCGACGCGCTGTTTCATCCACTCGGCAATCGTCACGCCAAATTGGGCCTTGGGGTTTACCGCGCCGTTGTTATGATTTTTCATCGCCACGTGCATCAACGATTCGGGCTTCATCCCGTATTTGTGCATGTAGGCGGTGGCCATGGCCGCGTAAAACCCAGGGAAGGTGAACCCGGCGGGCAATTCGTAGAGATTGTCGCCAGCCTTGCTCAGGGTGTCGGTCACATCGGCGGTGGGCAGGCTGCTCATTTTTTCCACGCCGCCCACCAAAACCACATCTGCCAACCCAGAGGCAATCGCCATCACGCCCTGGCGCAAGGCCACACCGCCGCTGGCGCAGGCGTCTTCCACGCGGGTGGATGGGATGGGCGTGAGGCCAATCGCATCGGCCATCAGCGGGGCGTTGTGCGCCTGACCTTCAAACAAGTCGCTGGAAAAATTCCCCAGATAGATGGCCTCAATCTCGCGCGGGTCAAACCCCTTGTCAAACGATTTCGCCATCTCCAGATACGCCTCAACAAACAGGTCGCGCCCGGTTTTATCTGGGAACGCGCCAAATTTGCTCATGCCCGCGCCCACGATTGAGACGCCGCGTGTTAGATTTTTCATGTTTTTAATTTGACGGGAGACGGAGGACGGAGAGTAAACCGTCCTCCGTCTCCCGTCTTCCATCCTATTTGACAAACTTTCTCAACTCGGTCACAAACGCATCAAACTTCTCAATGTTGGGGCTGTGGCCGCAATTCTCAAACACCACCTCGGCATACGCGCCGCCGTTGGCTTTGTAGGCCTCCAGCACGGCGCGGGTCTGGCTCACCATTGGCTGAGGCGGAAACACATCTGCGCCCGGCCAGCCCGGCACCGCGCCAAGCTGGCCCAGCGTGCCCATGTCAAACAAAGAGAAGTCCGCCACAATCTGGTCAGCATCGCCGCGAATCCACAAAATGGGCGGCTTGACTTTGGCGTTCGCAATCGCGCTCACATCAAAATATTTGGGCGATGTGGCGTTGATTGGCCCAAACTTGCCCGGCGCAACATTCGGCCAGTTGCCGCTCATGGTGAGGTCGCCCGGATATTTCTCGGTTCCGGTTTTCTCCAAAAGCGATGACTCCAGAAACGCATCCTCGCGGGTGGCTTTGAACGGCGGCTTGTAGAAAAACGCGTTCATCACGTTGCGCGGCGAGTTGGGGCTTTCTGCGCCCGTGTCGTGCGCCTGAATGCGCTGGACAAATTCCGGGTTCACCACGCCGCCGCCGCTCCCGGCGCAATCGGCATAGTTTGGTTTGCCATCCACGCCTTGTGTGCCGCCAAACCCGTATGGGCTGATGGGCGCCACGAGGGTGATGGAGCTGACCAGCTCCGGGTAATCCAGCGCAAATTGCCACACCGCCGCCGCGCCAATGCTCCATCCCACCAAATGCGCCGGTTTGCTGCCCAGCGCATCCGAGAGCGCCTTGAGGTCATCGCTCCAGTCTTTCGCGCCGCGTGTGGCGTCAATCAGTTTGTCCTCGGTGTCGCCGTATCCGCGCAAGTCGGGCGCAATGCAGCGATATTCCTTCAGCGCGAGCATGGCTTCTTCCCAATACGTGCTGCCAGAAAAATTGCCGTGAATAAACACGATGCGCGGCGCGTTTTCCGGGCCGCTGGTCAGCACGTGCGTGTTGATCCGCTTGGTGTGAATCATTTGCGATGTAATTCCGGGAAGGGTGGGGACGGATAGCATGTTGGGTTTTTACTCCTGTTGTGTTTTTTGAGACGGAAGACCGAAGACGGAGGACGGCTCAATCCGTCTTCCGTCCTCCGTCCT
>DAORUN010000162.1:0-5427 GCA_035433205.1 Thermoflexales bacterium | reverse complement strand
CTCACCCGCCTTTCACCGCCCGCGTGGCGAAGTAGCCGGGCATGTATTTGGCGGTCTCCGAGGCGTGATGCGGCAATTCCTCAAACCCGGTAATGACAAAACCGGCCTCCAGTTGCCCGGCAATTTGCTCGGTCATGGTGTGGCTAAATTCAAACGGCGCATCGCCAAACGCGGCTTCTTTTTCCTCTGGTGTCAAATGAGCCGCATCCGAGTACGGCAGGCTGAAGCGCACCTTTAGCTCGCCTGTTTTGTCCATCAGCGCCGTGTCAAAAATGTAAAGATCGGGATTCATAAACCCAACCAGCAGCGCCCCGCCCGGGCGCAGCACGCGGGCGCACTCGCGCCAGACCGGGCGCAGCTCCGGGCAAAACACGTTGGAGACCGGGTTAAAAATCAGGTCAAAGCTGGCATCGGCAAACATGGATAAATCGCGCATGTCGCCCTGCATAGTTCGCAGATCAAGGCCGTCGCGGACGGCCACGAAGCGGTCGCGTTCAAGCTGGGCAGCCGAGTTGTCAAACACGGTCACGTTTGCGCCCGCCGCGGCCAGCGTTGGCCCTTGCTGGCCGCCTCCGCTGGCAAGACACAACACGTCTTTGCCGCGCAAATCGGCCGGAAACCACGCGCGTTTCACCGGCTGATGCCCAATCAGCACCACCGACCAATCGCCCCGCCTGGCGCGGGCGATCACCTCGCTGCTCACCGGTTGCGTCCACTCGTTGCCCTGCGCCACCTCGCGATCCCACGCCGCGCTGTTATACGAAACAATATCGGATGTGTTCATGATAAATAAGAAATAAGAAAAAAATGGCTCATCTTCCAAATTGATGGACAGGCATTTGACAAGAGTTTGTCTTTTCCACCGCAGAGGCGCGGAGACGCAGAGAAAGAGAGAATTCTTCGCGTCTCCGCGCCTCTGCGGTGAAAGACAAAAAATAAAGCGATCTCATTTTTCCTCAGTCCAGTTTTTCAGGAGATACGCCAAAAAAAATTACGCGCCGGGCGCAAAAGGCTGCGCTTGCCCGGCGAACAAAAAACTGTTTACCTCGCCCAGCGAGCCGCACACCCGCCATGCCAGCGCGGCCACCTCTGGCGGGGGCTGAACCTGATCTGGCACGATGATGACGCGAATATGAGCCGCCACCGCCGCCCGCGCGCCGGGAACGGCATCCTCCAGCACAAGGCAGACCTCCGGCGGTTGGCCCAGTTTGCTCGCCGCCGCCAGAAAAATATCCGGCGCGGGTTTGCCGCGCTTCACTTCGTCACCGCACACAACCGCGTTAAAAAAATGAATAAGCCCCGCTATTTGCAATTTATGCAGGGCCAGATCGCGATACGTGGACGTGGCGATGGCTCTTGGAATGCCCCGCGCATCCAGCGCATTCAGCAAATCGCGCGCGCCCTCTTTTACCGGCACGGCGCGCTCATAGGCCAGGCGCAAAAGCTCGTTTTTGCGGCTGGCAATTTGGTAGATGGCGCTCTCGGTCAGGTTATGCGCCTCGCAAAGATACTGGTTTGTGTCGGCGCTGGTGCGCCCAATAATTTGAGGGTAAACATCTTCGCGAAGCGTTACCCCGGCCTCGGCAAACGCCCGCGACCAGGCCGTGTGGGCGATGGGTTCCGTGTCTAACAAAAGGCCATCCATATCAAAGATGACGGCCCGCGGATGAAATTTTTGCATTGCGCAAGAATTGTATCCGCGCCAGATGCGCCGCCCGCCGGGTCCGCATCTGCCAAAGTTAAAACCATTTTGGGGAGATAAAGATTATTTTTTAGTAATGATAAACTTTCCCTTTATTAAACCCCTCCTCTGGGCCGCGAAGCATCCCGAGGCGGTTCGCGGTGTTATTTTATTGAAATCACGCACACAGGATTTTTCTAATGGACAAAGAGAGTTTGCTTAATTTGTACCGCCAAATGCTCCTCATCCGCAATTTTGAGGACAAATCGGCGGAGATGTATGCCAGCGCCAAAATCGCTGGTTTTTTGCATCTGTATAACGGGCAAGAGGCGGTTGCGGTCGGCTCAATCTCGGCATTAAACCCAGACGATGAAATCATGGTCAACTACCGCGATCATGGCTGGGCGCTGGCGCGCGGCGCAAGCCCCCGCGCGGTGATGGCCGAGCTGTATGGCCGAAGCGGCGGCACAACCGGCGGGCGCGGCGGCAGCATGCACCTGGTGGATGTGGATCATCACTTCTGGGGCGGCTACGCCATCGTGGGCGGGCAAACCGTGCTGGGCGCAGGGCTGGCCGTGGCCGCGCAATATTTTGGCACGGGGCGCGTCACGCTCTGCACCATGGGCGATGGGTCTACGAACATCGGAACGTTCCACGCGGGCATGAACTGGGCCAAGTTGTGGAATCTGCCGGTCATCTTCATGGTGGAAAACAACCAATACGCGATGGGCACGGCGTATGACGTGCACAGCGCGGTGCCCATGCTGACCAAAGCCGCCGGCTACGAGATGCACGCCGAAGAAGTGAACGGCATGGATGTGATGGCCGTGCGCGAGGCCGTTTGCCGCGCCGCCGAGTACGCCCGGTCCGGCAAAGGCCCGGTCTTCCTCAACGTGCTCACCTACCGGTATCGCGGGCACTCCATGGCCGACCCAGACGTGCAGCGCAACAAGAACGAGATCGCCGAGTGGAAGAAACGCGACCCCATCCACGCTTTTGCGGCGGATGTGTTATTCCCCAAGGGCGTGACCGAGAAAGACCTGGCGGCAATTGAGAAAGATGTGATGGCCGTTGTGGAAGACGCGGTTGAATTTGCAGAGAACAGCCCGGAGCCGTCTCGCGCCACACTTTACGATCACATTTACAGCCAGCCCGTTGCCAACATGCAAGTGGATGGCTCTCTGATTAAACCAGCGGTAACAACAAAGTGAGTGCAAAGTGCAAAGGCCAAAGTGCAAAGCAATTTTAGGTGAACACTTAGCCTAACCCGGCGATTACTTTGCACTTTCCACTTTGAACTTTGAACTTTGAACAAAAGACATGGCAGAAATAACCTACCGAGAAGCCCTGAAGCGAGCGATGCGCGAGGAGATGTTGCGCGATAAGGCCGTTGTAATTTGGGGCGAAGATATTGTGGCGTATGGCGGCGGCGGCGCGTATGGCGTGACCGCTGGCCTGGCCAAAGAATTTCCGGGGCGCGTGCGCGATGTGCCAATTGCCGAAGAAGCCATCATTGGCGTGGGCGTGGGCGCGGCCATGGGCGGCATGCGGCCCATCTGCGAGATCATGACCGTGAACTTTACGCTGGTGGCGTGGGATCAAATTGTGAACCACGCGGCCAAGCAGCAGCACATGTTCAACGGCAATATCAAAGTGCCAATGGTCATCCGCACGCCAAACGGATTTGGCCGCACCGGCGCAACGCACAGCCAAAACTTTGACGCGTGGTTCGCCCATGTGCCCGGCCTCAAGGTCGTGGCCCCATCCACCCCATATGACGCGAAGGGTCTGCTCAAGACCGCCATCCGCGATAACGACCCGGTGGTGTTTTTGGAGCACCTGGCGCTGTATGGCACCAAGGGCGAAGTGCCCGACGAGGAATACACGGTTCCCATCGGTGTGAGCGACAAAAAGCGCGATGGCAAACACCTGACATTTGTGACCTGGGGCCGCATGACCGTTGAGACGCTCAAGGCGGCCAAAACACTGGCGGCTGAAGGCATTGAGGCCGATGTAATTGACCTGCGCAGCCTGCGCCCGCTTGATCTTTCGCTGGCGCTGGAGAGTGTGAAGAAAACCAACCGCGTGATTGTGGTGGAAGAAGGCATGCGCACCGCGGGCCTCAGCGCAGAGATCGCCGCTTCCATTCAAGAGCAGGCGTTCAACTACTTGGATGCGCCGGTGGCCCGCGTGGCCGGGCTGGATGTGCCAATGCCTTACGCAAAAAACCTGGAGCGCGCCACGCTCCCGTTTGCGGATGATGTGGTGGCTGCTGCCAAGGCGATGATGCAGAATCAATATTAGTTCCGAATTAGTTCCGAGCACTCAGCACTTACAAAAATGGCAAAAGAAATCTTAATGCCCCAGATGGGTTTCGACATGACCGACGGAACGGTGGCCGCCTGGCTGAAGAAGGAAGGCGAAGCCGTGACCAAGGGCGAAGCCATCGTTGAAATTGAGACCGACAAAACCACGATTCAGGTAGAAGCATTTGAAGGCGGTGTGTTGGGCAAAATTTTTGTTCAAGCGGGTGAGAAGGTCCCGGTTGGCACACCCATTGGGCTGATTTCTGCGCCCGGCGAGGCCGTGATTACACCGGCAGCGACGGCTCCAGTTGCCGCCGCGCCAAGCGCACCGGCAACCGCGCCCGCGCAGGCGGCATCCGCAAGCGTGAACGCATCGCCCGTGGCGCGGCGTATGGCCGAGGACAAGGGCATTGACCTGAGCCAAATTACCGGCACGGGCAAAGACGGCCAAATTACCAAGGCCGATGTGGAAAATTTTGCGCCCGCGCAAAAGCCAGTGGCGCAAACCGGCGGGCGCGTGTTCGCCTCGCCCGCTGCCAAGGTTTTGGCCGAGCAAAAGGGCGTGGATTTGAGCGCGGTGAAAGGTTCTGGGCCAGAAGGCCGCGTGGTTAAGGCAGATGTTGAAACCGCCCCAGGCGCCATCAGCCAAAAGGCGCAGCCGGTTGTGACGCAACAAGTAGCGACGCAACAAGTAGCGACGCAACAAGTAGCGGCGCAACAAGTGGCGGCGCAAACGTCCGCCGGGGCCACATCCACCAAAAAGATGTTTACCCGCATGCGCCAAACGATTGCCCAGCGCATGACGCAGGTGAAAGGGCCGGTGCCGCATTATTACGTTTCCATGCAAGTAGAGATGGACGCGGCGCTCAAGCTGCGCGAGCAGATCAACGAGTCGCTCAAGGGCGATGGCATCAAGGTGAGCGTGAACGATTTGGTCGTCAAGGCCAGCGCCAGCGCCCTGAGGAAGTTCCCCAATTTCAACGCCGCGTTTGCGGGTGATGGGATTGAGCTGCGTGAGCAAATCAACATCGGCATTGCGGTGGCGATGGAAGGTGGGCTGGTTGTGGTCACCCTGCGAGACGCGGACAAGAAAACGCTCAAGCAAATTGGCGCGGAAGTGCCAGAAATTGCCAAACGCGTGCGCGAGGGCAAGGGCCAGGCTGGCGACATGGGCGGCCAGACCTTTACCACCAGCAACCTGGGGATGTATGGCGCAGAGAGTGTGATCCCGATCATCAACATGCCAGATAGCGCCATTCTGGGCATTGGCGCGGCTGCGCCAACGCCGGTTGTGCGCGAAGGCCAAATTGTGGTGCGCAGCATGTTGTTGCTCTGGATCAGCGGCGATCACCGCGTGACCGATGGCGCAGAGGGCGCGCAGTTCCTGCAAGAGATCAAGCGCCTGCTGGAGAACCCATGGGGGTTGGTGCTGTAAGGCAG
>DAORUN010000161.1:0-5461 GCA_035433205.1 Thermoflexales bacterium | reverse complement strand
CACAAACAGCGGGATGACCTTCACGTCGGTCACGGTGGGCTTGCCCTCGGTGAGGGTGCCAGTTTTGTCAAAGCACACCACCTTGATGTTGGCTGCTTCTTCCAAATATGCCCCGCCCTTGAACAAAATCCCGCGCCGCGCCCCGTTGGCGATGGCCGACAAAATGGATGCGGGCGTGCTGATGACCAACGCGCACGGCGATGCGCCCACCATCACCGTCATGGCGCGGTAAAACGAATCGTGAAAACTCGTGTTAAACAAAAGCTGCGGGACGACAATTAGCAAAAGCGTGAAGACGATCACGCCCATCGCGTAATATTGCTCAAACTTGTCCAACATGCGCTGGGTGTGCGCCTTTTGCCCTTGCGCCGTCTCCACCATTTTGATCAACCGCGCAATCGTAGAATCTGCCGCAAGCTGGGTCACGCGCACTTCCAGCCCGCCGCTTTGGTTGATGGTGCTTGCAAAGACTTTGTCGCCAACTCTGCGCGTCACGGGCATAGATTCACCCGTCACCGCGGCTTGATCAACCGCGCTCTCGCCCTCAATCACAACGCCATCCATTGGAATGCGCTCGCCGGGGCGCACAATAATTTGGTCGCCCACAACCAGTTGTTCGATGGGTAACACGACGGTTTTGTCACCGCGCCGAGTCAGGGCTTCGCGCGGGCGCAGCTTCATCAACGATTTGATGGCGTCGCGCGAGCGGCCAATGGCATATGTTTGGAGAACATTGGAGAGCGAGAACAAAAACAGCAGCATGGCGCCTTCAAAAATAGCCCCAATGCTGGCCGCGCCCAACGCCGCGAGGATCATCAGCAGGTCAATTTCAACCGTGTGCTCTTTTAACGCCTCTATGCTGGCCTTGAGACCAAACGCCCCGCCGCCAATAAACGAAATGGCGAACAAAATATGCGAAAGCGTATCGTAATTGCCAAGACGCTCCGCGATCCCTCCGGCGATCATAAACACGAAACACACAACCACGCCCACCACCGCCAGGCGGTCTTCACTTAGCCAGGACGATGTGTTTGTTTCGGTGTTGTTTTCGATGTTTCCCACGGATGACTGCGTTGCCTGCGCTTCCAAATTGATTCCTCCAGCAAGTTAACCCACGCCCCGGATTCAATGCAGGCGCGTGAATTTGTTTTTATCAATGCAAAATAAATTTTACACCGATTAAAAATGAAGAAACCCTCTTGTTAATTATCTTTTCAGGGGATGTTCGGGTTTTGCCCCGAACGGGCAGCCGCCATCTTTTACTCTTTCATTTCGTGGCGTTTTTTTACATGGGCGGTGGCGGGGCCATCCACCGGAATGCCCAACCCTTTGGCGCGAAGGGCCGCGGCGCAGGCAACGGGCACAAGGCCGCTCACATCGCCGCCCAGCGCGGCCACCTCGCGCACCAGCGTGCCGCTTAGGAAGTGGTGCGGCGCGTTAGCGAACAGACACACAATATCCACCTCGCCGGCCAGCCAGTGATTGGTCTGCGCCATTTGCAGCTCAAAGTCAAAATCCACACTGTTTCGCAGCCCGCGCACAATTACCTTTGCGCCAATCTGCTGGGCATACGCCACCGTCAGGCCAGAGTAGCCGCGCACTTCCGCGCGCGCGCCATCGGGCAGCGTGTCTAGCGCAGCGCGAGCCAGCGCCACCCGTTCATCAAAGGTGAACAGCAGTTTTTTGGCGGGCAGGTCATACACACCCACAATCACGCGGTCAAACAGCGCCAGGCTGCGCCGCGCAATATCCAAATGCCCATTGTGCATCGGGTCAAACGTGCCGGGGTAAAGGGCGGTGATCATATTTTGAAGGGTGAAGAGTGAAACTTGACGAGAGACGGAAGACGGAGGACGGTTTCGCAATGGCTTACGTCCGTCTCCCGTCTCTCGTCTTCGGTCAATCATCTAGCTTGCATCGCCTCGGCTTTCACGCGCCGCCCAGAAGTTGTCCACTTTCTCGGCCAGAAGTTTGTGTTCGGGCGCGCTCAAGTCGGCATCGCGGGCAAAGATTTTTTGCGCCTGGTCGCGGGCCATCGCCAGCAAATCCTGATCGCCAATGCTCACCAGCTTTAGCTCCGGGTCGCCGCTTTGGCGCGTGCCAAAAAACTCGCCGGGGCCGCGCAGCTTCAAGTCAATCTCGGCCAGCTTAAAGCCATCGGTGGTGCTTACGATGGCCTGCAAACGCTCCTCGGCCACGTCCGAGGTGGCATCGGCCAAAAGCAAACAATAGCTCTTAAATTGGCCGCGCCCAACCCGCCCGCGGAATTGATGCAGCTGCGAAAGGCCGAAGCGGTTCGCGCCTTCAATCATCATCACCGTGGCGTTGGGAATATCTATGCCCACTTCCACCACGCTGGTGGACACAAGGATGTGATACTCGCCATCCTTGAATTTGCGCATCACCTCTTCCTTGTCATCGGGCTTCATCCGCCCATGCAAAAGCCCCAGCTTCAGGTTGGGGAAGACTTCTTTTTGCAGGCGGGCGTGTTCCTCAACGGCGGCCTTGGCCTCCACTTTCTCACTTTCTTCCACCAGCGGGCAAATCACAAACGCCTGCCGCCCTTTCGCAATTTCCGAGCGCACAAACGAATAGGCGCGTTCGCGTTCGGGCGGGCTGACCCAGTGGGTTTCAATGGGCTGGCGGCCCGGCGGCATCTCATCCAAAACCGTGTTGTCCAAATCGCCGTACATGGTCAGGGCCAGTGTGCGGGGGATGGGTGTCGCGGTCATCACGAGGGTGTGCGGGTTGGCCCGGCTGTTTTCAGCCGCCGCTCCCTTCTCTCGCAGAGCCTTGCGCTGTTCCACGCCAAAGCGATGCTGTTCATCCACCACCACCAAACCCAAATTCGCAAAGTTCACGCCCTCTTGAATGAGCGCGTGCGTGCCAATGGCGATGGCCGCCGCGCCGCTGGCAAGCTCGTCGTAAATGACGCGCTTCTCGCTGGCTTTCACGCTGCCAGTCAGCAGGCGCAGTTGCACTGGGGCGATGGCTTTTGCGGCGGCGAAGGCGTCGAACAACTTCTTAAGATTATTGAAGTGCTGTTCTGCCAATATCTCGGTTGGGGCCATCAGGGCAGACTGAGCGCCCACGTTGGCCGCGAGCGCCATCGCCAAAGCGGCCACCACCGTTTTGCCGCTGCCCACATCGCCTTGCAACAAACGGTGCATGGCGATGGGTTCTCGCATGTCATTAAATATCTGGCCGATGGCGCGGCGTTGCGCGCCGGTGAGCGCATACGGCAGCGCGGCGATCAGCCTGTCCAACGTTGGCACGCCCACCTGCAAAGGTTGGGCGGGTTCACCGCGCCACACCTGGCGCTGTTTGAGCACCGCCATTTGCAGCACGAATAATTCATCAAACGCCAGCCTGCGCCGCGCAGATTCTTGCGTGTTGGGGTTGCGCGGCCAATGAATCTCGCGCAACGCATCGGCCAGCGGCATGAGCAAAAGTTCGCGCCGGGTTCCATCCGGCAAAAATTCTGGCACGCGGCCCGGCCAGTATTCCACCAGCCGGCGCATCACGCGGCGCACCAGCAGCGGTTGCAACCCTTCGGTCATGCGGTACACCGGCACAATGTTGCCGCCGCTGATCCAGTCTTTTTCTGCCGGTTCGTAGGTGGGATTTTGAAAAGTGATGCGCCCCAAATACTCGGTCACCTTGCCACTAATCACGATCTCGCGGCCAATGGTGAACTGGCGCAGCATGTTGTCCACAAATCGCTCGCTGGTAAACCACGAGCATTCCATCATCCCGCTGGCATCTTCAATCCCCACGCGGATGATATACATGCCGGTTTTTGTTTTTTGCTTGCGGGCGCTGTTTACTTTGGCCAATATCGTGACCTGCTCGCCGTACTCAAGCTGGTTGATTGTTTTGAGGGCGCTGTAATCGTCGTAGCGCGCCGGGAAGAAATACAGCAGGTCGCGGATGGTTTTGACGCCCAACTTCTCAAACCGCGCGGCGTTAAAGTCGCCAATCCCCGCAATTTTTGTGATGGGCGCGTCCAGGCCAACGCTGTTAAAGGCGGGGGCTTGGGGGCTGGGGGTTCGGGTTTGCTGGGTGATGGGTTCACGCGCGGGCCGGCGCTCTTCGCGCGGGCGGGTTTCGCGTTCGGGCGCGGGCCTGCTCGCTTCCTCCTGAGATGAGGTGGGCGTGGGCGCGGGAAGATTTTGCAGTTTTGCAATCAGCGCGGTGAGCGCCGCACGGCGGTCATCGGTCTCGGTCAGGGCGCTGTATGCGCGCATGTCACCGGCCACCGCCTCGGCCCACTCTGGGCTGATGTTGTTCTTGGCCGCATCGGCCAGCCATGCCCCGCTAAACGAGGCGAGGCCCTTTGTTACCGCGCGGTCCTGGCAGCCCATTTGCATTTCGAGCTTGAGGATACGGGCGAGTTTGTCTGTCGCTGGATTTGGCATGTTGAAGTGAGGATTATAGTGGGTAGAGGATATAATGATTGTGTTGGCGTGCCCGGTTTTTGTCTATGAGATATTCACCTTTAACTTATCTTGATCTTTTTGCCGGAGCCGGGGGACTATCGGAAGGGTTTATACGAGCTGGCTTTGAACCCGTTGCGCATGTTGAATCTGATGAAGCCGCTTGCTTTACGCTTCGAACTCGCATGGCTTATCACTGGCTGTCAACTCATAAGCGTTCCTCCACATACTCAGATTATTTAAATGGCAATCTAACTAGAGATCAACTTTATGGTGAAATCCCTCAATCGATAAGCGATTCCGTAATAAATGCCCAAATCGGTTCAGATACGCTTTCATCTATCTTTAGAAAGATTGACTCTTTGCTAGGCAAGCGAAAACTAGATTTGATAATTGGAGGCCCTCCCTGTCAGGCTTATTCTTTAGTTGGCAGGTCTCGTGATATCAATCGCATGAGGGGTGATCAGCGCAATTATCTTTATATTTATTATGCAGAATTTCTAAAACGATATCAACCATCTTACTTTGTTTTTGAAAATGTAATAGGACTTTTATCCGCCAAAGATGAGCACGGAGCGCAGTATATAGACAGAATGCGTGCTCTCTTTTACGAGTACGGCTATGAAACAGAATACAAGGTTCTTTCTGCAAGAGATTATGGGGTTTTACAAAACCGTAAAAGAATTATTTTGGTAGGAAGAAGAGGACATGAAAAAGGGTTTTATCCTGTTCCAGAGACATGGAATCCTAATACTGTAGTAAAAGAAGTTTTTGATGGTTTGCCAGAAATAGGGGCCGGTGAGGGAAGTCATAGACCATGCAATTTGACGCCTCATTTGGGAACTTGGCAGTCAGAAGCAGGGATTAACAGCCATGATATGCCTGTAACTTGGCATCAAGCTAGGCCTCATTCACATCAGGATTTGGAGATATATCGTATAGCAGTTGAATTATGGGACAAATCCAAAGTAAGGTTGGATTACAAAAATCTACCTGAATATTTAAAATCACATCATAATCGCGAT
>DAORUN010000160.1:0-5469 GCA_035433205.1 Thermoflexales bacterium | reverse complement strand
TATGATTAGCGCCTCAAAGTCATCCGCATGAATACGGAAACGTCGCCCTCTGGCGCAAGCGCCTCTCCTCTCCCCGCGAAAAACGCAGCTTCTGGCGAGCGGTTGCGCATGGCAATTATTCTGGCGCTGGCGCTGGTGCATGGCCTGCTGTATGTTTTTCTTGTGCCGCCCTGGCAGCATTACGATGAGCCGGCGCATTTTGAGTATGTGTGGCTAAAGGGGCATGGCAAAGAGCTTACCTGGGAGGGCGATCAGGGTTTTCGCAAAACGGTTCTGCGCTCCATGATCGCCAACGATTTTTATCGCGGGTCGCAGCCGCCAAACCCCAATGCGCCGGGGCTTGTTTTTTTGGGGTTTTCGCAAAACACAGACCGCAAGTTGTATTACCAGGCCGCCGGGGTGGTGGCGCGGGCGTTGGATGACAAACCAATTGAGATGCAGTTGCGCGGGGTGAGGTTGTTTTCGTTGCTGCTTTACCTGCTCACCATCGCCGCCGCCTATGCCGCCACAAGAGCCATCACCCAGCCGGGCAGCGCGCTGAGATGGATGACCCCCGCAATGCTGGCCCTGCTGCCCGGGTTTACCGATTTGATGACGGCGGTGACCGATGATGTCATTGGCATTTTTACCTTCACGGTGTTTTTGTGGGCGGCTTCGCTGCTCATCACCCGCGGGCTGAGCGGGCGGCGGCTGGCGTTTGCGCTGTTTGCCACCGCGCTGGCTGTTTTTGCAAAAATCATCGGGGCTATCACCGTGCCGCTGCTGCTGGTGGCGCTGGTTTTTGCGGCGTGCCGCGCCCGCTGGCGCTGGGTTCCTTGGGCGGTTTTGGGGATGGGGTGTGTGGCGGCATTTGTCATCACGTTCCGCTGGGGCGATGTGGCGTTGTGGCTGCGCGAGACCAATCAAACCGCAAACACGCAATGCGCCGCCCCAGATTGCGCGGCGGTCATTGGGCAAAACGCATTTCGCATCACTGGGCTGCCCGGCGAGCCGCCCCCGGATGTGATGCAATTGCTGCCCGGCAATTTGGCAAGCCCCGCTGGCAGCCGGGTGTATACGCTGGGCGCGTGGATGTGGGCCTGCCCCGGCGACGTGGGCAGTTGCCCCGCCGACCCGGCCCAGAAGTTTGAGGCCGATGCGCCAGCCATCCGCGAATCTGCGACCGAGAAAATTATCAACACCGAGCTGGCAATTTCATCGCAGCCGCAGTTTTATGCGTTCACGTTTACCCTGCCCGCAAAGACCGCCGCATACACGCTTAAGCTGGCCCCGCTAAACAAAATGACCGGCCGCGCCATCACCTTTTTTTATGATGGGGTTGTGCTGGCAGAAGGCGTTTACCCAGCGGCCAACCCGCCCGTGTTTGATGACGCCTCGGCCAGCGAAGGCGCGTGGGATGGGCGGCGGTTTGCCAATTTGGTGCGCAACGCCTCCGCCGAGTCAACGTGGCCTACCATTCGCCACACCATCAACACACCGGGCACACGATACGGGTCATACAATCCGCCCAGAGCCATTCTTTGGTCGTTGCTAGACCCGCGCGGGAGCTGGTATTACGCGCTCACGCTGGAGCAAATCCTAAAGACATTTTGGGCAAAATTTGGCTGGGGGCATGTGCCGCTGCTTTGGGAGTGGGTGTATCCGCTGCTGGCGGTTTTCACCGGGCTGGGGCTGGTGGGCGGCGTGTTTGCTGCGGCGCGGGCGGCCAAAAAATCGGGCGGCGTTCTGGCGCTGATGGGTCTTGCCTTTGTTGTGATGTGGGCGCTGGCCATTACGCGCGGCGCGTATATTTCGCTGGCGGTCAACCCATGGATTCCGGTGGCGCGATATGGCCTTCCGGTCATTCTGCCCACCGTGTTGCTTCTCACGGCGGGCTGGCGCGAATGGGCGCGTTTGCCGCTTCCTCTATTTGCCCGCTTTCGCGCGCAAAACCCCAGCATTAAATACCTGATTTTTTTCGGTCTTTTCCTGGCGCTGGCAGTGGCCGGATTGGTCAGTGTGGTAACGTTTTATGCGAGGTGACCCGCGTCGCCACCGCACAGCGCGGAGGGCATCGCACGCTTTGGGAATTATCGGGGCATTGTGTAAATTCCGGCGCGCGGGCAAATAATTGTTCATGCAACAACAAAAAAAATATACAACGAAAATCGCAAAACTTGTAACCTGCGCTGGTCTTGTCATTGGCGCGCTGGCCTCTGTCCTGCCTGCTCCGGTCGCGTTGGCTTCTTCGGCAAACGCGCCAACCGGGCCATACATCGTGAACTTGCCCATCATCACGCAAATATCCAATCAAGAAAGTGTTTTTGGCGTTCAGATGGATCCTGTCAGCGAGGTTAATGGGCTGAGCCAATTGGCGGCTGTGCAGACCACCTGGACCCGGCGCAATGGCTTGCTCTGGTCTAGCGTGGAGCCAACCGAAGGGGCGCGCAACTGGAGCGCCATCGCCGGGCTGGAGCAAGAGTTGATCGCGGCCTCGCAAAAGGGTGTGCGGGTTGTTTTGATTGTGCGCAGCACGCCAACCTGGGCGCGTTTGGTGTCCGATTCCTCGTGTGGCCCCATCCGTGCGGACAAATATGCCGCGTTTGGCGCGTTTATGCGCGATGTGGTGGCGCGGTATAGCGTTGCGCCATACAATGTTAAAAATTGGGAAATTTGGAATGAGCAGGATATTGCCGTGAAACATGCGGGCAACGGCGGCGATGACGAGTATGGCTGCTGGGGCGACCCCACCGACGCCTATTTTGGCGGTGGCGCGTATGGCGAAATGCTCAAGGTGATTGCGCCGCAGATGAAGAGCGCCGATGCTCAGGCGCAGGTGTTGGTGGGTGGGTTGTTGCTAGACTGCGACCCCATCAACCCCCCAACGGGAAAGGATTGCTCGCCCGCCAAGTTTTTTGAAGGCATTTTGCGCAGCGGCGCGGGTTCTGCATTTGATGGCGTGGCTTTTCATGCCTACGACTATTACAGTTACTCGTTGGGGAAATACAGCAACTCAAACTGGCATAGCGCATGGAACACCACCGGCCCGGTTCTCATCGCCAAAGAGCGTTTTCTAAAGCAGATTTTGGCCGCGTATAACGTGACCGGCAAATATCTGATGAATACCGAATCGGCATTGTTGTGCTTTGGCTGCAACGATGCGGCTGGCAATGGCGACACTTTCCGCGCCACAAAAGCATCGTATCTTGTTCAAGCCAACGCGGCGGCCATGGCCGAAGGGCTAAAAGTGAATGTTTGGTACAACGTGCATGGGTGGTTTTACTCCGGGTTGTTTGATCCGGGGCTTGTGCAGGGCTACACCTTCCGCGCGTTTAATTTTGAGCGCCAGCTTCTTCGGAACAGCCCGCTCAGCCGGTCTGTCACGGAATACCCAAATGTGATGGGGTACGAATTTAACCGCGGGGATATGCGCGTGTGGGTGCTTTGGAGCGCCACAACTGCCTCACAAGCCATCACCTTGCCTGCCATGCCCGGCGCGGTTTACGATACGTTTGGCGCATCGCAAACGGCATCAACCGCCCTCACCGTGGATCAATTGCCGGTGTATGTGGTTTGGAATCCGTAGGGAATGTTGAATGCCGAAGTCAGAAGCCGGAGTGCAGAATTGACGCTAAAATTAGGTTTAATTCTGCATTCAGCATTCTGACTTCAGCATTTATAAAACTGCCATGACGCATTCATTACCCGATGTTCACATCACCCTGCCAGATTGGGCGGCAGAAGAATTAAGCAAGCTGCCTTCGCATATCCCATCATTGGAAGACCGGATGAGAACGGTCATTCGCTTTTCGCGCTTGAACTTTGAGCGCGGCACGGGCGGCCCGTTTGCCGCTGGTGTGTTTGAGCGCGACACGGGAAAGCTGGTGGTGATTGGCGTCAACCGCGTCACGCCGCTGGGCTGCTCGTCGGCGCACGCCGAGGTGGTGACCCTCTCGGTGGCGCAGCAAATGTTGGGCACATGGGATTTGGGCGGGCCGGGCATGCCAGCGTATCAATTGGTGGTGAACTGGCGGCCTTGCGCCATGTGCTACGGCGCGGTGATCTGGTCGGGCATTCGCTCGCTGGTCATTGCGGGCAGCGGCGAGGACGTGGAGCGCGTGACTGGCTTTGACGAAGGCCCCATGCCCGCCGATTGGATTGGCGAGCTGACCAAGCGCGGCATCACTGTGCAAGACGGGTTGCTGCGCGAGGAGGCGATGGACGTGTTCCGCGCCTTCCGAGACAGCGGCGCGGTGGTTTACAACGCGCGGAAAGGTTAGCAGAAGGGTTGCACCATGAGCGCTCGGAGCAGTTCAACCGCTCCGAGCGCTGGAAATCTTCCACCTCACGCAAACACAATACCCATCGCCAGCGGGCCAAAGTGCGCCCCAATCACGGGCGTGACTTCAATCACAAACTGCTGGCTCTCCGGGACCACATCGGCAAACGCGGTTTGGATGCACTGGATGTCGGCTTGGATGCCCTCGCCGCGCGTGTAAAGCACCGCCAGCCGCGAAAGCTGCGCGGGCAAATGGGCGCGGCCTGTTTGGATGAGCGCGTCAATCAGATGCTTGCGGCTGCGGGCGCGGGCTATTTGATGCACCACGCCCTCTTTTAACTCCACCAGCAAGCGCAGTTGCAACATTTCGCCAATCCCGCCAATCAGCGCGTTGATGCGGCCCCCTTTGCGCAAATATCTCAGCGTGTCTGCGGCGGCGTAGGTGCGTGTTTGCTCTTTTTGCGATTGGATTCGCGCCAGAATTTGATCTGCCGGGCGGCCATCTGCCGCCATGTGCGCGGCTGTTAGGGCCAGCCACCCGCAGCCAATGGAGACCAGGCCCGAATCCACCACGTGAACCTTCACCCCCTCGGCGGCCATCTCCGCCGCCGCGATATCTGCCGAGGCGCACACGCCGCTGAGTTTGCGGGCGATGTGCACCGAGATGATCTCGGTTGCGCCCTGTTCGGCTGCGGCGCGATATTGCTCCAAAAAAGTTTCGGGCGAGGTGGCCGCCGTGCGCGGAAACGCCTTGAACGTGGGCAAGCCAGTGTAAAAATCGGCGCGGGTGATGTCTATCTGATCGCGATACGTCACGCCATCCACTTCCACCAGCATGGGCACAACGCTAATGCACATCGCCCGCGCAATTTCGGCGGGCAGGTCGCCGGTTGAATCCGCCACAACTTTTATCATGGGGGCGCATGATACTGGAAATGTTCCAAATGTGTGGGATGTCAATGAGACGGAAGACGGAGGACGGTCTGTTTCCCGTCTTCCGTCTCCCGTCCCCGTCTTTACCGCGCCAGCATTGGCAAGAACAAGCGGTTTGTATTTGATGTATCTGTGAGCGTGAACGGCGCGGCGTTGGACGCGCCACCGCCCGGCGCCGGATTTTGCACAACGACCTGCGCGGCGCGGGGCATATCCAAAAATGCGGCGGGCACAACCGCGCTCAGTTGTCCGCTGCTGTTAAACGTCGTCGCCAGCGA
>DAORUN010000159.1:0-5470 GCA_035433205.1 Thermoflexales bacterium | reverse complement strand
AAAGGCTGGGGGAAGAAATAAGAAACGGGAAATAAGAAGAGCATTTGACGCGCTTCTTATTTCTTCGATTAACATCAACATATTTAAAATGACACACATACCATTCACTCGCAGACAATTTCTAAAGGCGGCGGGCGGCGCGTTGGCGCTTGCGCCCATCGCAGTGCCGCGCATTATTTCTGCGCGCTCGCTTGGCAGCGCCGCAGATGCGCTTTTGTTGGCCGATGCAACACCGCGCCGCCCGCTGGGCCGCCCAATTTGGGGCGGGGTTCCCATCCGCAAAGAAGCGACAACCAGGTCGGTGATTGTGGCCCGCACCGTGCGCAATCAAACCATTAACCTTTTGGCTCAAAAAGAGGGCACTGGAACGTATAACAAAATTTGGTATCAGACCGATAAGGGTTGGGTTCACTCGGGCTATATTCAGCCGGTGGACAACAAACCGCAGACCGCCGCAGATGCCATCCCCCAGACCGGCGCGTGGGGCGAGCTGAGCGTGCCAGCCAGCGCGGCCCGCGCCAGCGCCGCGCCAAAAGCGTATGCCCGTTACTGGATGTATTACGGCTGCACGTTCAAAGTTTTGGCGCTGGTGAGCGGGGCAGATGGCAAAAACTGGTATCGCATTTCGGATGGGAATATTGGGCCGATTATGTATTTGCCCGCCGAGCATGTGCGCGTGATTGACCCCGCCGAATTTGCGCCGCTCTCGCCAGATGTGCCCGCCGCCGACAAACGCATTGAGGTGAATTTGCGCACTCAAGTGGTGACGGCTTTTGAAGCCGACAAGGCTGTGTTTACCGCTCGTTGCGCCAGCGGGGTTGCGCCGCACGGCACCTCGCGCGGGAACTTTCGCATTTTGCTAAAGCTGCCCGGCCAGCGCATGACCGGCGGCACGGCTGGCGATGCCGATTTTTATGATCTGCCCGGCATTTCGTGGGTGAGCTATTTCACCGGCACGGGCATTGCGTTTCATGGCTGTTACTGGCACAACGACTGGGGTGCGCCGCACAGCCACGGTTGTGTTAATTTGGATAGCGACGATGCCAAATGGATTTATCGCTGGACAATGCCAGAGCCGAAATATGATATGAAGTGGCTGCGACCCGGCCCCGGCCAAAAAGGCACAGCCGTGAAGGTCTTTTAACTCATGTTCTTGCCTTTATTCAAGGTAATGAACACAATGCCAAGACCCATGCCCATCAATGCGCCCGCAACGACGCCAAATGTTTGTTGGCGCATGATGGTGCCAATGAGGCCGCCCATAAAGGCGCCCACGCACACGCCAAAAATGAACTGAATAATTTTTGAGGAAGCAAGTATTTTATTAAACATCATCAAGTGTTAGATGCGTTCGTGCGCCATCCGTTACAAATTTCACACTGCCAGACACATGATATACCCTTGAGATGAGCCAGACTATTTTTGTATACGAAAACCCCGCCGAAATTGCCGCAGCCTGCGCCGCCATGTTAGAGGTGAAATGCGCGGCGGCCATTTTGGCGCGCGGGGTGTGCCATCTGGCGCTCAGCGGGGGCAGCACCCCCAAGGCGTTGTTTGAATTGCTGGCCACGCCAGGCTGGTCGGCGCGGTTCGACTGGCCGCGCATTCATCTTTGGTTTAGCGATGAGCGCGATGTGCCGAGCGATGACCCGCAGAGCAATTTCAACTCGGCAGATGTGGCTCTGATTCGCAAAATTAACATCCCGGCGGGCAACATCCACCGCGTGCAAACCGAGCTGGGCGCGGCCAACGCGGCAGATGGCTACGAGGCCGAGATTCGCGCGGCGCTGCCCGCGCCATTTGCGTTTGATGTGATTTTGCTGGGCATGGGTGATGACGGTCACACCGCATCGCTTTTTCCGGGCACGCTGGCTGGTTTGCCCGATGGCCGCCTGGCCGTGGCGCATTTTGTGCCAAAGGTGAACATGCAGCGCATCACGTTTACCTTTGGCTTGATCAACGCCGCGCGGTGCGTGATATTTCTGGTGGCGGGCGCGGCCAAAGCGAACCCGCTGGGGCAGGTGCTGGGGTTAAAGCCCATGCCCGCCGTGTTGCCATCGGCCCTGGTGCAGCCCGCTGGCGAGCTGGTTTGGCTGGTGGACAAAGCGGCGCTGGGGCAGGGGTGAGTTGCGCGTTACGCACTTAACCTTTGCTTCAAACGCGCTTTTACATCAGGCTATTCGGTTTTAAGAGTAAGTCCGGTTATAAGCATTAAGAATTAAGAGCTTGTTGGTTTCTCGCCCGATGGCGTGCTTGTTGTGGATGGCATCATCCAGAGATACCCAACTACAACCAGACCGCCGATTGGGACAAGCAAAAATAACAACCACCACGGGCTTTTGCCGCAATCCAAAAGCCGGCGCGAGCCAACCGCCAGAAATGGTATTAGAACGACGAGCATAAAAATCTTGCCAAATGTTTCGCTGATGAGCGTGGCTGCCGAAGCAGCAATAAACACAAACAGCACAAACCACCAAAATTCTGCCCGCGATGCGCGTCCATCAAACTTGGCAAAATTTTTGAAACACATTTGAATGGCCTCAAAAAAAGTCGTAGACCCGTTGCGATCTTGTTTGTCTTGATCCAAAGAAATTTTCATTTTTAACTCGTTGCCGATTCCTAAAACGGCTTCCTTTATTTGTGTAACCCAATTTCGAATCTTGAGTCCGCTGTCATTTTCGGCAAAGTTTTTCGCAGGCGCAACTGTGGTTTCCACTGGTTTATCAGAAAAAGTTGAATTTATGTCTGTTTTTAGCTTCAAAATCAGCTCAACCCGTGAATTTACCTGGAGCTTTGAGAAAATATTTTTGAGGTGAAATTCAACGGTGCGGATGGAGATGTTCAAATCCGACGCAATGAGTTTGTTGCTTTTGCCTTCCATTAAAAGGCGAACCACTTCTTGCTCCCGATTGCTGAGTTCAATAAAATTTTCCATTAGCGCTTGGTTTCGTGTAGTTTTATGCGCATTGCCGAATCCATCCTGAACATTAGATTCTCCAACCGCGATTTTCCCATCTCACGCGCGGGCATGTGCAACAAAATTTCGGTAATTTGCGGTGTGACGCGCTCAAGCGCCCATGCTGTTTCTTTTTCACCAACCGATGGGTCGCCGCCCGCGTTTAGCTCTAGCGCGAGCGCTGCGTAGGCCGCCGGGCCAACGATGTGTTTTGTTTGTTGCACATCTGCCAGCGGATGGGTATATGCGCTGGATGCGGCCAGCCCGGCGGCGCGGGCGGCGGCTTGTGCGGCGGGGTGGTTTATCTCACGCGCGGCGGCAAATGCGGCCAAAGACAGCGCGCGCAAGTGCGCGGTGCGCCTTCCGCCATTTGCAAAAACCAGAATCCCCTCAATTGCCGCGCGAGGTCGCCCATCTGAATTTGGGCGGGCCTCGTAAACCCACAAGGCTCTCTCAGCGCAATCTGCCGCCCAGTTTCCCAACGCGCGGAGCGAATCCAGGCTCAGCGGGAAGTATTTGGCTTCACGCGCCATGAGGAGCAAACTTTTTCCAGTGTCCTTCGGAGATCACCTCAACCGCGCCATCCACCGCTTTGATGGCGGTCTCATCGTCTATGGCGTAGCACGGAACGGGCATGTGGGCGGCCCACTTTTCTGCGTCGGCCAGTGTGTTTTCTGGCAGGTCTGGGTGATCCAAATGCGGAAAGATCGCAAAATCCACCAGCCCCAGCGTGGTGTCATTGCCAGATGGGGCGCGCCAGCGCACAAAGTCCTCGCCGATGCGTGGAGCCATCACCATGCTCCCCGCGCTCAGGCCAACATACACCGCGTTGAGCGATGGCAAAAGTTCCGCCAGCCCAGATTGGCGCATCCAGTGGCACAAATACAGCGGGTCGCCGCCGTTTACCAGCAAAACATCGGCTTGCTTAAGGTGGGGCATCCAAATATCCGGGTCAATGCTGGGTAGCGCGGCGAGTTCCAGCACGCCCACGCTTTTCCAGCCCAGTTCGCACATGGGCGTCCGGGGTTCCATCCCACTGATAAACCGCCACGCCGATGTGGCCCCGTTGCGCTGGGCGTATGACGCGGTTGGAATGCACAGCGCGTTGCACTCCGCAATGGGTTTGGGCAACAGGTTAACCAGCGCGGCGTGAATGCTTTTGTTTTTAATGCCAGCGGATGTGAGAAGGAGTTTCATTGTTTGGTTAGAGGCCCAGATTTTTGCGAACCAGCGCAAGCGCATCGCCCGCTGTTAGGACAGGCGCGCCAATAAATTCCTCAACGGCGCGGGTGTGCAAGTGTTTACGGTCAAAACTGACCAGACCGTCAACCTCGGCTCTTTTGGCCGCCGCAATGATGGGCGCATCAAATGGGTCGTTAACATGTTTGCGAGCTTCGATCACATCCTCACGGGTATGCTCGCGCCAAACCCAGAATGGTTGAGCGCGAAACAACCGGAGCAAATCCAAGATTTGCGGGTCTTTAATTACAAAAGAACGCGCGGCTTCATCAAAAGCGTACCCGCTGACAACCAGTGTGACCTGACCTTGCCCGGCCAGCCTTGCCAATTCGCGCGCTCCGCCAGATGATGAAACGATCATCGCGTAGATTGCGCTGGCATCCATGAAGAAGCGCATGGCTAGGTGAGGTCGGGATACATCTCCGCGAACATTTTCCGGCGTTCCTCGCGCCCGGTCTGCATCAGATCATCCAGCGTAATGCCTTTGGCTTTGAGAGATTTTTCCATCTCTTCCAGCGCGCCAATCACGCTTTCAATATCTTTTGCGCCCGCGGCCACTTTCTCAACTTCAATTTTCCCGCTTTCGCGCATGATAAAAGCCAGCGTCTCGCCGCGCTTTAATTTGAGTTTTTCTCGCACCGCCAGAGGCACGGTGATATAACCCCGGTCTTGCACTTTGCATGTTGCCACGTTATTCATGATTTGCTCCAATTGTTGAATTACATGGTTCATTGTAATACATGTAAACGAGACAAGTCAGAAAATTGCAGCGCAGAACCCAGATGCTCAAATGCCTCAGCCGAGTTGCTCGGCCAGCCCAACGATGATGCCCTCCGGCCCGCGGATGTAGGCGAGGCGATACGCGTCGCCATATTGCATTTGGCCAATAAGTTCAGCGCCGTGAGCGAGCATGTGCGTGACGACCGCCGCGAGGTCGTCAACGGCGAACATGATGCGGCGCAGCCCCAGCGTGTTCACGGGCGCGTTCACTGGCCCAAAGCGGATGGCGTTTGGCGTGTGGAACTTGTCCAACTCCAAGCCTTGCCCATCGGGAGTGCGCATCACCGCGAGGGTGGCGCGGACATCTTTTAGCCCTATCAGCTCGCCGACCAGCGGCCTCTCGACCGTTGTTTCGCCCTCAAGCGTGAGGCCCAATTCGAGGAAGAACGCCTTCACGGCCTCCAGGTCATCCACAACGATCAGCACGTTGTCCATCCGTTTGATAGGCATGTGATTTTTTTGTTTTACTTTTGCGGCTCGTGGCGGTTATCAATT
>DAORUN010000158.1:0-5522 GCA_035433205.1 Thermoflexales bacterium | reverse complement strand
GTTAAATATTACTCCCTAAACCCCTGCCCGCTGGTATCCGTGACCAGCCGCGCAGATTCTGGCGTGGATTGGCGCATTCCTGTGACGGATAACTCTTGCGCAGGCTCCAACGCGGGCGCGGCGGCTGCGGCGTTCACCTCTGGATAATCCAACCGCGGGTGATACAAACCGCGCAGCGTGTCTAAAAACGATTGGCGGATGGTCTCAATATCGCGCAGGGTCAAATCGCAATCATCCAGTTGATGATCGGCCAGCCGGTCGGCGATGATCTTTCGCACCAGCGCGTCTGTCTCTTCAATCTCTTTGGGGTGCCGGGCGCGGACGATGGCCTCGCAGCCATCGGCAAGCATCAAAATAGCCGTTTCGCGCGAGCGCGGGCGCGGGCCGGGGTAGCGAAACGGCGCGTCGTCAAGGTCATCGCCCTGCGCCTGGCGGGCGCGCACAAGCGGGAATTTTGTGACCGTTGTGCCGTGATGTTCGGCGATGAAATCCTTGATGCGCGTGGGCAGGCGATGTTTTCGCGCGATCTCCAACCCATCGCTTACATGATTGTGCAAAACATGAGAACTGGTGAGCGGGTCCAGCTGATCGTGCACGTTGTTGTTTTCGGTCTGGTTCTCAATAAAGAAATAGGGGTGCAATGTTTTGCCGATGTCGTGATAATACGCGCCAACCCGCACCAGCAGCGCATCTGCGCCCAGCTTGTCCGCGGCCTGCTCGGCCAGGCTGGCAACCATCAAACTGTGATGATACGTGCCCGGCGCGCGAAGCAGCATTTCTTGAATCAGCGGGTGCGAAGGCCGCGCCAATTCCATCAATTGCACCACCGTCACGATGTCAAAGGCCAGACCGGTGAGATACAAAATAACCGGGGCGAGAGCCGCCGCCGCCAAATTGCCGCCCATCACCCCCAGCAGCCACACGCCCATTTGCGGCATATCTTCGCTGTTCATGGCAGAGATGTGAAACGCGATCACCAGACCCATCCCGGCCAGCATGGCGACCATTCCAGCGCGCACAAAATCGCTCACATGCTCTGCGCGGCGGATGATGAGCACGGCGGCGATGCTGCTCCCCGCGATGACGCTCACAAATTCCAGCGGCGGCTCCAGCGTGATGCCGATCATCAGCCCCATCACCACCGCCCCGGTGAGGCCTGCCGCCAACCCAGACCAAATGGAGATGCAGATAGCCACCGCCGCAAACGGCGCAAGGTAGGGCAGCAGGCCGTGACCGGGCAGCAGCCATCGCCCCAGAAAAATAGCCAGCGCCAGCAAACCCGCGCTTAAAAACACGCGGCGGATGGGAACCGCGGTCAGGCTTTTGCGGGTGTATGGCAAAAGCGCGGCGAGAAAAAACAACGCCACCGCCAGGCCAGACCATGCGAACGCCGCGGCCAGTGTGCCGGGCGTAAGCGCGGGCTGGCGCAGATTAAATTTATCCAGCGTTTCAATATCGGCTGCGCCCAGCACCTGCCCGCTGCGCACAATAATTTGGTTGGCCTCGAAGGTGCGTTCCACCGGGCGCACGGCGTTTCGGGCGGCGCGGCGGGCGGCATCGGTGGCGGCGGCGTCAAAGTTTGTGTTTGGCACAATCCACGGGCTGGCCAGCGCGGCCATCAACGCCGCTTCTTCTGGCGTGTAGCTCAGGCTGATCTGCGCGGGCAGCCGCGCTTTCATGCTGTCTGCATTGTCTTTTTGAATCGGCCCGCGCATCATCCCATCCACCAGCGCGACGGCGCCCGCGTCTATCTGCGCCCAGCGCAAATCAGACAATTTCAAAATCACATGGGCGGTGTCTGGCGTAAGCCCCAGCGTGGGGAGGCCGGTAATTTGGCTGATGGCATCTGTGGCCGAAATTTCTTTGCGGGTCAGCAGGGCGGCGCGGGTCTGCGCCACTTTGTCCAGCGCTTCTCGCGCGGCGGCAAGCTGGCCGCGGGCAATTTGGGCATCGGGCGGGGTGTAGATGGGAGCCACCGCCGCCTGCGCCAAATCGCGCTGGCGGTTGGTTTCCACATCGCTCACAAAACTTAGGTGGCGCGGCGCGCGGATGTCTCGTGGAGCCACCGCGCCCGCGCTCAGCGTTTGGCCGCCGGTCAAGATGGCGCGCGAGAGTTGCGCCGTCACCAGCCCCGCAAAAGTCAGGGCCGCGATGGCGACAAGCGCCAAAGTCCGGCGGTTTTGTGTGTGCATTAGTCGCTGGTTGTTAGTCGTTAGTTGTTGATTGTTGGTTAAAGAATGCGCAGGTCTGATGGCTCATCGGCGCACATTTTGCCCGGGTTTTTTAGTGGTCAGACCTGCATTCCTTGCTTCTTGTTTCCTTGTTTTTGCTTTCTGGCGGCTGCGCGATTACGGCGCCAGCATTTGCTTTACAACTTCCTGAACCAGTTTGCCATCGGCTTTGCCCTGCACACGAGGCATGAGCGCTTTCATCAACACGCCCATTTGTTTGGCGTTTGTGGCTCCGGTCTCGGTCATGGCTTGTTTGACCGCCTCGACAATTTGCTCGCGGGTCATTTGCTGGGGCAGGTAGGTGTTCAAGATGTCCAGCTCAACCTGTTGTTCCTGCACAAGATCATCGCGGTGGGCGCCTTTGGCTTCGTCCAGCGATTCCTGGTGTTGTTTGATCTCGCGGCGGATGAGCATCAGCACATCGGCGTCGCTAATCACGCCTTTGCGGGCATCCACCCGCGCGTTGACCTCTTCATTTTTGATCGCGGCGTTAATCAGGCGGAGCACATTTTTCTTTGGCTCGTCGCCGCTGCGCATCGCGTCTTTCAGGTCGTTTAGTATTTTGGTTTTCAGTTCTGCGTCCATTTCTAAAATCATACCGCGAGTGAAGAAAAGAATTGTGAAATGAGAAATACAAAACGTGTGTTTGAGATAAAAAGTTGATCGGATGGCGGCAAAACACGCGCATCCAACCCGGCCCTGAACTTTTGTAAACAGATTTGCCGTTATTCTTTGCGCATGGCCGCAAGCGCAAGGCAAATCCAACCTGCGATAAACGCCACGCCGCCCAGCGGGGTGATGGCGCCCAAAATGCGCAGGCCGCTGAGCGAGAGCGCATACAGGCTGCCGCTGAACAAGACGATCCCGACGATAAACAGCCACCCGGCCACGCCCGCCAGCTTGCGTTTGAACGCGGCGCAGGCATATCCCACGGCCATCAGGCCAACCGCGTGATACATCTGATACCGCGCCGCGGTTTCCCAATTAGCCAGCGCGCTTTCGTCAATCATCCCGCGCAGGCCATGCGCCCCAAACGCGCCCGCCGCCACTGCCAGCGCGGCCAGCGCGCATCCAATCGCAAAAAATTTTCTGTCCATGATTATTTGTGAATGGACAAGTATAGCGAAAGCTGCCGCTTAATCTCCAACAAAAAAAGCAGAGACAACCTTTTGGCTGTCCCTGCTTTTTTATCACTCAAGTGATGCTGGGTTTACCGGGCTGCGCTGTTTGGGCGCGCCATCGGCAAACTGGTCTGGCATTGATGGAAATTTGGTGAAGGGTTAACCCAGCCACCATCAACCAACACTCACACCACCACCATCCGCGCCAGCCGGTCGCTCCCGCTCAGCGCGATGGCTTCATCGCCGCCAGCGGGCCGCCCGCGCCGCGTGAGGTTTTTGGCCTTGAGTGATTTTGCATTGCCTTTGAGCGTGACGTAAACAATCGTGTTTTCTGGCGTGGCAATCACCGCGTCGGCCACGGTCGCATCACGCACCAGCTTGGCGGTGATGACGCCCTTGCCCGCGCGGCCCTGCACCGGGTAATCATCAAACGCGATGCGCTTGGCGCGGCCATCGGTTGTGCCAAGCACCACCTCCAGCTCGCCCGCGTTTTCATCCGCAAACGCCATAGACATGATGATGTCGCCTTCATCCAGCTTCATGCCCACCACGCCGCCCGCGGGCAAACCCATCGGCCTCACCTCATCTTGCTTAAAGCGAATAGCCATGCCTTGCTGCGTGAACAGCATGAGGTCTTCTGCGCCTTGCACAAGCCGCGCCGCCACCACGTAATCGCCCTCGTTCACGCCGCACATCACAAACATATTGCCCGGCGCGCGCGGCAAAAGCGCGGCCTCGCTGCGCTTCACCATGCCGCCGCTGGTGCAGGTGATGACAAACGGGCCGGCTTCGGCTTTGGCATCCCCCTCGGCTTTTGGCACAATAAATGCCCCCGCGATGTCATCATCCGCCGGGAAGCCCGAAATGCCGCTGAGCAGCGCCCCGCCGCCGTTCGCAACCTCCTCGCGCGGGATATTGCCCACTTGCAGCACAACGGCCTTGCCGCTGGAGCCAACCACATACACCAAATCTTTGGTGGTGGCCTTTACGATGGCCGCCGGGACGATCTCGGCGTTTGAGTTCACCTTTGGCGCTTCCAGCGTGCGGCCAATTTTGCCGTTTGCGCCCACAAACACATAGGCTTCCTCATCGGGGATGAGGTCGTGTACCGTGAGCGCGGTCTTCTTGAGTTCCACCGCGCGGGCGGTTTCTTGCGCCGCGCCTTTGCGTTTGTCCTCGCCGCCCACAATGACCGTTTTGCGCGAGTCGCCATATTTGTCTTTGAGCGCCACCAACTCCTCGCGGATCACGCTCATGATCTTGATTGGATGATCTATCAGGTCTTGCAAAAACTTGATCAGCTTGCGCTTCTCAGCCAGCTCATCCTCCAGCTTTTGGCGTTCCAGCGCGGCCAGGCGGCGCAAAGGCATCTCCAAAATGGCGTTGGCCTGCCGCTCCGAGAATTTGAACTCGGTTTGCAACCCCTTCCGCGCTACATCCGTGTCTTTGGAGGCGCGAATGAGCTTGATGATCTTGTCAATGATGTCCAGCGCGCGGACGAGGCCCTCCAAAATGTGCGCCCGTTCCAGCGCTTTCTCCAGGTCAAACTGGCTTCGGCGATACACAACCGTGCGCCGATGCTCCAGAAAAACGTGCAAAATTTTGCGCAGCGAAAGCACGCGCGGCTCCAACCGCCCGGCCTCATCGGCCACCAGCGCCAGCATGATGACGCCAAAGGTGGTGCGCATGGCGGTGTGTTTGTAAAGCGAGGTCAGCACCTCGCGGTTGTCCACGTCTTTGCCGCAATCAATCACAATGCGCATCCCGCGCCGGTCGCTCTCATCGCGAATGTCCGTAATGCCGGTGATCTTTTCATCGCGGGCCAAATCCGCAATCCGCTCAATCAGGCTGGCTTTGTTCACGCCATACGGCAGCTCGGTCACAATAATGTGGGTCTTTCCGCGCGTGCCTTCCTCGATGTGCGCCTTGGCCTGCACAATCACCTTGCCGCGCCCGGTGGCGTAGCAGGCTTTGATGGCATCGCCGCCCTCCACGGCCTCGTTAAACCGGAAGGCAATCGCGCCGGTTGGGAAATCTGGCCCCTTGACAAAACGCATCAGGTCATCCACGTCCACCTCGGCCTCTGGCAAACTCTCGCCGGGCTGGGTCTTTTTCATGAGCGGCACAATCGCGTCAATCATGAAGGTCAGGCCATCGCACACCTCGCCCA
>DAORUN010000157.1:0-5630 GCA_035433205.1 Thermoflexales bacterium | reverse complement strand
GGCAGCGCGGGCGCAAAGCGAACCACGCGCGGGAGCTTGTAGCCAGCCAGCGTCGCCCGCACGTGCGCCAAAAGCTCCTCCGCCGTGATGCCATCCGCCACCACCAGCGCGGCCACCCGCTGGCCCCATTCGGCATCCGGCAAACCCACCACCAGCGCATCTTTCACTTTGGGATGGCTTCTCAGCGCCCGTTCCACCTCGGCGGGGTAGACATTCTCGCCGCCGGTCACGATCAAATCGCTGCGGCGTTGCAGCACAAACAAATCGCCCTCCGCGTCCACGTAGCCCATGTCGCCGGTGCGCAATTCGTTTTGGCAGATGGCTTTTGCGGTGGCCTCGGCGTTGTTAAAGTAGCCGCGCATCACGGTTGGCCCGCGCACCGCAATCTCGCCAATTTCTCCGTTGGGTGATGGCTCGCCGAGCGCATCCAAAATGCGCACCTGCGCGCCAAACAGCGGCTTGCCCACGCTGCCCGGCTTGCGGGCGGCCTCATCCGGCGGCATGGTCGCCACTTGCGAGGTTGCCTCGGTCAGGCCATACGTTGGCGCAACCGGCCAGCCGCGCCGCGCGGCCTCGGCCAAAAGTTCCTCGCTGGCCGCCGCGCCGCCCAGCAAAATCAATCGCAAGCTGGATGGAACTTGCGCCCGAAGCTCCATCAGCCGGCCCAGCATGGTGGGCACGAGCGAGACCAGCGTGATGGCATCCTCATCCAGCGAGCGCGAAACCGCGTCCACATCAAACTTGGGATGCAGCGCCATGGCTGTGCCAAAAATGCACGACCGAAAAATAACGGTGAGGCCGCCCACGTGAAAGAGCGGCAACACGCTCAGCCAGCGGTCATCGGGCATCACGCCCAGCCGCGCCGCCGAGGCGAGGGCGTTCCAAAACAAATTGCCAAACGTGATTTGCACGCCTTTTGGCGCGCCGCTGCTGCCAGAGGTAAACACGATGCTTTGCAACCTCTCCAAATCCATCGGCGCAGGCGCAAATGGCGCGGGCGGCAGCGCCATCAATTTTTGCAGAGTGAGGGTTTGCCCCACCGCCTCCATCTTCTCCCAGTGCGAGGGGATGGAGGTGGGTTCGGCTTCATCGTAAATCAAAAGCGCGGGCCGCACATGATTTAACTGCGCCCCAAGCTCGGCGCTGGTCAGGCGGGTGTTGAGCGGGGCCAGCACAAGCCCCATCCGCGCCAGAGCGTGTACAAGCGCCACGTACTCTGCGCTGGAGGGCAAGTGCGCCGCCACAATGCTGCCCCGCGCCAAATGAAGCGAGGCCAGCCGCCCGCACACCCCATCCACCAACGCGTTAAGCTGGCGGTAGGCCAGATTAGACCTCACAGGTCTGCGAGACCTGTGAGGTCTTGTGGCGACCAACGCCAATTTGTCCGGCGAGGCAATCGCTTGCGCGGTGAGCCAATCTGTATTAAATTCTGAATTCTGAATTCTGAATTCTGAATTCATTATGGCCGCCACGGATATTTGCGAAAGTTCGGTTTGCGCTTGGCCTTGTAAGAATCGCGGCCCTCGTTGCCCTCTTCGGTCATGTAATACAACATGGTGGCATCGCCAGCCAGCACCTGCAAACCGGTCTGCCCGTCCTGGTCGGCGTTCATGGCTGCCTTCAAGAAACGAATGGCGATGGGGCTTTTGTCCAGAATTTCCTGTGCCCACTGAACGCCCTCGGCCTCCAGTTGCTCTACCGGCACGACCTTGTTCACCAGCCCCATATCCAGCGCCTCTTGCGCGTTGTACTGGCGGCACAAATACCAAATCTCGCGGGCTTTCTTTTGCCCCACGATCCGCGCCAGGGTGGATGAGCCATAGCCCGCGTCAAAGCTGCCCACAATTGGGCCGGTCTGCCCAAAAATGGCGTTGTCTGCGGCGATGGTCATATCGCAGATCACGTGCAGCACATGCCCGCCGCCAATGGCGTAGCCCGCCACCAGCGCAATCACCGGCTTGGGCATGGTGCGGATGATGCGCTGAAGCTCCAACACGTTGAGCTTGGCCACGCCATCTTTGCCCACGTAACCCGCGTAGCCGCGCACCTTTTGGTCGCCGCCTGCGCAAAACGCGTATTTGCCATCTTTGGCCGATGGCCCATTGCCGGTGAGCAAAATGCACCCCACTTCGGGATCCATCCACACATGCCGGAAGGCGTCAATCATTTCCTCAATCGTCTGCGGGCGAAAGGCGTTGCGCACATCCGGGCGGTTGAACGCAATCCGCGCCATGCCATCTGCTTTTTGATACGTGATATCGGTGTATTCTTTGACCGTTTGCCAGTTTGGTTTTGTCATGGTTATCTTTGGTATTTAAGCGCCCGGAGCGCTTGAAGCGCTCCGGGCGCTTACTCGACCGTCATTCTCAATAATTTTTTTAACATGAATGAGCAGGATTTTTATCCTGTCCATCCTGTTTATCCATGTTAATTTCCCAGAATTTTTTTGCGGATTTCTAAATCCCTGCGCGAATCCGTCATCACCTCAATGAACTGCGGCGCGGAAGGTTCGCCGCGCATACGCGCGCCAAACGCGGCTACAAATTCCGCGCGGGTGGTCACGCGGGCGTGACGCAGGCCATACAGCGCGGCGGCGTGCTCAAACGTCAGGCCGTGCGGGGTAAGGAACATCTCGGTGAACGGCGGCTCCAACTTGCTGATGGGCAGCCGCTGAAAGATGCCGCCGCCATCATTGTTCACCACCACAAATGTGGCGTTGCGCTGGCCAAACTTGTTCACCGCCAGCAAGCCGTTCATGTCATGATAAAACGTAATATCGCCCAGCAGAGCGATAACCGGCCGAGCGCCATCTGCCGCCGCGATGCCCAGCGCCGTGCTCACATTGCCATCAATCCCGCTGGCCCCGCGCGAACCAAAGATGTGCGGGCTGGCCACGCCCCCGGCCCCTCCCGCTGGGAGGGGGGAAGGAATGCCAAACTCATCCAAATTGCGCACGCTCAAACTATTGCCCGCAAAGATGGCGGCGTTGGCGGGCGCGGCCTTCACCACCTCGTAGGCCACCGCGCCATCAAACCAATCGCAGGTTTCCAGCGCGGCGCTCAATTTTTGCAGCATCGCCTCGCTGTTTTGGCGGATGGCCGCCGCAAACGCAGAAGGCTCACGAGTGAGCGCACGCGCAGGCAGACGCGCGGCCACGCCCGCGCATAACGCGCTCGCGTCTGCGTGAATCATCCACGTGGTGCGGTGGTCGTCATCGGCGTACACGCCATCGTGCGCCACAAAAATGCGGTGCGTTGCCTTGGCGTTGGCCAACAGGCTCAGCATCTCCGCGCCGGTGGGCACGCCGCCAAAGCGGAGGATGATGTCAATTTCACTAGACCTCACAGGTCTGGGAGACCTGTGAGGTCTGGAATTTACATTCGCCAATGCCTCGGCAAAGATGGGATAGCCGCTGGCTTCGCTGAGCGCGTGGACGGCCTGGGCAAAATTGCCACGCGGGCAGTTTGGCCCACACACGATGATGCCGTTTTGGTATCGCGCGATAATCTCGGCCAACTCGGCCACATCCGCCGCGTTTGGCAAAACCACCCCGCGCGAAATACGCAAAAATGGCGGCGCGTCCGGCTCAAACACATGCTGTTTGGCTTCCTCAAGGGTTGGCTCCAGCGGTTTGCGAAACGGAAAGTTGAGATGCGCCACGCCTTTCGGGGCGCCATCGGCCACAGCCAGGGCGCGGGCGGCGGTGGCCCGCAGGTTGCGGATGGCCGCCGGGTCGGGCGCGGCCTCTGGCAAGGCCATATCCACCGACCAGAGCGCAAAATCACCATACATCTTGATCTGGTCAATGGTCTGATTTGCGCCGCTGTGCCGCAGCTCGTGCGGGCGGTCGCTGGTCAGCACAAGCAGCGGCACGCGAGACATGTGCGCCTCAACAATCGCTGGGTAAAAGTTGGCCGCCGCGCTGCCCGATGTGCAAATCAGGGCCACCGGCTCATCCAGCGCCATCGCCAAACCGAGCGCGTAAAAACCCGCGCTGCGCTCGTCCAGGTGCATGTGCGCGTGTATGCGCGGGTGCGCGGCGCAGGCCAGCGTGAGCGGCGTGCTGCGCGACCCCGGCGCAATGCACACATGCCGCAACCCGCCCCGCGCCAGCTCGTCTATGAAAATTTCGGATGTAAAAACTGAAGGTATCACAATTTTTATTGACGGAAGACGGGAGACGGAGGACGGTTGTTCTGCCGTCCCCCGTCCATTAACTTCCAAAGGCATTCAACATCGGCTTAAACTTTAGCGCGGTCTCGGCCCATTCGTTTTGGGGGATGGATTGCCCGACCACGCCGCAACCGGCGTATAACCAGGCGCGTTCGTGCTGGGCCACCGCGCTGCGAATGGCAACCGCAAACGCGCCATCCAGAGCGCCATCTGCCCCTGCGTGAAGCACGCCGATGGGCGCGGCATACCACCCGCGCGTGATCGGCTCGTTCTCGCGGATAAACTCCAGCGCGGTCTCGCGCGGGGAGCCGCCCAGCGCGGGCGTGGGATGCAGCAACGCGACCATTGGCAACACGCCGCTGGCCTCGTTCAGCTCGGCCTGCACGGGCGTGTGCAGGTGCATGATGTTGCTCAGCTTGAGCGTCTCCGGCGCGTCGGGCATGTCTAGCTCGCGCACGTGCGGCTCCAGCCGCTCGCGGAGCATATCTGCCACCAGCGCGTGCTCGTGCAATTCTTTGGCGTTGCTCAAAAAGTCTCGCTCCAGCGCCGCGTCTTCCTCGGCTGTGCGCCCGCGTTTTTGCGAGCCGGCCAAAGCCATCGTGCGCAGCTCGCGGCCATTCACCCGCGCCAGCAGTTCCGGGGTCGCGCCCAAAAAGGCGTGGCCGGGGCGCGGCTCAAACAAAAAGCGGTAGCACCCGGCGTAATGATCGTTCAAGAACGCCATCGCGCGGTCCACATCCAGCGGCTGTTTGCCGCGCAGCTCGCACATGCGGGCCAGCACCACTTTTTTGAGTTCGCCGTTCTGAATCCGGCGGATGGCCTCGTGCAGCATCACCGTCCACGAGGCGAGGGACATGGGGTAGGTTATCTCGGTTTGGGCGTTTTCTGGGATGGCCGCCGCGTCGGCCTCGTCGTGCGCCATCAGCCAGGCGGCGCGGGCGGCCAGCGCCTGCTTGAGCGAGCCGCGCAGCTCGCGGATGGGTTCATCGGGCGCGGCCAGCGCGTTGAGCGTGAGCCACGTCTCGCCACCCGCGCCCTCGGTGAGTTGCAAATGCGGCAACACAAAATGCGCGGGGTGAAACGCCGCCCAGGTGTTATCGGGCACAAAATCATCGCGGAAGGCGAACCCGCCCATGAGCGCGGGCGCGGGCGCGGATTCGTCCAATATGGCGTTGGCAAACAGGGCGCGGGTTTGGGTTTCCACATCCGCAAACCGGCTTTGCCCCCACGCAAAAATTTCCGCCGCGATGCCCATCCCGGCCAGCGTTTGCGCGGCGTCTGCCTCGCGCCAAAAGAATCGCTCGGCGCCTTTTGCGCGGCGCAAAAACTGCTCTGGGCGGATGGGGTTTACGCGGGTTGAGACGCTGACCAACCGCGCGGGCGCGGCGGGTGAAGATTCCTCCCACCCCCCGCCCTGCCCTGCGCGAGGAGCTTTATCTGGGTTCATAGCCCACACT
>DAORUN010000156.1:0-5650 GCA_035433205.1 Thermoflexales bacterium | reverse complement strand
AAGCCACATCCTGCCCAAAAACACATTTTTCCCAGATTTAATTTGCACCACTGCGTCCATGTGTGTCGGCGTTTCATCGGCAGCGGATAAAATCCGCCGCCTAAGCATTAGAAAACCCGCTGGCGCGGGTTAAAAAATTCTACGATAACCCGCTCGCGGGTTTCCCAACCAGTAGCCGCCGGATTTATCCGGTGGCGGTAATCGTTGCGCATCTTCGTCAGAGCGAATTACCTGAAATAGATGAGCGCCTGCCTCCGCGGCCGTTCCTTATTTTTGCAGGCTCGCGGCCAGTCCCCGCGTTTGTGAAGTTTTATACTACCTCGCATGACGACGCAAACTCCGAATACAACCAAACTCCCTTCGCGCAAAAGCCCGCTGATGATTGACGCCATCCTTGAGATGAAAAAAAATGGCGGGTTTCTCAGTTTTCTGGAATCGGAGTGGCGCAAAAATGGCGACCTGACCCACATTCAACTTGGGCCGCGCAACATGGTTCTGGCGGTTCACCCAGACGCGGTGAAACAAATCGCTATCGCCAACCGCGAGAATTACGACAAGCTTGACTCGTATGACATTGTGCGAGATTACATGACCGGCAACGGCATACTCACCTCTACCGGCGACCCGTGGCGCAAACAGCGCAAGCTGATGGCGCCCTTCTTCACCCCCCGCGCGGTGGAGCAGTTTTTGCCCATCATGATTGAGGATGCCCAGTCATTTGTGACGCGCTGGGACACCAAAGCGGCCACCGGTGAAACGGTGGAGATGGTGGACGAGATGATGTTCGTCACCGCCAGCATTATTCTGAAAAGTTTGTTCACCACCGAGTCTGGCGACAAGATGATTGAGTTGAAAGACGACGTGGAGACGATGATCCACTTCGTGATGGAGATGGGCCAAAACCCACTGCATTTGCCCATTTGGATCAAGGTGGGCAGCAACGCCCGCTATTTGGATGCCCGCCAGCGCGTGTTTGCGTATATCACGGAAGTGGTGAGCGCGCGCCGCGCCATCCCGCAAGAGCAATGGCCCAACGATTTGCTGGGCCGCCTGATGACCGCCCGCGATGAAGAGACCGGCGCGCCGCTGAGCGAGACCTTGTTGCGTGACGAATCCATCACCATGTTTTTTGCCGGGCACGAGACCACCGCCCGCACGCTGGCGTTTTGCTGGTATGCCCTTGCCACCCACCCAGATGTGCTTGCAAAACTGCAACATGAAATTGACACGGTTCTGGGCGACCGAATGCCAACGGTGGAGGACTTGAAGCGCCTGCCATACGCGTATCAGGTGTTAAAAGAGACCATGCGCGTGTATCCATCCATCCCCATTTACCCGCGTGATATTGTGAACGACGATGTGGTGGATGGCAAGCGCCTGCCCGCCGGAATGATGGCGCTGCTCTCGCCGTATCTCACCCACCGCCACCCAGATTTTTGGCCAGAGCCGGAAAAGTTTGACCCCGACCGCTGGACGCCGGAGCGCGAGGCGGCGCAACATCCGTTTGCGTATCACCCGTTTGCGGCGGGCCAGCGCATTTGTTTGGGCAACAGTTTTTCGCTGTTTGAATCGCAGGTGCTGCTGGCGATTTTTGCCCGCCGGTTTGCGCCCATCCTCGCCACGCCCGGCTTTGTGCCGCAGTTGGATGTGGTCAGCACCCTCATCTCACGCAACGGGCTGCCGATGAAGATTGTGAGCCGATAGCGAAAAATAAAGACCGAGAAATAAGAAATTGCGTTTGGCGGTTTTCTTATTTCCCGGTCTTTATTTCTACTCAAATTTCTGCGAGGAATACCGCAGCTCAATCCGCGCATCTGGCAGGATGATGGGGTTGACGATGAGCTGACCCGCGCGGATGTGGCACACGTTGAACCCGCTGGAGGCGACCGTGCGCAAGCCATTTTGCGAGGCGGGATCAAGCCCAAACGCGCACCCCGGGGCGCTCACGGCCAGGGTGCCCGCAAACAACCCGGCGTTGGGGTAATGGATGTGGCCCGAAAGCACACCCATCACTTTTCCCGCGCGGGGCGCGATGACCGCCGCGAGCGCATCGGCATTGGTGAGCTGGTGCGGCGCAAAAAACGGCACGGCAATGGGGATGGGCGAGTGGTGCACCACGACCAGAGCGCGTTCGCAGGTGTCCAGCTCGCCCGCCAGCCAGGCCAGTTGCGGCGCATCCAAAAAGCCGCGTGTTTTGCCGGGCACCAGCGAATCCAGCACAATCACACGCAGGCCGTTCACCGTTTGCGCGTGAAAGTATGGCTCGGCGCTTTCTGGCTGATGGAGTACCACGCGGCGGAAGGCGACTCGCTCATCATGGTTTCCCATCGCCAAAAAGATGGGCGCGGTGAAGCGCGTCTTGATCTCACTCAGCAGCGCGTTGAGTTGCAAATAACACCCCTCGGCGCGGGTCTCATCGGTAGACAGGTCGCCGCTGATGATGATGAACGCGGGCGGCGTCTCCAGCTTTTGCGCCTCATCCAGCGCATCCAGCGCCAGCGCGTAGGTGTCTCGCCCAGAAAACAACTCGCCCGCGGGCGTCAGGTGAATATCGGAGAAATGCAAAAAGGAAAAATCTGTAATCATGGTTGATGGTGATAGTTTAACCACCAACTATAACCATCACTTTATACTTGCCGTCATGAGCCGCGAAATATACGTGCCAGATATGCGACCCGGCGAGGTGACATCGCCCAGCCGCGAGATTTACGCCAGCATGGGCGAGGCCAACATTGTGCGCATGATGGAGGACTTTTACCGCGAGTTGGAGCAGTCGCCCATCCGCGAGATGTTCCCGCCAGACATGCTGGCCGCCGCGCGCAAAAACGCCACTTTTTTTGTGCAGGTGATGGGTGGCCCGCCGCTTTACAACCAGCGTTTTGGCAACCCCATGATGCGGGCGCGGCACATGCCGTTTTACATCACGCCGCAGGCGCGCAACGTGTGGCTCACCTGTTTTTTGCGCGTTCTGCAAACCCCAGAGAAATACAACTTTCCGATGGAGCATCTGGAGGGCTTCAAGTCCTTCTTGCGCGGGTTCAGCATGTGGATGGTGAACACCAGCCCGCCATCTGCGGCTTCAAAGGGTTGATGCCGTCGTTAACCTCGCAGGTTGGCCCGCAAAGACCTGGCTTTCCAAAATTGCGCGGGCCAACCTGCGAGGTTGATTGATTGCTTCTTATTTCTTCATCTCTTCAATCTTCCACAACTTCACGCCGGTCTTGAGCGTCTTCAGCCCCAGCAAAGCGCATTTAATGCGCGTGGCGGTCAGCGGGATGCCGATCAGGTCCAGCACAAACTGCGGCTCCAGCTTTTCAATTTCGTCCAGCGTCATGCCCTCCACCGCCTCTAGCAGCATGGAGGCAGATGCTTGCGAAATGATGCAGCCATCGCCGGTAAAGCCCGTTTCATCCGGGCGCGTCCCATCCGCAGAAACCTTTACCTCTATTTTCAGGCGGTCGCCGCACAGCGGGTTGTGCTCCTCATGAGAAATCTCCGCGTCGGAAATTTCTCCGGCGTGGCGCGGGTTCTCGTAATGGTCAAGGATGTGTTCTCGGTATAAATCGCTCATGCAATTACGAATTGCGAATTACGAATTAAAAGCAAATCAATTCATCATTCGCAATTAAAAATTATTTCTTTAATTTGCCCTTGGCGGCGTAAATCGCCGCAATCAGCGCGTCCACTTCTTCCTTCACGGTGTAAACATAGAACGAGGCGCGGGCGGTGGCGTTTACGCCCAGCTTGATGTGCAGCGGCTGAGCGCAGTGATGCCCGGCGCGAATCGCCACGCCTTCCTCATCCAGCAGCGTTCCCAAATCATGCGGGTGGATGCGGTCAATGGCAAAAGTCAGCACGCCGCCGCGCACATCCGCGTTGTGCGGGCCAAAAATTCTCGCGCCGGGCACTTCGCCCATGCGCTCCAGCGCGTAACTGGTGATCTCGCGCTCATGCTCGCGCACGGCGGCCATCCCCAGCGCAGACAAATAATCCACCGCCGCGCCCAGGCCAATTGCCTCCACAAACGCGGGCGTGCCCGCCTCAAATTTCAGCGGCACATCGTTCCACAAAATTTTGTCAAAGCCCACATAGCTAATCATGTCGCCGCCCATCAAAAACGGCGGCATGGTCTCCAGCAATTCCATCTTGCCATACAACGCGCCAATGCCGGTTGGCCCCAGCATTTTGTGGCCGCTGAACACAAAAAAGTCGCAGCCCATATCTTGCACATCCACGGGCATGTGCGGGGCAGACTGAGCGCCATCCACCACCACTTTTGCGCCCGCTGCGTGCGCTTTTTGGGTGATGGCTTTCGCGTCGGTGATGGAGCCGAGCACGTTCGAGACTTGCGCGAAGCACACCAGCTTTGTGCGCGGCGTTAGCAGCTCATCCAGCTTGTCCCAATCCAGCAGGCCATCCTCGCGGAGCGGCACAAACTTAATCACCCAGCCGTGCTGTTTTGCCAGCGTAACCCACGGCACAAAGTTGGCGTGATGCTCCAACTCGGTCAAAATAATTTCATCGCCCGCTTTGAGGGCGTTTGGCGCATATGAATACGCCAGCAAGTTGAGCGCCTCGGTGGCGTTGCGGGTGAACACCACATTCTCTGGCGCGGGCGCGCCAATGAACCGCGCAATTTTGGCGCGGGCCGCGTCATACAGTTGCGTGGCGTGGTCGCTAAATTGATACACCCCGCGATGCACGTTGGCGTAGGTGGTGCGATACACCTCATCCATCGCGTTCAACACCTGGATGGGTTTTTGCGAGGACGCCGCGCTATCCAAAAATACCAGCGGCTTGCCATTTACGCGCTCGTCCAGCGCGGGAAAATCTTTGCGAATGGTTTTAAGATCGTACATGCCAACTGTGAATTATCTTTGCTCTGGGCCAAAAGTAAATAAACCTGTGTAATCAGGTTTGAGCGGGGGCGCGTAAATTTCTTGCGCGAACAAGGCCATAAACAAAAAAAACGATGACCAGCGCAATCGTAAACAAGGTCAGCCACCAGCCCAAGCCAAAATTCACATCGTTTCCGTAAAGCTGGCTGATGGGCCAGCGCATGAGCGAGAAGCCATACAGGGGGATGACGTTCAGCCCGGCCAGCGCCGCGCCATAAGCCGATGGGAATTTGGGCCTGCGCAGGGCTGCCATCACCAAGCAATCCAGCATGACCAGCGCAGACACCGCAAACCGCACCTGATAATCCGGCTGGTGAAGAATATCGCGCAGTTTTTCGTAAGGGGGCAGCCCCAGCGAGGCCACGCACGCGCCCAACACGCCCAACGCCAGCCGCTGCCAGAGCGGGCGGTCGCTCTGGTTGGCCGCAAATGCCATCAACAACCCAGCCACCCACGCGGGCACATAAAACCACTCGTTGGCAAAACCACCCGCGTAGGGCGTGTCGTTCAAAAAAATCGCCAGATCATGCCCGCTCAGCGTGAGCGCGGCGGTGTTGTGCTGCGCCCACGGCAGCACATGCCCAGCCAGCAGTCCCGCCGCGATGAGCAGCCAAAATTTTCGCATGCAGATGATTATCTACGGGAATCTCGGCTGGCCTCCGCGCGGGTGCATTCCCAAAAAGGGGCAAAACGCGAGATGAAAAACCATCCAATATCGTGCCAAAAAGCCCCGAAGGGGCGTTTCATATCAG
>DAORUN010000155.1:0-5858 GCA_035433205.1 Thermoflexales bacterium | reverse complement strand
TTATATTTTTGCTCCCTTTTCTCCGCGTCTTTGCGCCTCTGCGATGAAAAAATAATAAGTGGCAACTCGCGTTATCTAATCGCCTCTAATTACCCGCCTTACATTTCTCCCGTTCGGCGTTCCAGATCGTCCCACCCGCTCAGCGTTTGCACCGCGCGTAAAAACCCGCCCACGCTCCCGCTTTGCTTGCGCAACAACTGCACCGCCGGGCCGATGGGGTCTTTGCCTGCCGCGGGCGCGCCACCCGGCGTGGCGTTGTATGCGCCATAAAACGCAAAATAGGCCTGGTTCAATTTGCGGATGAGATAGCCGTTTTGCACAAACAACGCGCGGCGCTCGTTCATGTATTGTTCGGCTTCCTCTACCTTGCCTTGCGCCAAAAGCTCATCAGCGCGAACGCGCGTCTGGCGCATTTCCTTATTGAAGTCAAACCCCGTTTGTTGCGCCACGCCAGAGCGAACGACCGCGGAATCGCTTGCCTCAACCCGCGAGCCATCCAACCCGCTTTTGGGGTAAAACCGGGCCAAAACGCGCGGGCTGATTTCCTGCTCCACCAGCGCGGCGGTGGTTTCGTTAATCACCCGCGAGGCCGGGTCGGAGTCGTAGTTCATCGCCACTGGCGCAAACGTAAACAGCAAGTAATTGTGCACCCACTCGTGCGCGGCCACTTCAATAATATATTCCAACGAGGTGGTTTCTGGCAGCATGGTTGGGTAAGCGCCCAACCCGCCAATGGGCGAAACCAGCGATGACACATTAAACCGCCGGTCAACCTGGCGCTCAATTTGGTCAAACGTGTCCACCGTCAGCCCGGTGGTCAATTCACGCTGGTCAATCCGCTCAATTTTGTCTCTGCGAGAAATGATGAGCACGTCCGGCAGCTCGGTCAGCCGAAAGCGCAGCGGCGGCATCACCTGCCCGCCAACCGCAAGACCCTCATCGCGCAACACGCTCTCCACCTGCTCCTGCAAAATCGCCTCGGTCAGGTTTTGGCGGTCGTTCAGTTGCTGGCGGATGGCGTCTCGGCGGGCGCGCAGATCGCGCGTGGCTTCCTCTGGGTTTGGCTCAGCGGGGTCGGCATATTTGGCGGTAACCTGATAATTCAACTGTGACCACGCCGAGAGCCGCGCCATAAAATCGCGCACAAAGGCTATTTGCTCTGCGCTGTTCATGCCAAGCTGGGGAAGGGTCATCTCGTAGGCAATTTTTTGCGCGCTGGCGTCAATTTCCCAGGCCACAAAGTCAAATTCTTTGCCAGAAAGGATATGATCCAGCGCAACCCCCCGATCATCCGCGCGTGGAACATCAAATGTGAAACACACCAGCCCCAACGCCAAAATAGAACAAATTTTCAACCCAACTATCCACAGGCGGGCAAACTTTAGTCGGATTTGGGGTTGATTTTTGAAATTTTGTAACCGCCACATATAGGTTTCATTTTGTCCATGACCACCACGGGTGGATGATGAAAGCTACCTTAACTATCCCTTATGGCAAGATTCAGAAAATTTAACAATGAATTATGTAGGCTCTTCTGTGGACAAAGCCCCCATTAACTGGGGATAACGTGATGCCTTTGGGGATAAGTAAGCCGTTTTTTCGCGTTATTGCAACTGGCATAACATTTTTCAAATCACATAAACACTGTGCAAAGTATAATCGCACCAACTTGGCACAACTTTGGGGGCAACTGGCGATTGGGCTTGCGCTCAGCAGCATGATTGGCTTTGCGGCGCGTTCGCGCGGCTCGTTGTCTAAGAGCGGGGCGCTGGGCGCCATTCTCACCGGCACAGCCGTATTTGGCTTTGGCGGATGGACCCCCGGCCTGCTTTTGATCGCCTTCTTCGTCTCATCATCCGCGCTCAGCCACTTTAAACAAAACAACGCCACAAAACAACACGCCGCAGAGATATTTGAGAAAGGCGGCCAGCGCGATTTGGGACAAACACTGGCAAATGGCGGGGCGGCCTCGGCATTTGCGGTGGTGATGGGTCTTGCGGCGCTGGCGGGCCAAAACGCCATCGCCCACATGGCGCTGGGCGGGCTGGTGGGCGCGCTGGCAACGGTGAATGCCGACACATGGGCGACCGAGCTGGGCGTGCTCAGCCGCGCCCGGCCAAGACTCATCACCCGGCTGAGCAGGCAGGTGGAGCCTGGAACCAGCGGCGGTGTGACCGTGACCGGCACGCTGGCCGCGCTGGGTGGGGCGGCGTTCATTGGGTTGGTGTTTGTTGTGCTAAGCGGCGGCAGTGCGGGGCAATTGGTGTGCGCCGCGCTGGGCGGGCTGGCTGGCGCGCTGGCCGATAGCTGGCTGGGCGCGACTGTTCAGGGAATTTATTTTGACGAAATGCGCAACCGCGAGACCGAGAAAGCCACCGATAAAAATTCAGCGCCAAACCGCTTTGTGCGCGGCTGGCGCTGGATAAATAACGACCGGGTGAATTTTCTATCTTCGCTGGTCGGCGCGCTGGTGTGCGCGATATTTTTTAGGTAACCCCGTGAGACCTTAAAAGCCTCACGGAGTCTTGTGTTAAGCGCCTGTTCCAACCGGTTGTTGAACCGGGTTGCGCTGAATCATGCGCCCGTTGAGCGTCACGCCTATGAAGGCTTTGCCCTTGGTGGTCGCGCTTTCGCCCAGCGTCACGCTGATCTCGCTGGTGGTCTGGTCAGATGGGCGATAAATCTTGAGCGTCACTTTGTCGCCCACTTTCATCGCGCCAATTGAATCCACAAACGCCTGCACGCCAGTGGGGGCGCTGCCGTTCACCGCAATGATCACATCGCGGCTGGTCAAGCCAGCGGCCGCAGCCGGGCTGTTGGCGGTCACGTTCATCACAAGGATGCCGGCGTCAACGCCATCTGGCAAAACCTGAGCGAAGCCGCCCTGAGCGCCCTGACCGCGCTGACCGCGCGGGTTTTGCTGGTTGGGCTGGCTGTTTTGCCCTTGCTGGTCTGGCTGGGTTCGCTGGCCCTGCTGCCCTTGCTGATCCCATCCGCCAAAGTTGCCGGGGCCGCGGCCAGAACCGCCGCCCTTTCTGCCGCGGCCTGCCATCTCAATGCCCAAATACGCCACACCGGCGCGGTTGGGGTTCTCGGCCAGGGTGACCTCCAGCGTGCGAGACGCGCCGCTGGCATCTTTGACCACAAGAGAAATGGTGTCGCCGGGTGTCTTGTCCATCACGGCTTTGTTGAGCGCCATCGGGCTGGCATCAACATCGTCCACCTTCACAATCACATCGCCAACAACGATGCCCGCCGTTGCCGCCGGGCTGCCCGGCGCAACGCTAATCACTTTGGTCTCGGTCAGGGCAAAGCCGGGTATAACGTGCGTGCCGGTGAAGGGTTTTGTGCCGGTCATGTGCATCGTGCCTGTGATGGGGCCGCGATGATCCCACGCGCCCGCATCAACGGCGGCGGCGACTTGCGCCTGCGCGGCATTGCCGCTGCCAAACAGCGCAAACGCCGCAACGGCCATCGTCCCTGCGGTGATGGCGGCGCTAACTGCAAGCATTTTTTTTACAGATTTTTGCATACGTAAATCTCCTTTTGAATTTGTAATGTTGGCCGCCGAAGCGGCCCCCCTGGTGATATTGATATTTAGTTGTCTGAAATAAACGTAGCCAAAAATGGTAGGAATTTGACTAAAAACAGGTTATGGTTTCTCAATATTCGGAATTCGGAATTTGGGGCGCGCTGTTTTTCGGCTTTCGGCTAAACGCAAAAGCGTCCAATTTCAATGTCAAAATAGCAACTGCCCGCAAAATTAAGTTGGCGTACAATCCCTCCCCTCTAAAAAATAGATATCATGATTCACACCCCTGACTGGGTACAAGACGCTGTCTTCTATCAAATTTTCCCTGACCGTTTCGCTCGTTCTCTCAAAGCCGCGCCGCTCATCAATCTTGAAGCATGGGACGCCCGTCCCACCAATCATGGCTTCAAGGGTGGTGATTTGTGGGGCGTTATTGAGCATTTGGATTATCTGCAAGATTTAGGCGTGACCGCAATTTATTTCACGCCAATCTTTCAGAGCGCCGCCAATCACCGTTATCACACCCACGATTACTATCAGGTTGACCCAATTTTGGGCGGTGATGCGGCGTTTAGCGCTTTGCTTAAAGCCTGCCACAAGCGCAAAATGCGGGTGGTGATTGACGGCGTGTTCAATCACGCCTCGCGCGGGTTTTATCAGTTCAACCATATTTTGGAGAACGATTCGCATTCGCCATACGTGGACTGGTTTCACATCAAGGGCTACCCGCTTCATGCGTATAGCGGCAAGCCCAACTACGAGGCGTGGTGGAACATCCCGGCGCTGCCCAAGTTCAACACCGCCAACCCGGCTGTGCGCGAGTTTATCTTTGAGGTGGCGGAATACTGGATTGAGCAGGGCGTGGATGGCTGGAGGCTGGATGTGCCCGGCGAGATTGACGATGATAGTTTTTGGCAAGAGTTTCGCCGCCGCGTGAAAGCCATCAACAAAGATGCTTATATTGTGGGCGAGATTTGGCACGAGGCGCAGCGCTGGCTGAAGGGCGACCAGTTTGACGGGGTGATGAATTATCAGTTCACCAAGGCGGCCATCGGTTTTTTTGCAGGCAAGCACATGGATGGCGGCCTGGCGAATGACATGGGCTACTCGCCCGTGTCTCCGATGGATGGCGGCGATTTTGGCCGCGCCATTTTGCGCAATCTCAGCCTTTACGACTCTCCCATCAACCAGGCGCAGCTCAATTTGCTGGACAGCCACGACACTGCCCGGTTTTTGACCATTGCGCGTGGCGATGTGAACGCGCTCAAACTTGCCACGCTCTTACAAATGACCTATCCTGGCGCGCCCAGCATTTATTACGGCGATGAAATTGGCATGACCGGCGGAAAAGACCCAGATTGCCGCCGAGGGTTTAGCTGGAATGAAAGCACGTGGGATAAAAATCTGCGCCAGTATTTTAAGGATGCCATTGCGCTGCGCAAAACCCACCCTGCGCTGCGGCGCGGCGCAATTGGATTTTTGCTGGCCGAGGGCGACCAGGTCGCATTTGTCCGCAAGCTGGACGAGGCGATCCTGATCGTCGCGTTCAATGCTGGCGCATCAGATATGGAAGTGGACATCAGCGCGCCCGCTTCGCTCGGCATCACCGAGGACATGACCGCGCTGGGCATCTTCAATTCGCTGGGGGCGTATCCTGTGACAAACGGTCAGCTCACCGGCGTCAAAGTCCCGGCTCGCAGCGGCATTGTGCTGGAAATGACCAGAGGGAAATAAAGAATTCAAAATTCCGCGTTCTGAGTGCTCCGAGTGCGTTCCACTTCCTTGCTCAGCTTCATTTCTTCATAAAGACTGATCGCTGTTTGGAACGCCTCGGTCGCGGCGGGCTGGTCGCCGGTTTTGCGCAGGGCGATGGCTAGCGCGCGCCACGCGGGGGCCTCTGCCCACTTGTCTTGCGCCTCTTGCGCGGTGGCAATTGCTTCGCGCAGGTATCGCTCCGATTCGCGGTTGTTGCCCCTTGCCAAAAACACCCGCCCCAGCGTGGTCAGGGCGTAGGGACGCAGGCTGGCCTCTTCCTCGCGCAGAGAACGGGCGGCAAAATGCTCCGCCCGCTCAAGCTCATTTAATCCCAGGTTGGCTTCGGCAATGTTGGATGTGTTCAGCGCAATCCAGTATGGCTGCTGAAGTTTTTCAAAAAACTTGAGCGCCATTTCAGCTTGTTCAAGGCACTGCTTGTATTGGCCCGCGTGAAGGTGCATCACGGCAAGATTAGACCTGATTCGCGCGGCGCGCACTTTGTCCCCGATACGGTTATATATTTCTAACGCTTCCGTAAAGTGTTGCTCTGAAAGTTTTATGTTTTCCAAGC
>DAORUN010000154.1:0-6065 GCA_035433205.1 Thermoflexales bacterium | reverse complement strand
CCTCTGTGCTCTTTTGCTGGATCTTGCTCGCCGTGAGCCGCAGGTAGGCCAGGAACTGGCCCAAATCGAGCGCCGGTTCCGCTTCGCACATAGTGTCAAAATCCACCAATCCACAAGATTCATCATCAAAGATCAGCTGGGTATAGGTAAAATCGCCGTGACTGAGACAAAGCGGCAATGGCTTCGTCTGTTGGGCAAAGGCTTGCAGTTGCCGGATGACATTTTGTGCAAGCAAATTGGCGAGCCGCCGCCCGCGCTGTTTGTGGTGGGGCACACGCACTTGCCGCTCGTGAGACCCATCGGCCAAACGCTGGTGGTGAATGTGGGCGCGGTGGGCCTGCCGTTTGATGGCGACACCCGCGCGGCCTATGCTCAAATTGTGTTTGCCGATGGCGCGTGGAAAGCCGAGATCAAGCGCCTGACCTACGATTTTGCCCGCGCCGAGCGCGACTACCACGAAAGTGGCTTTTTGGATGAGGCCGGCCCGCTGGCAGAGCTGGTGCTGGATGAACAGCGGCGCGGGCGATCCAATTTGTTTCAGTGGATGGAGTTGTATTACCAGGATATTTTGGCGGGCAAGCTGAGCGTGGAAGAAGCCACCCGCCGCTTTTTGCAAATTCCGCCCAACCAGCGGCGGGTGTATGGGTAGGCCACGTATTCCAGGTAAGTCCAGTTCTTTTTATCTTGGACTTACGCAAAGAGGATGTTTTTGTGCTCAAAAATTCTGTTTGGGCGGTCAAACAAGTCGGACTTCTCGCAGAAGTCCGACTTGTTATTGCGCGACAAGACAAAATTTGATGAACCTTTGCGTAAATCCAGTTATCTCTCGCCAAGACGCGAAGAATTTGCATTTCCTTTGCGCTTTGCGTCTTGGCGAGAGATTTTAGCCTCGCCCTGAAATTTGCTTAATCGCAGGGGAATCGTGGGGTAATCTTCAGCGGGCGCTCAGAAAAGTGGGGCACAATTGCCACCGCGTTTATGAAACGACTGGGATTCTTTGTCTTTGTCATCCTTTTCATCATGATGTTCAGCGTTGCTGGCAGCATCGTGACCGCCGATTGGATGCCAGGGTTGCACGTTATTCTTTTGCCCGCCATCCTGGGGCTGGTGGCAGGCACAGCGCTGGCTCGCAGCAACTTCCCAGATTGGACAGCGCATTTAACCAGCGCCATTTATGGCACATTTCTCATCGGGATAATTGGCGCGACTCACAGCTCCATCAACCAAAAGCTGGAATGGCGTGACCGCGTGTTGACGCTGGCGGGCAAGATCAGCTCGTGGCTGGGGGCCGCGTTTAGCAATGGCACCAGCCGCGAGACCGTGATTTTTATTTTGATTTTGGCCGCGCTGTTTTGGCTGCTGGGATACACCGCCGCCTGGTATAGCTTTCGTTATCGCCGCATTTGGCATGTCATTTTGCCCGCCGGGGTGACGCTGTTTAGCAATATTTATTATTACGGCGGCGATGCGCAGATGGGAATTTATCTCATCTTGTTTTTGATTTGCATGTTGGTGCTGCTGGTGGAATCGCACATTGCGGACAGAGAGGAGCAATGGTCGCGCGAGCATGTGCGGTTTGGCGGCGGTTTGCGCTGGAGGGCCACCCTGGCCGGGTTTGGCGTGGCGGCCATCGCGCTATTTGGCGCGTTTGAGGTGCCTCAGCTCATGCAGTCGCCATCGGCCCAGGATTTTTTTGCCCAGGCCAACGTGCCATACAGCGAGACATTGGCGCGGTTCAACCGCCTGTTTAGCAACCTAAAGAATTACAACCTGCGCCCCATTGACAACTATCTTTCCAGCGTCACGCTGGGTGGGCCGCGCACGCTCTCGGATGAGTTGGCGATGACGGTCATTGCGCCGACGGGCTACCGCTATTATTGGCGGGCCGCCAGCTATGACACGTATGATGGCGCAAACTGGACCAACGCGCCAAAACAGCAGGTGGAACTCAAAGCGGGGGATGGGCTGCCTTCGCAGGCGCAATATGTCAGGCGGCGCGATGTGCAAATTCAGGTGGCCTTGCAGCGCGGCACGGACGCCGTGTATTCGCCCTCTGTGCCTAAAAAAGCCGAGGTTCCATCCCAGGGGTTGACCGAAAACGCGGGGACGGAATTGGTGCAGCTAAAAGTGCCCGCGCCGTTGCTGCCCGGAAATAAATTTGCGGCCACCGGCTCGGTCAGCATTGCCAGCGCCGAGGATTTGAAGACTTCGCGCTCGGCATACCCAGCGTGGATTACCCGCCAGTATTTGCAAGTGCCCGCCGCCGTGCCGCAGCGGGTGCGGTTGCTGGCCCGCAACGTGGCCGCGCAGTTCAACACGCCGTATGAGCGCGCCAAAGCCATCGAAGCCTATTTGCGCCAAAATATCATTTACGATGAAACGCTGGAGGCGCCGCCGCCCAACGTGGAGGCCAGCGATTACATTTTGTATACCACCCATCGCGCGTATTGCACATATTACGCCACCGCGATGGTGATGATGTTGCGCTCGCTCGGCGTGCCATCGCGCATTGCCACAGGGTATGCCGTTGGCGACATGGATTTGGTCGCACCAGATTCGCCCACCGCCGATTACACCGTGCGCATTCGAGACAGCCATGTGTGGGTTGAAGTGTGGTTCCCGGAATACGGCTGGGTGGAGTTTGAGCCAACCGCCGCGCAGCCAGAGGTGGATCGGACGGCGCTGGCCGCGATTGCCAACCCGCCCACGCCCGTTCCGCTGCCCACCACCGACCCCGCCGAACTGGAACGCCAACTGCAAGAACGGGAAAACCGCGCAGATTTGGAACCACCAGACACAACACGCAGCAGTGACCTAAGCGTTCAATTGATGAATTTTTGGAACAGCATCAAAAATGTGTTGCCGTTTGTTTTGTTGTTTGGGCTGATTGGCGGCCTGGTTGTGTTTGGCTTGCGCTTTGCCGAGGGCGCCGGTTTTGCAAAGCTGCCCCCGGTTCAAAAAGCGTATGGCATGTTGAGCCGCTGGGCAAGCTGGATGGGCATTGGCGAGAACGTGACGCCCTACGAGCAGGCCGAGAAACTGGCCCAGCGCGCGCCTCGCGCAAAAGATGGCGCTCAGACCATCACACAGGCGTATGTGCAAGAGCGGTTTGGCCGCCAGCAAAGAGACAGCGCGAACGATTCAATTGAAATGAACTACGCCTGGCAGGCCGCCCGCAAAGAATTGCGCAAAGCCTTTATCAGCGCCCGGCTTGGGCTGCTGAAATTTGCCAGAAGAAAATAGAAATCGCAGTTTGCGTCCTTAAAAGGCGGCAGCTAATGAATTTTTTAACCGCTTGCATTTCTGGCAAATCTGGCTAACATTAACGGCTCTTTAAGAGCCATGACACTCACTTCACCTTACGAATACATCTTCCGCATTCTGGCCTCGCTGATAGCGGGCTCCATCATTGGTGTTGAGCGCGAAAGCCACGGGCGCGCTGCCGGGTTGCGCACCACCATTTTGGTGTGCCTGGCCGCTTGTCTGGCCATGCTGATCTCCGAGAGCGTGTTTATCATCGTCGCCGGTGATGGCAGCTCTGCCACCCGCCCCGACCCCATGCGCCTGTCTGCGGGCGTTCTTTCTGGGATGGGTTTTCTGGGCGCAGGCGCAATCATCCGCAACGGCATTCGCGTAAATGGCCTGACCACCGCCGCCACGCTTTGGTATGTGACCATGCTGGGGCTGGCTTTTGGCAGCGGGCTATACCTTGTTGGCGCGCTGGGGCTGCTGAGCGCGCTGATTATTTTGATTGTTTTGCCGCGATTGGAGAGCCGGGTTAAAAACGACTGGTACGCCACCGTCACCGTCATCGCGGGCATTGATGGCGCAAGCGACGAAGTTTTGCACCGCGCGATGGAAGTTCAAGGTGTAAAAATAAAGCGCGTGGAGTTGGATTACAACATCGCCAAAGGCAAAAAGATTTTGCGCTGTGAGCTAAAGTTCAAGCGCGAAGAAGATTACACCAACCTCTCGGAAAGGGTGGTGCGCTCTGTCATGAACTGCGATGGTGTTCTGCGCGTGGCGTGGGCCTAAAGAAGTGAGAAGGGGAAGTGAGAAAAGTGAAACTTCACCCTTCTCACTTCTCACTTCTCACTTCTCACTTCACCCTTCTAAGGCAGCCACGCAGGCAAAGTGGCGTCTTGCGCAATGCGGCGTTGCGCAGAGCCATCGGCTTTTGCCAGCCATACCTCTGGCCGCGCGTCGGGCGTAAGCAGGTTGATGCGCACCGCCGCGATCCACTGCCCATCGGGGCTCCAAGCCAGCCCGCCAAAGCTAAACTCGGCCTCGCGCGTGATCTGGCGGGCGCGGGTTCCATCTGCCTGCGCCACCCAAATTTGCGGGCCAATGGGGCCAAACGAGCCAGTGGGCACGGGCGCAGCGCGGTCTTGCCGAGAGAAAGCCACCGCATTGCCCAGCGGCGACCAACTGGCAGAAATATCGGCTGAGGTTGAGAGCGTGATAAACGGCGTGATCACCCCGCGGGCAAGGTCCGCCCGAAAAAGCTGGCTGTAATCGCCCATCTCACCAGAAATAAGGTCTGGAAAAATAAGCTGAGCGCCATCCGGTGACCACTCGCCCGTATCTCCCAACAAACTGGGCAGGGTTTGCTGCGCCCCGGTCTGCGTATCCACAATCACAATGACACTGGCGACGGAATCGTAAAACGCGAGGGCGTTGCCAGCGGGCGCAAAACGAGGCAACGCGCCCAGTTGCTGGCTGTCTCCACTCAGCGGGGCAAGCTCTTTCGTGTTCACATCATATTGCCAGATGCGGGCCGCGCCGGGTGTGCGCCCCACCGTCCCCGTGATCATCGAGCGGCGCTCAAACGCCATTCGGCTGCCATCTGCCGACCAGGTGGGGTATTGGCACGCTTGGTCATCGCAAGTCACGATGCGCTGCCGCCCGCCGCCAGCGGTGTTCATCAGCCAAATATCGCGAATGCCATCTGCGTTGCGTGTGACGCTGTACGCGATTTTGTTTCCATCTGGGCTGATGGCGAAATCAAACACGCCAAAGGCCTCGGAGGTGAGCTGGCGGATGGAGGAGCCATCGGGATTGGCCGCAAAAAGATTGGGCGTTCCGCTGGCCGGGGCCAAATACAAAACCTGCGGGCTGCGCGTGCGAAAAGCCAGCGAAAAATCGCGCAGTTGAACCCGCCCGCGCTGGCTTTTTGCGCCCGCCTTTAGCGTGACTGTGTACTGTGTATTGGGCAAGAGCGGCGCGGCCAGGTCAACAAACACCGCGCGGCCAACCGCGCGCAAAGTGGCGCTCAGCGGCGGCTCAATGCGCAGGCGTGATTCAATCTCGGCGGGGTTCATCGCCTCGCTAAAAGTGAAGGAGAGCGCGGGGCGCGCAGACACATCACTTGACCCAGAGGCGGGCGTGGCCGAGATCACTTGCGCGCCAAGCTGGTCGCCGCGCGCCATGATGATCGCCAGCGCCATCAGCAGGCAGGCAATGGCCGCCCACGCCACCCGATCCAGCCTGGTGCGCATCATGCGGGCAGACCGGGCAAAAGATATTGGCCGTTGCCATACAAAAGCGGGCGGCCATCTGGGTGCTGCACCGCCGCCGCCACAACCTGACCAATAAATAATGTGTGGTCGCCCTCGTCGTGCCGGTTGACCACGCGGCAATCGAGGTAGGCGATGGCATCATCCAGCACGGGCGCGCCGGTGAGCGCCACGTGGTGCGCCAGCCCGGCAAAACGATCCTCGTTGTTCATCCGCCCGGCAAACCGGTCGGAGATGTTTTTCATTTGCTCGGACAAAATGTTGACGCAAAAAATGCCGCTGGCGGTTATCAGCGCATGGGTGCGGGTGTGCCGGTTGATGGATGCAAAAGCCATGGGCGGCTCCATCGAGAGCGAGGAAAAAGCCGTCACGGTAAGCCCATGAATCACGGTGTCATGTTGGGTGGTTACCACGTTTACCGTGCTTGTCCAGCGGCGCATCACGCTCTTAAAAATGTCGGGTGTCATCATCATAGAGGGTGGATTCTAAATCTCCCGGATTTTGGAATAGGCAGATTGCGCTGGTTTTCATGCGCCAGTCAGATTTTGA
>DAORUN010000153.1:0-6215 GCA_035433205.1 Thermoflexales bacterium | reverse complement strand
GATGAACTCATCACTGGGTGGCCAGATAAAGCGCTGGCCCAGATACCCATCACCCGCGGCACAGCGATTGCCGCCCTGACCCACAACGAGGCGCTGGATGACCCGGCGCTAAAAATTGCGCTGCGCAGCAAGGCGTTTTATGTTGGCGCGCTGGGCGGCAAAACCACCCGCGAGAAACGGCTGAGCCGGTTGCGGGCCGCCGGGTTTGCCGAAGCGGAGCTGGCCCGCCTGCGCCAGCCCATTGGCTTGGATATTGGCGCAAGCAACCCCGAAGAAATTGCGCTGGCCACGCTGGCCCAAATTGTGGCAGAACGCCGCAAATCGGCCTGATCGTTTGTCTCTTCACGCTTGTTTTGTTCACAGCGAAAAATGCGCCCTGTGAAATCATCATCTCCGCACTTCTTTTTGCCGTTAAAAACGAAATATATTCCGAAAAACGGCTATTTAGCAGAATAAAAATAATCAATTATTTTGTATTTCCGAAAACTAACCGGTTGACCAGTTGAATTTTTGAAAAATAATCGGTTTAATTGAGTTGCAGCCGCGATGCTGCGCGTAAAAACATTTTCTAAACCGTTTTCTTCCTGGATGAAGGAGTCATGATGAATACGCAAACTGCCCCAGCCGCAATTCCCATCCCCCGAATGCCGCCAACCGCCCCCGCGCCCGTGCGAGCGCCCGCGCAAGCTGTGCATGGTTTGATTGTGGTGGATGAGAATCGCTGCAAGGGGTGCGGGTTGTGCATGGGCGCGTGCCCCAAGCACATTATCCAATTCACCAGCTATTTCACCCCACGCGGCTACCACGCCGCCGAACTGGCAAACGCCGATGCCTGCACGGGTTGCTCTTTGTGCGCGGCCATGTGCCCGGATGCGGCCATCACTGTTTATCGCGCCACGTCGTTTAGCAAATCGTAATTTATCTCTCGCAAAGACGCAAAGCCGCTAAGAAATCCCTTTGCGCCTTTGCGCCTTTGCGAGAGCTTTTAGGAAGTCTTCCATGACGAAGGAACTTTGGAAAGGGAACGAAGCAATTGCCGAGGCTGCCGTGCGCGGCGGGCTGCAAGCCTACTTCGGATATCCCATCACCCCCCAAACCGAACTGCTGGAGCACTTGTGCAAGCGGATGCCCGATCTGGGCCGCGCTTTTGTGCAGGCCGAGAGCGAACTGGCAGCCATCAACATGGTGTATGGCGCGGCGGTGACCGGCGCCAACACCATGACCAGCTCGTCCAGCCCAGGCATTTCGTTGATGCAAGAGGGCTTGAGTTATATCGCCGCCAGCAATGTGCCCATGGTGCTGGTGGATATGATGCGCGGCGGGCCGGGGCTGGGCAACCTCTCACCCACACAGGCCGATTATTTTCAATTGGTGAAGGGCGGCGGGCATGGCGATTACCACCCGATTGTCCTCGCGCCGTGGTCGGTGCAAGAAGCGGTGGACTTGTCTTACCATTCTTTTGATATCGCCAACACATACCGCACCATCGTCATCATCGCCGCAGATGGCAACATTGGGCAGATGATGGAGCCGGTGGAGATGCCGCCCATGCGCGAGTTGGTGGCGCGGGATCGCGGGTGGGAACTGACCGGCGCAAATGGCCGTGAGCGGCGCAAAATAGTTTCGCTTCAGCTTCAGCCAGAAGAGATGGCGCATGTGAATGAGTTAATTCAGCACAAGCAGGAGCAAATTGAGCAAAATGAGGTGCGCTACGCCGAGCAGTTTGTGGACGACGCGGAGCTGTTGGTGGTGGCGTTTGGCTCGGCGGCGCGCATTGCCGCAACGGCCATTAAACATGCCAGAGAGAAGGGCTTGAAGGTTGGTTTGTTCCGCCCCATCTCGCTTTACCCGTTCCCCAGTGCTGCGCTCGCGCACCGCGCCTTCCGCGCCCGCAAAGTTTTGGTGGTGGAGCTAAACGCCGGGCAAATGCTGGAAGATGTGAAACTGGCGATTGGCAGCAACAAAATGGTGGACTTTTTTGGCCGCATGGGCGGGGTTGTGCCCATGCCCGATGAAGTGCAAGAAGCGATTGAGCACGCCTACGTTAAGCCAGATTTCCATCACACCGAAAAACTGCACAGCTTGAACTAGACATGTAGTGCCCGGAGCGCGTCCGAACAAGTTCGGCGGAGCGATCCGGGCACTAAAGAATAACCATGATTGCCGATTCCAACCTGAAAATTGTTTACGAGAAGCCCCGCGCTTTGGTGGATGTGGTCTCGCATTATTGCCCCGGCTGCACGCACGGCATTATTCACCGGCTGGTGGCCGAGGTGATGGATGAGCTGAACATCGCCGACCGCGCAATTGGCGTGGCCTCGGTGGGGTGCAGTGTGTTCGCCTACAACTACTTTAACTGCGATTTCGCCAGCGCCCCGCATGGCCGCGCCCCGGCCATGGCTACCGGCGTCAAGCGGGCGCAGCCAGACAAAATCGTGTTCACCTATCAGGGGGATGGCGATCTGGCTGCCATTGGCACCGGCGAAATTATTCACGCCGCGGCGCGCGGAGAAAACATCACCGTGATTTTTGTGAACAACGCCATTTACGGGATGACCGGCGGGCAAATGGCTCCCACCTCGTTGCCCGGTATGAAGACGACGTCCTCGCCGAATGGCCGCGACACGTTGACCACCGGGATGCCCATCCGCATGAGCGAGATGCTGGCCACGCTGGACGGCGCAAAATATGTGGTGCGCCGCAGCGTGCACGACCCGGCGCACATCAACAAAACCAAGAAAGCCATCCGCACCGCGTTTGAGAACCAAATCAACGGCGTGGGCTTCTCTCTGGTCGAGGTGCTCTCGGCCTGCCCGGTGAACTGGGGCATGACCCCCGACGCCGCGCTGGAATACGTTGAGCGCGACATGACGCAATATTTCCCGTTGGGAGATTTTAAGGGAAGTGCAAAGTAGAACCGCGATGGTTTACTTTGCACTTTGAACTTTGCACTTGAGGCAAACATGCAACACGACATCATCATCTCCGGGTTTGGCGGGCAGGGCGTGCTGTTCGCCGGGCAATTGCTGGCCTATGCCGCGTTGGCCGAGGACAAGCACGTCACTTGGATTCCATCTTACGGCCCAGAAATGCGCGGCGGCACGGCCAACTGCACCGTGATTATTTCGGATGAGGAGATCGGCTCGCCGCTGGTGCGCAACCCCACCGCCGCGCTGGTGCTCAACCCGCCCAGCATGGCTCGCTACGAGCCGCTGGTGAAGCCGGGTGGTGTGCTGGTGCTGGATTCCACGCTGGTGGAGCAGCGTTCTGCGCGGACAGACATCCATCAAATCGCGCTGCCCGCCAAAGATATTGCGCAGGAGCTGGGTTACCCGCAAATTGCCAACGTGGTGGCTCTGGGCGCGCTTGTCACGGCCACGGGCGCCCTCAAAATGGAAACGTTGGAGAAGGTGATTGAGAAGAAGACCGCCAAACGCCGCGAGATGCTGGCGGCCAATCTTGAGGCGTTGTGGCGGGGCGCGTTAATTAAAAACTAACAATTACTAATTACCAATTACTAATTATTTCATTCGTAATTAGTAATTGGTAATTAGTAATTGTTTTACCGCCGGGCAATCTCAATCTTTGGCGCGGCGGGGGGCGGCGGTTCGTTTGAGCCGCGAATGAGGCCATCGGCCCCAACCAGCCCGCTGCCTTGCTCTGGCGCGGGGGCGGGTGCGCCCGCGCTGGCCGCGTTGTACTTCGGCAAAATCTCGCGGGCGGTCACCATCAACTGAGTGAGTTTGCCCGCTAGGTCGGTGCGGTCTTCTTGCGAGAGTTGGTCGGCAAGCTGGCCCATCACCGGGATGATGCGATCATCCAGCCCCTGACCCGCTGCTTCTTTGAGCATGGCGATTTGCTCGTCTTCGCTCTTGGCGGTCACCAGCGCGTTGATGAACTGCACCTCTGGCGGCTGGCGCTGGGCCATGATCTCCATCGCGATTTCGTAAACGGCCTGCATCGCGTCCAGCAGTTGTTTGTCGTTGTTCTTTTGCGCCTGCTGGGCGTTGGCTTGCACCACCGCCAGGAACGTCTCGTCAATCAACTGCGCGTTTTCCTGGGCGGTCTTCATCGGGTCTTTGGAGGTCAAGATCGTCTCGATGAGTTTGCCTTTTTGCGAGATGTATTCGCGCTGGGCGGCGTCCATCTTGTCGCGGATGTCTTGCACTTCTTTGCGCAAGCCGATGAGCGCGGGCTTTTGCTCAACGCTGGCCGCATCAATTTTGCCGCTGAGCGCCTGAAAGAAGGCGTAATCCAGCAATTGGCGGCCCATCGCCACCAGCGTCTCGCGGGTTTCCACATCTGGCGCGGCAATGAGCTGCGCCAAAAGCGTCTCGCGGGTGGGGCTTTTCTGGAAAGTCTCCAGCGCGTCCAGCCGCTTGCCCACTTTTTTGCCGAAGGAAGTCTCCTCGATCAAAATATTTTGCACCCGCGCAAGCTGCTGAGCGCCCTGCTCGCGCCCGCTTTGCACGTTGGTGTCTATGCTGGCGGCCAGCAGGTCAAACAGATCGGCGTCAATTTTGTCGTCGTTCTGGCGGGCCATTTGGCGCAGCGTGTCTTCGTCGCTGGCGCGGATGAGGTCGCGGAGCAGGTTGGCTTTTTCTTCCTGCGCTTTGAGCATCTCTGGCGTGATCCCATCTTTTTCCAATATGGCTTCTACCAGCGATTGAAAGGTGAAGAACGTTTTGGGTTGCAGCAGGTAGCCGCGCGGGGCATTTTCTGGCAAGCTGCGCATGATGACCTGCGTGAGCTGGCCGATGACGCGCTGCTGGTCGGTGTCGCGCAGGTTCAGCTCCATCGGCATCAACACATAGGCAATTTCTTTGGATGGGTCGTGATAGATGAACGGCGCCACCAGCGGCAGGCGGCCAGACAGCATCATCTGCTTCATCTCCGGGTTGCGGCCCACATCCACCACCTGCACGCCCTGCGGTTTGGATTGCGCGCGCATCCCATCCGGTGTAATCAATTGAGGCATTCAGTTACTCCTTAAAATTCCCCGCGCGGTCGTGGCGCGGGCGAAAGGAGATTATAAACGGAAGATGGGTGGCAAAGCTGGGCGTGGCGTAAAATGCGGCCATGCCGAATGACCCACACCCTCACATTAAAAATGAAGGAAGCGGCGCCGTTGCGCTGGGCGATGGGGCCACCGCCCTGGGCGAACGCGCTGTTCTGGTCACAGGCGTTAATAATGGCGTCATCATCACTGGGGATGGCAACACGGTCAGCCTCACGCAAGTCATTCAGGCATATCGTGATTTGCCCCGCGCGTTGCACCAACTCAAAAGCGTGGACGAGCATTTCACTGGCCGCGAGGAACAGCTCAACGAGATCATCAAGGTCGTTGGTGCGGGCGGCGCGGCGGCCATCGCCGGGGTGCAGGGCAAAGGCGGCATTGGCAAAACCGCCCTTGCGCTCATGGCCGCATACGCCCTGTGCCCGGCTTACCCAGACGCGCAAGTGTTTGTGGAGCTGGGCGCGTTTTCTGGCAGCCCGCGCACAGCCGAGCAAGCCCGCGATGACGTGCTGCGCGCGTTTTACCCCAACGCCAAACTCCCCGATGACCAGCGCGTCTTGTGGAACGAATACCGCGCCGCCCTGAGCGGGGTTAAAAATGGGTTGATGATTTTGGATGACGCCGCGAATGACGCGCAAGTGCAGGCTCTGCGCCCGCCGCCGGGCTGGGGCGTCATCATCACCTCGCGCCACAATTTGAGCGAGGGCAACCCCGTGCCGCTGGATGTGTTGCCCGAGCCGGACGCGATGAAACTGCTCCGCGCCATCTGCCCGCGCCTGAGCGAGGACGAGGCCACGCACATGGCCGGGTTGTGCGGGCGGTTGCCGCTGGCCTTGCGCATAGCGGGCGGGTTTCTAAAAGTAAAGACGACCAAACCCGCGCGAGAATACCTGAGCGAGCTGAGCGCCGACCGGTTGGGGCGCTTGGGCGATGCGGTGGAGACCGTTTTGGCGCGCAGTTGGGCGGCGTTGAACGAGACCGAGCGCGCCGCTTGGGCGGCCTTGTCCATCATGCCCGCCAGCTTTACCCGCGAGGCGGGGGCGGCCTTACTCCCCTCCTTGCCGCGAGTAACCTCGCGCGGAGGGGTTAGGGGTGGGGAAGTTCTGGACGAGCTTGCCGCCTACAACATTTTGGATTACGACGCGGCCACCGAGCGTTTTGTGTGGCACGACCTGCTGCGCGAGCTGGCCGCCAAAAA
>DAORUN010000152.1:4047-6219 GCA_035433205.1 Thermoflexales bacterium | reverse complement strand
GGCCTATTTTGTCAACAACCAGCAAATTTTCCAAAAGACAGATAAAACGTTCGCGGGCGGCGATGTGGGCGTGTTTGCGCTCACGCTTATAGATGCGCCGGGCACCGATATTTCGTTTGACAATGTTTCGGTGGTAAAAGGCGAGTAGGCTTGAAGCGCCCGGAGTCTCTTAAGTGCCCGGAGCGCTCGAAGCGCTCCGGGCACTACTTCAGGCACTGGAAATTTCATCATGAAAACACTCATCACAAACGGCGCCATCATCAATGCAGATGAAACTTTGGCGGGCGATGTTTTGATTGACGGAGAAAAGATCGCGGTGGTTGGGGCGGCCATCCCCAAAAGCGGGGTTGACCGCGTGATTGACGCGGCTGGCAAACTCATCATGCCCGGCGGGATTGATGTGCACACGCACCTGGAGATGCCGGTGGGCGATATTGCCTCCAGTGATGATTTTTTTACCGGCCATCGCGCGGCGGCCTTTGGCGGAACCACCACCCATTTGGATTTTGCCAATCAGGCGCACGGCCAAACCTTGCGAGACACCATCAACGCATGGCACAGCCGCGCCAACCCCAAAGCTGTGATTGACTACGGGTATCACATCACGGTGGTGGATGGCAATGACGCCGTGCTGGCCGAAATTGCCGAGCTGAAGAGCATGGGCGTGAACACGGTCAAAATGCTCATGGCCTACAAAGGCCGCGTGATGGTGGATGATGAAACGCTGTTTAAGGTGATGCAAAAGTGCGCCGAGCAAGACTTGCTGGTGATGACGCATTGCGAAAACGGCGACGCCATCTACACGCTGCAAAATCAGGCGCTGGCCGCGGGGCACACAGAGCCCATTTGGCACGCCCTCACCCGCCCCGCATTGCTGGAAGCCGAGGCCACAAACAGGGCCATCAAACTGGCCGAGGTGGCCGGGTGCCGGCTGTATGTGGTGCATGTGACCAACGCCGGCTCGTTGGAAGCCATTGCGCTCTCGCGAGCCAAGGGCAATACAAAACTCAACGCCGAGACGTGCATCCAGTATTTCTTTTTCACCAAAGATGATTTAAAACGCCCAAATTTTGAGGGCGCAAAGTGGATTTGCTCGCCGCCTTTCCGCGAGGCCAGCGACCCGCCCGCGCTTTGGGCGGGCGTTGCCAAAGGCGATCTGGACATCGTGAGCACAGACCATTGCCCCTGGCTGATGGAGCACCGCCTGCGCGGGCTGCGCAATTTCATGGACATCCCAAACGGCGTGCCGTCCATTGAACACCGCATGACGCTGCTTTGGCATTTTGGCGTGGGCGAAGGCCGGATCACGCCTCAGCGGTTTGTGCAACTCACCGCGGCCAACCCGGCCAAATTGTTCGGCATTCCCCAAAAAGGCCGCATCGCGCCGGGGCTGGATGCCGATGTTTTGGTTTGGGATCCCAACGCGGAAAATGTGATTAGCGCAAAGACGCACAAGATGCGCGTGGATTATGACTGCTGGGAAGGCACGGTCACGCGCGGCAAACCCGCGCAGGTTTTGCGGCGCGGCGAGCTGCTGGTGGATGGCGACGCCTGGCTGGGCGTGGCGGGCAGCGGCCAGTATTTGCGCCGAGCTTGAGCGCGAAAACACCCAACACATCGGGTCGTATAATTTCTGCCTTATGCCAATTTATGAGTATGCCTGTCCAGATTGCGGGCATCAATTTGAAAAACAGCAAAAATTCAGCGATTCGCCTGTGCAAAAATGCCCCAACTGCGGCAAGCGCAAGGTGTATCGCATGGTCAGCAAGGTGGCGGTCACGTTCAAGGGCAGCGGGTGGTACATCACAGACAGCAAAAAGAGCGATAGCGTGACCCACACCGCCACCCGCGAAAAGAAGGGCGAGGAAAAAGCCGAGACAAAGACCGAAACCTCATCTGAGACAAAGAGCGAGACCAAAAGCGAAACCAAAGCCGAGGCAAAGACCGAGAGCAAACCCGAAAGCAAGGGCGAGGCCAAGCCGGATAAGAAGGATAAAAAATAACGTGTGAGGTGTAGTTTGCGAGACACACTGCATCCTGCAACCCACACCTCACACGTTAAAATTCGTAATTCGTAATTCGTAATTCGTAATTCGTAATTCGTAATTGATTACTCCACGCCCGCCAATCTTGCCACGCTGGCAACGGCGTCGCCTTCACGCAAATTGATAA
>DAORUN010000152.1:0-3947 GCA_035433205.1 Thermoflexales bacterium | reverse complement strand
ACGCCCGCCAATCTTGCCACGCTGGCAACGGCGTCGCCTTCACGCAAATTGATAAGCCGTGACCCGCGCGTGGCCCGCCCGCTCACCGGTATCTCCTCCACTTTTTGGCGGATGGCTGTGCCGGCAGATGTAATCACCGTGATTTGATCGGACGGCTGGACAACGCGGGCGGCCATCAGCTCGCCGGTCACATCCAGCGCGCCGGTCATGGTGCGCATCCCGCCGCCGCCGCGCCCCTTGGCCGTGTATTCATCCAGAGAGGTGCATTTGCCATAGCCGCGAGCGGTGACGGTGAGCAAAAAGCCCTTGTCTTCCACCACTTCCATCCCGGCAATGTAATCGCCCTCTTTCTTTAACTTCATGGCGCGCACGCCGCCAGCGGCGCGGCCCATCTCGCGCACAAGCTGCTCTTTGAACCGCAGCGCCTGACCCAGCGCGGTCACGATCATCACATCGTTGTTGCCGCGGGTCAGCCGCACATAGCTCAGCTCGTCGGCTTCTTGCAGCGTCATGCAAATCAGCCCGCTGGCGCGGATGTTGCTGAACGCGCTCAGCGCCACGCGCTTGATCCGCCCGCGCAAGGTGCACATGGCGATGGTTGGTCGTTGGTTGCTGATTGCTGGTTGCTGGTCTTCTGGTTGCTGGTCATCCGCCGTTTCCTGTCCTCCGTCTTCCGTCTCGGTCTCCTCGCTTTCAACCAGTTCATCTGCTTCGGCAGGCTCCGCCGTCTCCAGCCTTCCGTCGTCCGTCTCTTCTTCGTCATCTTCTCCCGCGCGTTCGGCCTTCGCGGCGGCCATCAAGCTTTTGCTGATGGGCAGCAGGGCAGAGATACGCTCGTTTGGCAGGATGGAGATCAGGTTGGACAAATACACGCCCTTGGCATCGCGGGCGGCCTCGGGGATTTGGTAGCCCTTGATGGCATACACCTTGCCCTTGTCGCTAAAAAACAAAACCGTGTCATGTGTGCGCGCGCTTTCCAAAAAGATCACTTCGTCGGCTTCCTTCGTCGCCATGCCGCTCACGCCGCGCCCGCCGCGCCCCTGGGCCTTGTATTGATCCACCGGTGTTTGTTTGATGTATCCCTTCTGCGTGAGTGAAATCAGCACGGCCTTGTCTGGGATGAGTTCCTCATCCTCAAAGCTCTCGCGCTCATCGGCCATGATTTTTGTGCGCCGCTCGTCGCCAAACTTATCGGCCAGCGTCTGCATGTCCTCTTTCACCAGCGCCAAAATCTTTTCGGGGTGCGCCAGCAAATCCTCCAGGTAGGCGATGGTCTTCATCACCTCCTGATATTCGTCCTCAATTTTCTGGCGTTCCAGCGCGGCCAGGCGGCGCAATTGCATGTCCAAAATCGCCTGCGCTTGCAACTCGCTCAGCCCAAAACGCCCCATCAACTGCGATTTGGCGGCCTCGGCGCTCTCTGCCTGGCGGATGATGCGGATGACCTCATCCAAAAACTCCAGCGCAATGCGCAAGCCCTCCAAAATATGCGCCCGCGCCTTGGCTTTGGCCAGTTCAAACTCGGCCCGGCGGCGGATGACTTCCCGGCGGTGTTCAATGTAAATGACCAGAGCGCGTTTCAGGCCGAGCAAACGCGGCTGGCCTTCTACCAGCGCCAGCACTTGCGCGCCAAACGTGCTTTGCAAGGCGGTGTATTTGTAAAGCCGGTTCAGCACCCGCTGAGGCTGCGCCCCGCGCTTTAACTCAATCACCATGCGCATTCCGCGCCGGTCGCTTTCATCGCGCAGGTCGCTAATCTCGGTGATGCGGCCTTCGTTCACCAGTTCGGCCATCCGCTCTATGAGCAGCGCCTTGTTCACCTGATACGGCAATTCCGTGATGATGATTTGCTGGCGGTCGCCCTTCTTCATGTCCTCGATGGTCGCCACGCCGCGCATGATGATGCGCCCGCGCCCGGTGGCGTAGGTTTGCAAAATTCCCTCGCGGCCAATCACAATCCCCCCGGTGGGGAAATCTGGCCCTTGCACCATCTTCGTCAAATCTTCAACCGAAACATCTTCCACGTTGGCCCAGTTGTCTACCAGGTAGGCCACCGCGGTGCAAAGCTCGCGCAGGTTGTGCGGCGGAATGTTGGTTGCCATGCCCACCGCGATGCCTGATGAGCCATTGAGCAAAAGATTGGGCAGCGCGGCGGGCAACACCTTCGGCTCTTGAATCGTGCCATCGTAGTTATCCTGCCAGTCCACCGTGTCTTTGTCCAAATCGGTCAGCAGTTCCTCGCTCACCTTGGAGAGGCGCACTTCGGTGTAACGCATGGCGGCGGGCGGGTCGCCATCCACCGAGCCGAAGTTACCCTGACCATCCACCAGCAAATAGCGAATGGAAAAATCCTGCGCCAAACGCGCCATCGCGTCATACACGCTCTGGTCGCCGTGCGGGTGATATTTGCCCAGCACATCGCCCACCACGCGCGCAGATTTGCGGTAGGGCGTGCTGGACCGCGCGCCGGTGTTGTGCATCACATACAAGATGCGGCGCTGGACGGGTTTGAGGCCGTCTCGCGCATCCGGCAGGGCGCGGGCCACAATCACGCTCATGGCGTAATCCAAATAGGCCCCGCGCATTTCGCGGTCAATATCCACCGTGCGCAAACGCCCGGCGTTGGTTGGCTCAATAACCGCCTGGCTGGCGGGGATTTCTGGCTCAGATGCTGCGGGGCTGCTCATTTCGTTTTCTGTGGCATTTTCTGCATCTGGGATGGGACTTTCACTCAATTTTTTATGCTCCGGCGATCCGCGCGGGGAATGTTAAAACTGCTCTCGCGGAATTTAAGGTTCGTGCTGTTTTTTAGAACCCAAATTATACCGCGGCCATGTGTTATGGCGCGGATTTCCCTCAGAAAAACAATCTGATTCTAAGATGAGCGCAGGCGCGCAGTTTTGCGTCTGCGCTTGCCGCGTTCTGCGTTACGCCCCGCGCAGCTTTCTTGCGCCGCGCACAAACAGGAAAGGCAGGCCGATGATGCCCGCCAGCAGAAAAACGGCGAGGTATTCAATCGCGGGGATGCGGATCATCTCGGCGAAAAATTGCAAAGGCCGGCCCCAATAGGCCGCCACCGCCGCCGCGCCATACGCCAGCACAAAACCAATTTTCCATTTTGTAGAAAGCCCCAGCCCCCACATTTGGGTGAGCAAAAAGATGGCCCCAAAACCAAAGAAGAACATGGGCCACAAATTGCCGCCCTGCTGCATCGCCACCAGCGTGCCGTGAAAGAGCACCGTAACTTCTTGAAAGACGGTCCAATATTTGTTCACGTGCAGCCGGGTGAAGAACAAACTGCCCTGCAGCATGAGCAAAAACATATACAAAAAGCCAATCAAATGGCCCTGCGTGTTTTCTGCCGGGTGATACCAAAACGTGTAGATGATGGCCCACGAGAAAACATAGCCGTGATATTTTCGCGCCCAGGCGGTAATCGTCTGGCCGATGGGAACTTTTTTGCCCGCGAACAGCCCGCGCCGTTTGTTCTCCATCAGCAAAATCCACACCAGCATCACAATCACGCTGCCCTGCGAACTGAGGATGCTCACATCCTGCGCCAGGCCATCGTAAAACAAATGCGTTTGGGCGATGTGCCACAGACTGAACGCCGCGTTGCCAGCCAGCGCGATCACGTTGATGGGATGCAGCCCCGGCGTGTATTTCTTTACTTTGGTTTGGGCGTAGTAAATCAACCCCCAGGAAAAAATCTGGTGAGCCAAATAGCTGCCCCAGGCTACCGCGCGGGTGAGCGTGGTCGGGTTGGCCAGTTTCCAGTAATAATCCAGCGCGCCCTGGTCTGGCAAATGCGGCACGGCGGCCAGCCGCCCGCCAATCAGCCACACAATTGCGGTGAGCGCGAAGGCCATCGCCACGCCCAGCCCAAGCGCAAGGCTTGCGGTGCGGGGGTTGTTCAGATCAAGTTTGCCGGGTTGCGTTGTCATTGA
>DAORUN010000151.1:0-6412 GCA_035433205.1 Thermoflexales bacterium | reverse complement strand
TGCACATCGGCGTTGGGCTTGAACTCCCAGTTTTTATCCACGCCCTTAAACTCGCTGATGACATCAAAGAGCGTTGTGCCATACAACACCGTCAGCTTGTCCAGCTCCTCAATCGTGGGGCTGGTCTTGTTTGTTTCCAGCGCAGAAATATAGCTTGGGCTGCGATCCAGCCCGCTTTTCTCAATCACCTCGGCCTGGGTAAAGTGCTTTTTCTCGCGCAGCCTCTTGAGCAAATAGCCAAGGGAAGGGGTGTCGCGTTCGATGTCCATGTTAGTTGCTGGTCGCTAGTTGCTAGTTGCTGGTGTGCCATTACGAGCGACCAGCAACTAGCAACTAGCAACTAATCATTCTCCAAAATGAATGCCCTGCGCCAAAGGCAAATCCTTTGACCAGTTCACCGTGTTGGTCTGGCGGCGCATGTAAATCTTCCACGAGTCGCTGCCGCTCTCGCGCCCGCCGCCGGTGTCTTTCTCGCCGCCAAACGCGCCGCCAATCTCCGCGCCGCTGGTGCCAATGTTGACATTGGCGATGCCGCAATCACTGCCCTCGGCGCTCAGGAAGCGCTCGGCCATGCGCACGCTGTCTGTAAAGATGGCGCTGGAAAGCCCCTGCGGCACGCCGTTGTGCAAAGCGAGAGCTTCGTCATCGGTGGAGTACTCCAGCACATACAAAACCGGCGCAAATGTTTCCTCTTGCACAATTTCGGTTTGCATTGGCATGCGCAAAATGGCTGGCTCCACAAAGTTTGGCCCCAAATCCTCGCGGGTTTTGCCGCCCACCAGCAACGCGCCGCCGTCCTCTTCCGCGCGACGAATCGCGTGCATCATGTCATCCACCGCGTTGTGCGCCACCAGCGGGCCAACCAATGTCTTGGGGTCAAGCGGGTCGCCAATCGGCACGCTCTTGTACGCTTTCACCAATCGGTCGCATAGTTGGTTGATGACGCTGGTGTGGGCGATGATTCTGCGGGTGCTGGTGCAGCGCTGGCCCGCCGTGCCCACCGCGCCAAACAAAATGCCGCGCACGGCCAGGTCCATATCTGCATTGGGGGTAACGATGATGGCGTTATTGCCGCCCAGCTCAAGGATGGTGCGCCCCAGCCGCGCGGCCACGCTCTGCGCCACGCGCTTGCCCGTGCGCACGCTGCCCGTGAACGAGACCAGCGGCACGCGCGGGTCATCGCACATCTTTTGGCCGATGTCGCCGTGGCCGAACACAAGATTGAATATCCCGCTCAAGCCGTGATCGGCCGCGACCGCATTCGCAATATGCTGAACCGCAACCGCGCACAGCGGCACATGATGCGAGGGCTTCCACAAAACCGGGTCGCCGCACACAGCGGCCAGCGCGGTGTTCCACGCCCACACCGCCACCGGGAAGTTGAACGCGGTAATCACGCCCACCGGCCCCAGCGGGTGCCACTGCTCCATCATGCGGTGGCGCGGGCGCTCGCTTTGCATGGTCAGGCCATACAGCTGGCGAGAAAGACCCACCGCAAAATCGCAAATGTCAATCATCTCCTGCACTTCGCCCATGCCCTCGGCCTTGATCTTGCCCATCTCCAGCGAAACCAGCTCGCCCAGCGGCTCTTTCAGCTCGCGCAGGGCGTTGCCCAGGTCGCGCACAACCTCGCCGCGTTTTGGCGCGGGCATCATGCGCCAGCTCACAAACGCCTTTTGCGCCGCGCCAATCACGCGCTCGTAATCCTCGGCGGTGGCGCACACCACTTGGGCGATGGGGTCGCCGCTGGTGGGGTTATACGAGGTCAGCTTGTCGCCGTGCGCGTCAAGCCAGCCATCCGGCCCCACGCACACGCCAGAATTTATTTTTTTAAGGTTGAGTTTTTTGAGTAGGTTTTTCATAGAGTGACTTCCCGGTCAAGATAACTGGACTTCAGAGACTGTCATGCTGAGCAGAGCGAATCATCTCTGGCTAACCCTTTCTTGGATTAGATCAGCCAGAGACCCTTCGCTCCGCTCAGGGTGACAAGTATTTCTTTTTTTGAATAACACGTTTTGCGCAAGTCTAGGATAAGAGAAATGAAGAAATAAGAAAGTGCGCCGCGCAAATTTTTCTTATTTCTAATTTCTCATTTCTTGTGTTACACGGTCGCTGTTTTTGCAGATGTGTTCACGGCCTGCGTTGCGGGTATTGGCCCAACAATGGCCTGCGAAGCCAGCAGCACAAACGTGATCCACACGCAATCGGCCAGCAAAAGGTGCAATATTTGGATGGGAACTGGCGCGAGCAAGCCCACGTTGAACAACCCCAGCACCCATTGTCCAAAGGTGAGCAACATGAGCAATTTGCCCAGGTTGGCCGTGAACTCATCACCGCGAACGCGCGCCACCAGCCGCCCAACCACCACCATAAACGCCCCCACCGCGATGGCGATGAACGGGTGATACACGCGCAGTTGAATGAGAAAGTGCGAGGCCGCCGCGAAGTCTTGCTTCAACCCTTCGGCCAGCGTGTTGGAAGGAAACAGCGTGTCGCCCAGCGCCGTCACCGCGCCCGATGCGCCAATGAACAGCAGGCCGATGAAGCTGACCAGCAGCGCAGGCTTCACCCAGCTTGGCGCGGGCGTGTTCTTTACGCGGGCGTTCACGTTCTCGCGCGACCACCACCAGGTGAGCGTGATGGAACCCAGCAAAATGAGCGTGTTAATTTGGTGCAGCGCAATCATGAACGTGCGCTCAATAGATTTGTTCTGGTCGGTCCAGCCAAACAGCACCAGCGCCGCGCCAAACAAAGATTCCACCACCATGCCGATGATGGCGGCGATGGCGGCCTTGCGGGCGCGGTAATCGCTGGGGAACAGGCGAACCGCCCAGACAACAAGACCAATCACCAAAAGCAGCGCCATACCGCTGGTGGCGCGGTGGGCAAACTCAATCACGATCTGTGTGTTTTTTGCCATCGGCACAACCACGCCATCGCACAGCGGCCAGTGTGCGCCGCACCCCGCCCCGCTGCTGGTGGCGCGCACCACCGCGCCCCAAAGCACCACGACCATGTTGAACAACAGGGTGAATAACGCGAAGATTGTAAAACGACTTTGTTTTGTCATTGCCCCGCCATTTTAAGCCAGTTATGCCCCGACCTGCACTTGTATCCAGACTTACGTTCGCGCCCATGTCTACGTTCACGTTTCGTTTACGTTTACGTTCACGTTCACGTCTACGTTTACGTTCACGTTTACGTTTACGTCTACGTCTACGTTTACGTTCACGTTTACGTCTACGTTCACGTCTGCGTTTACAGATTCGTAATTACAAAGTCTATACTTACCGCATGGCATGGACAGCATCACCCACCCGATACGACCAGATGAAATACCGCCGCTGCGGCAAAAGCGGCATAGACCTACCCATGATCTCGCTGGGGTTGTGGCACAACTTTGGCGGGGTAGATGTATACGAGAACGCGCGGACGATGTGCCTGCGCGCGTTTGACTTGGGCATCACCCACTTTGATCTGGCCAACAATTACGGCCCGCCGCCCGGCAGCGCCGAGGAAAACTTTGGTCGCGTGCTGACCAGCGATCTAAAGGCGCACCGCGATGAACTCATCATCTCATCCAAAGCGGGCTACTTGATGTGGCCGGGGCCGTATGGCGAGTGGGGGTCGCGCAAATATCTCATCGCCAGTTTGGACCAAAGCCTAAAGCGGATGGGGTTGGAATATGTGGACATTTTCTACTCGCACCGCTTTGACCCGCGCACTCCGCTGGAAGAAACCATGATGGCGTTGGATTACGCCGTGCGCAGCGGCCGCGCCTTGTATGCGGGCATTTCTTCATACGATGCAACCCAAACCCGCGAGGCCGCGCGAATTCTGCGCAGCCTGGGCACGCCATGCCTCATCCACCAGCCGTATTACAACATGTTTGGCCGATGGATTGAGGACGGGCTGATGGACGCGCTGGCAGACAACGGCATGGGCTGCATCGCGTTCTCTCCGCTGGCGCAGGGGCTGCTGACCGACAAATATCTGGGCGGCATCCCGCAAGGCTCGCGGGCGGCCAAAGACTGGGGCTACCTCAAGGCCAAAGATATTACGCCGGAAAAGATTGACAAAGTGGCGCGGCTGAACGAGATTGCCGCGCGGCGCGGGCAAACGCTGGCGCAAATGGCTTTGGCGTGGTGTTTGCGCCTGCCCGGCATGACCAGCGTGGTCATTGGCGCAAGCAAAGTGGCGCAAATTGAAGATGGCGTGGCCGCGCTGAACAACCTGTCTTTTGGCGAGGACGAGCTGCGCCAGATTGAGGATGCGCTGGCGTAAAGCGGCGTATACTCCCGCCCCATGTCAACCACCTCACAAAAAGTCGCGCTGGTCACCGGCGCAAACCGCGGCATTGGCCTGCAAATTTGCAAAGACTTGTCCGCGCTTGGGTATTTGGTCATTGCCGCCGCGCGTGATGAAAACCGCGCTCGCGCCGCGCTGGCCGGTGTTCCCAACATCACGGCCCATGCGCTGGATGTGACCGATGAGGCCAGCGTGAGCGCCATCGCCCAATTTGTGCAAACCAAATTTGGCCGGCTGGATGCGCTGGTGAACAACGCGGGCATTTTTATTGACCGCAGCGAAAGTATTTTGGAAGTTCCTTTTGAGGACATTCGCAACACGCTGGAGACAAACGTGTTTGGCGCGCTCCGCATGTGCCGCGCCTTCGCGCCCATGATGCGGGCGCAAGGCTACGGGCGGGTGGTCAACATTTCATCCGAGATGGGGCAGCTGAGCGAGATGCGCGGCGGCTCGCCGGGCTACCGCATGAGCAAGACCATGCTCAACGCCATGACCGTGATTTTGGCCGCAGAAATAACCGAGCCAAACATCAAAGTGAACACCTGCCACCCCGGCTGGGTCAAAACAGATATGGGCGGGCCAAACGCGCCATCCAGCATTGAAGAAGGCGCGGATACACCTGTGTGGCTGGCTACATTGCCCGATGACGGCCCCACCGGGGGGTTTTTCGCCGACCGCAAACTCATCGCGTGGTAACGCTCTTTCAATTACTAATTACGAATTACGAATTACGAACAGAAAGTCGTGATAATTGGCAATTGGTAATTTGTAATTTGTAATTCGTAATTCAATAAAAAAGTGAAAACAAAACTCTTTTACGGCTGGGTGGTGGTGGCGGTTGCGGTGCTGGCGGTGCTGGTTGGCGCGGGGGTGCGCAGCGCGCCGGGGGTGTTCTTGCGCCCAATGGTGATGGACACCGGGTTCAACCTGCCCACCATCTCTTTTGCAGTCTCCATCGGGCTGGTGTTTTATGGCCTGGCCGCGCCATTAAGCGGCTGGCTGATGGACAAATTTGGGCCAAAGCGGGTTACGCTGGCCGGGTTGGCTTTGCTGGCCTTCAGCATGATGATGAGCGCCCGGCTGGCCTCGCAGCTTGAGCTAAATTTGTTTTGGGGCGCGCTAAGCGGCGCGGCCACCGGCATGGTGGGCGGCGTGCTGGGCGCGGCGGTGGCAAACCGCTGGTTTTTTGAAAAACGCGGCCTCGTGGTGGGCATCTTTGGCGCAAGCACCTCCGCCGGGCAGCTTATCTTCATCCCGCTGCTCAGCCAAATGGTAGAGCAATTGGGCTGGCGGGCCAGCGCGGGCATCATGGGCGCGTTGGCGCTTCTGGCGGCCATCCCCGTATTTTTGTTGATGAAAGACCAGCCCAGCGACGCCGGTCTGCGGCCATACGGCGCAAAAGACAGCGACCCCATCAGCGCGGCGCGGCCCAAAGCCGATGCGGGCGTGATGAGCCGCGCGGTGCGCAGCGGGCAATTTTGGCTGCTGGCGGGCACATTTTTTGTGTGCGGCGCAACCAGCAATGGCATCATCGGCACACACTTTATGGCGCACACCGCCGATTTCAGCATTCCAACCGCCACCGCGGCGGGCATGTTGTCTTTGCTGGGGGTGATGAATTTTGCGGGCACGCTGGTCTCTGGCTACCTGACCGACCGCTATGACCCGCGCAAACTCCTCGCCATTTATTACGGCTTTCGCGGGCTTTCGCTTTTGGCCCTGCCGTTTCTTAGTGATGTAATTGGGTTGTCTGGCTTTGCCATTTTGTTTGGGCTGGATTACATCGCCACTGTGCCGCCCACCACCACGCTGGTGGCCGACACCTTTGGCCGCAAAAATGTGGGCACGGTCTACGGCTGGGTGTTTTGTGCCCATCAAATTGGCGCGGCCATGGCGGCCTCGCTGGGTGGCATTGTGCGCCAGAACTTTGGGGCCTACGCGCCGGCGTTTTTCGCCGCGGGCGTCATCGCTGTCATCGCCGCGCTCATGTCGCTTAGGATGGAGCGGCGCACGGCAATGGCCGCCGCTGTTTAGAAATTGTTTTTCAACTCAAACCAGACTCCAATTTTCGCCGGAATTACTTTGTGAGTGGTGTTCATGCTTC
>DAORUN010000150.1:5129-6619 GCA_035433205.1 Thermoflexales bacterium | reverse complement strand
CCAGCCGCGCCGAGGCCGTCTCCATCGCCGCGCGGCTGGGGTTGTTGATGTTGTAAAAAAACGACACGGCCTCCACTTCGGAAGTGGAGGCCGTGTTTGTTGAGCGCTCCGGGCGCTGGGAATGGCTAGGTTCCTTCTTCCCAGCTCGACAAATACGCCTTTTGCTCGGCGGTGAGCTTGTCTACCTTGATGCCCATCGTCGCCAGCTTCAGGCGGGCGATCTCACGATCCACGTTATCCGGGATCTGATACACGCTGGGGGTGAGCTTCTTGAAGTTCTTCATCATGAACTCCGCGCCCAGCGCCTGGTTGGCAAAGCTCATATCCATCACGCTGGCCGGGTGGCCCTCGGCGGCGGCCAGGTTGATGAGGCGGCCTTCGCCCAGCAGGTTGATCTTGCGGCCATCTTTGGTGCTGAACTGCTCCACAAACGGGCGGATGAGGCGCGGCTGACCCTTGCTCATCTTCTTGAGCGCGGGAATATTAATTTCCGCGTTGAAGTGGCCGCTGTTCGAGATGATCGCGCCATCCTTCATGGCCTTGAGATGCTTCTCGTCAATCACGTTCTTGTCGCCGGTCACGGTCACAAACACATCGCCAATTTTGCTGGCGTTGAGCAGCGGCATCACCTGGAAACCGTCCATCACCGCTTCCAGCGCCTTGAGCGGGTCCACCTCTGTGACGACGACCAACGCGCCCATGCCGCGCGCGCGTGTGGCCACGCCGCGCCCGCACCAGCCGTAACCGCACACCACCAGCACCTTGCCGGCCAGCAGCACGTTTGTTGCGCGGATGATGCCATCCAGCGTGCTTTGACCTGTGCCGTAGCGGTTGTCAAAGTAGTGCTTGGTCATGCTGTCATTCACCGCCAAAACCGGGTAGCGCAAAGCGCCATCGTTGGCCATGGCCCGCAGGCGAATCACGCCGGTGGTGGTCTCCTCGGTGCCGAATTGCACTTCTGGCACCTGCCCGGCGCGTTCCTTGTGCAGCAAGCTCACCAGGTCGCAGCCGTCATCCATCGTCACCGCGGGGTGATGATCCAACGCGGCGTTGAGGTGCTTGTAATAGGTCGGGTTGTCCTCGCCCTTGATGGCATACACCGGGATTTCATCGTGCGCCACCAGCGAGGCGGCCACTTCGTCCTGGGTGCTCAGCGGGTTGCTGGCGCTCAGCACAATATCGGCCCCGCCCGCCTGGAGCGTGCGCATAAGACCGGCAGTTTCGCTGGTCACGTGCAAGCACGCGCTCACCTTCATGCCTTTCAGCGGGCGCTCTTTTTCAAAGCGCGCGCGGATGGCTTTTAGCACGGGCATCTGGCTCTCGGCCCATTCAATTTTGTAGCGACCAGCGGTCGCCAGGTCCATATTTTTTACGTCGAAATTCATTTGTTTTTACTCCCTTTAATCTGTGTTTTTTACTTTTAAGACACAGAGCGCCGGGTCTCCTGGCTGCTGTCTTTTCTCAAGATTCAGCGGCTCGTGTTCTTTTAG
>DAORUN010000150.1:0-5029 GCA_035433205.1 Thermoflexales bacterium | reverse complement strand
CACACTTCACTATTTCAGCAACTTGAACGAATCCACAAATTTCGCAATATCGCCATCGGGTATTTTGCCCGGCTCGGTCAACACCATTTGTTGATACAAACGATTGTTCACGAGAAAGACTCGGATGCGCACGGCGTACTCCCTGCCCTGCACGCTGGCCCTGGCGGTTATATCCCGCCCGGGGAAGCCATCTTGCTCAATTTTCGTCTCGCTCAACAGCGTGGCGTTGATGTTCTTCAGCCCGCCATCCCGCGCCCCATCCAAAATGTTTTGCGCGTCTGCCTGCTGAACTTTGTCGGCTGGGTAATCGTTATACCCCAGCAAATACGCGCCGGTGCCAATCTCCAGCGTGTAAAAGGTCACATCAATTTTCATGCCCGCCGTGTCCACCGTTTGCGAACTCTTCTTTGGCTCGCCGGGCATCCACACCGCAAATTTGCCTTCATTGGAGGTGAACAACTTTAGCGCGGTGGGCGCGGCCGTGGGCACGGCGGTGGGCGCAGGCGCGGCGGTGGGTGGGCTTGCGGTGGCCGCCGGGGCATTACCCCCGCAAGCCGCCAAAAGCGCGCAACCAAAAATCGCCAGTGTTAATTTCATCGCGTTCACGAACCCGTCTTTTTATTTTTCGAGTTACAACGTCACTTTCCCAAAGTTCGCCTCGTAGCGAGACTTAAACTCATCCAGCGTGTAAAAATGCGATTGCCCGCCCACATGCTCCAGCGCATACGTGGCGGCCACGCTGCCCAGGCGGGCGCAGGTTTCCCAATCTGCGCCAACGGCCAACCCCTTGAGAAGGCCGCCGCGATACGCGTCACCCACGCCGGTGGGGTCAACGATGCGATCTTCCGGCACGGCGGGCACGTCAATCTCGCGGTCTTTGAGCAAAACGGTCGAGCCTTTTTCGCCTTTCGTAATAATCAGGGCTTCGCTTTTCTCCAGCAAGGCGCTCTCGGTCAACCCGGTCTTTTGGGTGATGAGGCTCATTTCGTAATCGTTCACGATGACCACATCGGCGCCCACCAGCCCGGCGGTTAACTCCTCGGCTGTGTTGCGGGCGCACTGCTGGCCGGGGTCAAAAATATAGCGGATGTCGCGGTCGCGGCACTCGCGGGCGTGGTTCACCATCGCCGTTGGGTCATCTGGCGAGACAATCACCCAGTCCGGGCTAAAGTCCATCCGCCGGAAGCTGAGGTTTTTCGCGTCGGCCATCGCGCCGGTGTAAAACGAAGCGATTTGCGCGTTGTTTTGGTCGGTGCTGCAAAAGAACGACGCGGTGAATTTGTTTTCAATCTCAATGGCGTAGGTCGTGTCAATGCCCTGCTGCTCCAGCCACGCGCGGTATTCGCCAAAATCGCGGCCCGCGGTGCCCATCAAATAGGGGCGCTCGCCCAGCAGCGCCAGCGTGTAGGCGATGTTTGGGGCGCACCCGCCGCGCCGCTTCTCCATCTCATCCACCAAAAAGCTCAGGCTCAGGCGGTTCAACTGGTCGGGCAAAATATGGTCGCTAAACGAGCCGGGGAAGGTCATCAAATAGTCGTAGGCGATGGAGCCTGCGACAACAATTTTTTTTGCGCTTGTCATTTTTGTTCTTTTTCATCGCAGTCGCTGCGGTGAAGATTACTTTCTGCTCTTTGGATTGTCAAATCGGTAGCCCTGCCCGCGCACGGTGCGCAGATAATGCGGGTCGGTGGCGTCATCCTCAATCATCTCACGCAGCCAGCGGATGTGCACATCCAGCGTGCGGGTGTCGCCCATGTAGGTCGTGTCCCACACTTTCTGCATCAGCTCTTTGCGTTCCATCACATCGCCGGGATGTTGCATGAACATTTGGAGCAGTTTAGACAGTTTGGGGTTGAGATAATGCTCGTCGCCGCGTTTGCGCAAGATTCCATCCGCCGGGTGAAAAACAAGGTCGCCCGCGCGAAGCTCCATGGCGAAGCCTTCGGGCATTAGTTTTTCAACCTGGGTCAGCAACCGGCGCGGCTGAAATGGCCGCGCCAGATACGAATTGGCGCAATCCTGCACTTCTGCCTGAAGCATTTGCATTTGCCCGGCAGACAAGGTATCTGGCTCCGGGCCAAGCACAATGACAGGCGCGTCGTGCAGTTTTTTTACCTTTTGGCAAAAGGGTTCCGCCATCACGCGCAAATGCGCCAGGTCAATAATCACCATCGCTGGCGATTCTTTTGCGAGAAATTCCAGCGCCTCCCCGGCGGTGCGTTTCCAAATCACCGGGTAGCCGCTGCGTTCAAGGGCTGGTTCAACCGAATCTCCAAGACCGCCCTGCACCAGCAATACCTTGCCGATATTAGTCTTGGTTCGTAAACTTCTTTTCCTAGCCAAAGCGGGCGCGATTATACCTGTTTAGCGCGGCAATGTTAAAGAATGCGAACTTAATTTAACATTCGCGCGGCGTTTGCAATCTGCCGGGCCACGTTGTGCAGGTCTTCGTGGTTGCTCACAATGTTCAGCTTGTTCGTGTCAATCTCCAGCAGCGGCGCCTCGGTGTAGGTTCTAAAAAATTCATCGTAGCCTTCGCCCAGGCGTTCAATGTAATTCTGGCTCATGCTGCGCTCAAACGGGCGGTCGCGCGTGGCGATGCGCTCCATCACCACGTTGATGTTGGCCCGCAAATACACCACCAGGTCTGGGCGGGGCAGCTTGCTGGAAAGGATGGGATACAGCCGCGCGTGCATATCCAGCTCATCCGGGTTCAAGGTGAGTTTGGCAAAAACGCAATCCTTCGCCAAAAGATAGTCGCTCACCAAATTTCTGCGCGACAAAATATCGGGCGCGGCGGTTTGCATTTGCCGAAACCGCGAAAGCAAAAAGAAAATTTGGGTCTGAAAGGCGTATTTGGAAATATCCTGATAAAAATTGGAGAGAAAGGGGTTTTCTTCCACCACCTCCAACACGGTCTCTGCGTTCAGCTCCTGGGTGAGCAGGCGCGCCAGCGTGGTTTTCCCCACGCCAATCACGCCCTCAATGGCAATAAAGCGATTTGGCATACGGCCTATTTTCACACAAGAAAAGGCCTGCGCAATCTGGATGACCACGCAGGCCTTTCAAAAAACTTTGCACCCCGCACATAGCTGCCAACGGCACATGCCCCTACGCATATGCTCGCTTGCAAGACCACCTGCAAAGCTGCCTCCTTTTTAACAGGCGGGTATCCAGATGGCAACCTACTTCGGTATCATGCCTGTTATCTTTCAACATCTCGCGAAAATTTTTCAATACTTTGGGATGGTTGCGGTTCACATCGTCAAGGTTACTTTTGTCAACCCGCGCGGATGATCCAGATCGTAGCCCTTGGCCTGCGTGAGCGCCATCGCCAAAAGCTGGCCGGGCACAATGGCTGTGACGGGCGAGAGCCACTCTGGCATGGGTGGCAGTTGTATCCCCGCGCGGGCCAGCCCCAGCAGCTCTGCGCCATCTGAAATGGCAAATACCCGCCCGCCGCGCCCGCGGATATTTTGCGCAAACTCCACGATGTTGTCATACGTCGCCCCGCGCGGCCCAAACACAATCACATGCGCTTGTGAATCCACGATGGCAACCGGGCCGTGCAAAAAATCTGCCGGGGAATAAGGCTCGGCGCGGACATACGCCAGCTCCTTGAGCTTGAGCGATAACTCGTGCGCGGTGCTGTAATTGAACCCGCGCCCAATCACCGTGCAGGCGTTTAGGTGATACAACGATTCGCCAATGGCCTGCGCCTGCGCTTCGTTTGTCAGCGCGGCGGCCACGGCCTCGGGGATGCGCCGCGCCTCGTCCAGCCGGGCGGGGTCGCCGTTCCACGCGGCGGCCAAAAGCGCCATCGCCATGAGCGAGGTGGTGTAGGTTTTTGTGGCGGCCACGGCCTTTTCTTCGCCGGCGTGCAGCAAAATCGTTTCGTCGGCCAGGTTGGCCATCGCGCTGTCTGGCCGGTTGGTGATGGCAATCGTGGGCGTTCCCTGCCGCCTGGCTTCCTCAAGAACCGCAAGGATGTCGGTGGACTCGCCAGATTGAGATATGGCGATCAGCGCGGTGTTTTTTAGGCGCGGCGGCTGGTGATACAAGGTGTAAACGGATGGCTCGGCCAGCGCAACCGGCACGCCGGCCATCACCGAGAAAGCATATTTGCCATACAACGCCGCGTTGTCCGATGTCCCCCGCGCGGCGAACATGAGGTATGAGACATCGCGCTGTTTGAGTTTTGCCACAATTTGCGGAATGTGGGCGCTCTCTGCTGCGATCATTTTTGCCAGAACCTCTGGCTGCGAATGAATTTCCCGGTATAAGTTTGAAGTTTTCATGGTATGCCAATAACGCTGAAGAATCAAACTTGATGATAGGGGGTCGCGGGGCGTTTGTCAAAGAGCAACTCGCTCTCTGCGCGGTTGCGCAGGGGGACGCATCATAAGTTCAAATGGGAGTCGGCTACGCGCTTGCGGAAAGCCAAAGAACCCGGAGGACTACATCAAGGTATTATTCCCAATAAACTCCGCACTTCAGGTATTCATTTAGGAGGAGATTTTAGCCAGGAGTGGTATTGGTCTGAGGTAATAAATTCCTAGGAATGAATTATGACTAATAAACTATTCTTGTTGATTGCGGTGATTGTAATTGGACTGTCTGCCTGCCAAAAATCCAATGATTTTTATGGCTTAGCCTTTAATGCTCAAAGACAAAAGATTGGATTACCTGTTATTCCGAGCAATTGGTATCTGATAAAAGACACCATATGGGTAAATCCTGAACGCGAGATCAAATATAGCCAACACATCCCTGTGTATGTCTCCAAATCTATTGTCCAAAAGGGCGGCAAGTTGATTTCTGAAACTGATCTCTATTATGGATCAATGGAATATACATTGGCCGGCGAATCATTTAGGGAATTCATTGAAATCACCTATTACTATCCCCTAGAAGGTCTTAACTCAAAGTGGGAGATCATCCTATATGATCAATCTACTATTAAGTCAACAAAATCTGAAATTAGCCTAGAGAAAGCAGAGGAAATACTCAAAAGGTGGGGAATATCTCG
>DAORUN010000149.1:0-6691 GCA_035433205.1 Thermoflexales bacterium | reverse complement strand
AAAGTGCAAAGTGCAAAGTGCAAAGTGCAAAGTGCAAAGTGCAAAGTGCAAAGTGCAAAGTGCAAAGTGATAGCATGGCCTCCTTTTTGTAGAAAATAAATTTTCGCGCCCTTTCACCCTTCACCCTTCACCCTTCACTCTTCACCCTTCACAATGCCCACTCTTGCTCTTATCGTCGTCCTCTGCTCGGCGTTTATTCACGCCAGTTGGAATTTATTAGCCCGCAAAGCCAGCGGTGGCATTGCCTCCACCTGGATCATCGTCACGCTCAACGCCATCATCTACGCGCCTTTGGCCGCGTATATCTGGTTCACCCAGCATCCGGTCATTGGCTTGCCAGAGATTGGGCTTTTTGTGGTCAGCGCGTTTTTGCAAGTGGGCTACTTTTTGGCGTTGCAGCGCGGCTACAAGGCCGGGGATTTTTCGGTGGTGTACCCGCTGGCCCGCGGGACGGGGCCTATGCTTTCCAGCATCGCGGCCATCATTCTGTTTGGTGAGCGCCCAACACCCATCGCCCTGGCCGGCGCGGCCATGATTGGCATTGGCGTAATTGTGCTGACCGGCGGGTTTGCCAACTTTCGCCGCGCCGACCAGCGGGCTGGCGTGTTTTATGGCTTGTTGGTGGGGGTCATCATCGCCACATCCACCATTTGGGATACGCGGGCGGTGGCGCGGTTTGGCCTGCCGCCGCTGTTTTACGATTGGGCCAGCACGGTTGGCCGGTTTATTTTGCTCACACCGCTGGTGCTTGGCCGCCGCGATGAAATTACCGCGCATTGGGCCAAATACAAAAAAGAATTGGTTGGCGTGGCCGCGCTCAGCCCGTTCGCATATATCCTTGTGCTGTCTGTGCTGGTGTTTGCGCCCGTCACCCGCGTGGCCCCCATGCGAGAAATAAGCATCCTCATCGGCACATTTATCGGCGTCAAATATCTTGGTGAAGGCGCGGCGGGCCGCAAGCTTGTGGCTGCCTGCCTCATGGTGGCGGGTGTGATTGCGCTGGCGTTTGGCTGACCCCCGGCGTTAAAATGAACGCAAATAATGAAACGAGCTGAACTCAGGGCGATTACGGGGTTGACCCTGCTCTCTGCCATCTTCAAACTGGCCGCGCTTACCTCGCGCAGTTTGTGGCTGGACGAGGGCTATACCTTGTATCGAACCGCCAGCTCATGGTCATTGAATCTGCGCAACCAAATAGACATGCCGCTGTTTGGGATCGCCTCGGACCCGCACCCGCCGGTGTATTTTTTGCTGGTCAAAGCGGTGGCCGAATTCGCCGGCAACAACGAACTTTTGCTCAAACTCGTCTCTGCGTTTGCGGGGGTGTTGTTTGTGCCGCTCATGTTTGTGATGGCCCGGCGGCTGTTCTCGGCGCGCGCGGGTCACATCGCCGCCTTGTTTGCCGCATTGTGCCCCCTGGCGGCCTGGTATTCGGATGAGCTTCGTTCCTATTCGCTCATCGCCTCCGAGGCCGCGCTGTGCATTTATCTTGGCTACCTGGCCATAACCTCGCCAAAAATGACGCGCTGGCTGGCGTGGGGGTTGGCGCTGGTCGTGGCCCAATTCACCCACTGGGCATTTCTTGGCTTTTTGATGGCGCACATGCTGGCCGTGCTGCCCACGCTTGTGCAATGGATGCGGTCTGCCAAAAACTGGAAACCCGGCCAAAGGGTGTTGCTGGTGGCTGGGGGGATTGCGCTGGCGGCGGGGCTGGGCGCATCGGCCTGGCTGTTTGATGCGCCGGGCATCCTCAAACGCATGACCACCGGCGCCGAATATGGCTATGCCTTTGTGCCGCTTCACACTTTCATCGCCAGCATCTTTAGCGGAACGCTGTTTGGCGTGAACTTTATTGACCCCACCAACGAAGTTTTGGTGTGGCTCTCTGCGGTTGGTTTTGCGGTTTGCCTGGGCGTGCTTTGGCGCGGGCGCACGGGCAAAAACGGGCGGCTGGCCTTTTATTTTGTAATGGCCTCAACTATTTTGCCGCCAGCGGTGTGGTTTCTCATCTCCCTCATCAAACCAAACTATCACGGCATACGCCATTTGATGATGGTTGTCCCGCCCATTTTGGCCGTGTTTGCCGCCGCCATTGACCTTGCGCTCAAGGCGGTTCGCCCAGCCGCGCGTTGGGCGGGCAGGGCGGGGCTGGCCGTTTTGCTGATGTGTTTCTCGGTTGGGTTTGTCTCGGTGTATGTGCCCACATCCGAAAAAGAGGACAACTGGCGTGAGATGGCGCAGGTGATCCGGGATGACTGGCAGGAGGGCGATGTTTTACTGGGCAATGCGGGCACGCCTTTGCACGTGCTTCGCTCATATATTGGGGCGCAAGTTCCCATCCCCACGCTTTACACCGGCGAGTTTGGCGGCATGAGCGCAGACCAGCGCGCGCAGTTTTACGCCGGGCATTTGCGGCTTTGGTTTGCCAACACCGGCGGCGCACCCTTAGACAAAGGCGAGGCCACCGATTTGGCCGACAAACGCGTGCTGGCAAAAATTCATGTTCCCGCCCGCACCACCACTTTGGAGCTGCTTTTGATTGAGCTGCACCCGCAGCTTGTGGCCGGTTTGCCGCACGGGGCGCTGCCCGTTTTGGCGGATGTGAACGCGAGCGCAACGCAAATTGCAGGGTACGCCATTGGCCCGGGCAGCCCGTTTGCCGAACATCCTTCGATGAAACTTTCGCTGTTTTGGAAACGCGGTTCAACCCAAACGGCATCTCCCAACCTGGCGTTGCGGATGGAGAACAACGCCGAGCTTTGGCTGGACTGGAACAGCGACGCGCGTTTGCAAAACCCGCCGCCGGGCTGGCAGGGCCAAACATTTTGGCAAATAGATTATGACGTGCCCGTGCCGCTTGGTTTGCCAGACCAGGCGTATCAATTCAAGCTCACCGCCAGCGCGGGCGGGCAGACCCAGGTTGTGGATGCGCCGCTGAGTCGCGCGGCATTTGAGTGCTGTTTGCGCATCGCGCGGTGGAACCCCGCCCGGGTTTCCATCCCCCAACTGCAAACTGGCCCAGCGCGGATGGACGCGGTGCGGGCGACGTTTGATGGGCAAATCCTCACCGCGGGCACAGATGACGCGCGTGTGGCCGAGTTTGGCGACGTGACGCTGGTCAAAACTGTGCAAGCTGAGATGGTGAGGCCGGGCGACGCTTTGCCCGTGGCGCTGAATTGGCGCGTTAAGCAAACTGCTTTGGCTGGATGGGAGAACGAAGTGCGTTTGGAGCCGTTTATTGGCGGGGCGGTGGCGAGCGCAAAACGCGCGGCGGGCACGGCAGACGCGCCCGTATCTGGCTGGAAAGTTGGCGAAATTTACCGCGACCAACTTTCGCTGCAAGTGCCATACGGGGCGGCGCCGGGCGTGTATCGGTTGCAGTTGGAGCGGGTGCGCCCTGGGCGGGCGGCAGATGTGGCCTTGATTGGGCTGGTTCGGGTGGAGGATTATCCGCGTTCGCCCGTGCCAGGCCCCATCCCCCAAACGTTAAACGCAAAAATTGGCGAGATGACCTTGCTGGGCTGGCAGCCGCCGCCGGTGTATCGGCGCAATGTTCCGCTGGAGCTGCATACATTTTGGCAGTTTGGCGCGCAGCCTCAGCGCGAAGGCGTGTTGTTTGTGCATGTCGTCTCATCGGAGGGCAAGGTGGTGGCGCAATATGATAACGCCCCGCTGGATGGCAAACGCGCCACGCAAACCTTCCGCGCGGGTGATGGCCTTGACCAACTCAACCCCATCACCTTGCAGCCAGATTTGCCCGCCGGCGAATACACGATTTATGCCGGAATTTACAACCGCAAAGATGTGACCCGCTGGGAAGCCGCGCAAGATGGCGCGCCTGCCAAAGATAATTTGGTCAGGCTGGGCGCTTTCACGCTGGGGCAGCCCATGGATTACACGATGTATTTGCCGGTCATCACGCGGTAGAACAATTACGAATTAGAAATTGTGATGCCCGCCAAATGCTCCAGCGCTTTGACCAGCGCGTGGTTACCCTCTGAGCCAAGCCCTTGTTGCTGGAGGGTGCGATACAAATTGAACACCAGGCTTGTGCCCAGCATTGGCACACCCAATTGATCGCCCGCTTCCAGCGCGAGGCGCAAATCTTTTTGCTGAAGGTCAATCGTAAAGCCGGGCCGCCAATCGCGGTTGATTACTTGCGGCCCGCGGTTAGAAAGCATCCAACTGCCCGCCGCGCCGCCAGACACCGCCTTGAGCGCCTCGGCCAAATTGAGGCCGCCCGCCTGGGCAAACAGCAACGCCTCGCCAACCGCCAGCATGTTCACCACCACCAAAATTTGGTTGACCAGCTTGACCATTTGCCCCGCGCCTTGCGGCCCAACGTGGGTGATTGTTTTGCCCATGGCCTGCAAATAAGGCCGCGCCCGCTCAAGCTGTTCGGCATCGCCGCCCACCATGATGCTGAGCGTGCCTTTGGCCGCGCCCTCGCTCCCGCCGCTCACGGGGGCATCCAGCATAAACGCGCCAGCGGCGGTTATCTTTTGGGCAATATCTTTTGTGGCTTGCGGGCTGATGGTGCTGTGATCTACGATGAGTTTGCCCGCGCTCAGCCCGTGAATTGCGCCATTCTCGCCCAGCAGAACCGCCTCAACATCGGGCGTGTCGCTCACGCACACAAAAATGACATCGCAAACTTGCGCCAGCTCGCGCGGGCTGGCGGCCATGTGCGCGCCATCCGCCGCCAACTCATCCATCCGGGCGGGGGTGCGGTTCCACACCGTGAGGTCAAAACCCGCCTTGAGCAAATTGCGCGCCATGCCGCGCCCCATGATGCCGAGTCCAATAAAGCCAAGTTTTTGTGTCATGATTTAAATCCGGTGAGATGCGTGACGGTCAGGGTTTGCCCGCTGCTTTATTGGCAAGGTCTTGCCGAACCCATAAAACCCAGCGCTGGCTGTTTGAGGAGGGCAACTCGCGAAAGACGAGCCATTTTGCCAGCGGCTGGCAGTTCAATTGGTTAACAATTTGGGCGCACTTTGCAGAAGAAAGATCGCTTGTTTGAGACAAGACAAATGCAGACCCGGAAAATTCCGCGCTGGTCTCTGGTTTTGTGTTTTGGGGCAAAAGCAGCGCCTCTGCGTTTTGCGGTTTTGCGGTGTATGTTAGTTTGCGCTGGCTGCGCAAGGCCCAGCGCAGGGCAGGGCTGGCGGTGTCGGCCACTTGCATGGGGATGGCGCCTGGGTCGGTGTAGGCGCGAATGCTCAGCGTGTTTAGCTCGCTCACAAGGGTGTTCATGCCATCGGGTATGCCCTCGCTCACGTAAGGCTCGGCGGGGTTGCCCGCTTTCAAATGGTTGAGGTGTAATGCGCTGGCGGCCGTGTATAGCCCCAGAAAAACAAGCAGGGCGATGGCTCCGCCGCGCAAAGCCGCGCCAATATCAAAAAGCAGGCCAAACGCAATACTCGCCAAAATCGTCATGGCAAGGCCGAGCAGACCGCTGATCATCCAGAGCGGTTGACCCATGCCGGCGTAGTTTCGCAGACCCATATCTGCCACCAGCAGCATGACCAGCAGCACGCAGGCCACAACGCCATCGCGCCAGAACATACCGCGCGTCACAAGTCCATCGGCCAAAACAGCCAGCGCAAACGAGGCCAGCATGACGCAGCCAATGACCAGCGGAATGACGGCGCTGACGCCAAAAACAGGGGCGAACAAGAGCGCGATCAGCCCAACGATCACCCACGCTATTTCTGAAAGATGCGCCCGCGCGGATGTTTTTGTGGCGACCAGAACAAGCGGCGCGGCCAGCGCAAACAGCCATATCAGCGGCTCGTAAATGACAAAACCCAGCGCGGCGCGGTTTAGGGCAAGAGCGCCGAGCGCGGGCTGCAAGGCAGTGGCCAGGCCGTTCAGGGCTTCTGCCGGGCCGCTGAGCCGCATGAATATGCCAGAACTGGCCAGCACAAACGCGGCCAGCGCCCAAAGCGCATCTTTGGCAGAAGGGTGGGTGTGCGGTGCGAGGTTAATGCTCAGTTGAGAATCTGTTTTGGTGATTTGAAGCAAGCCAGCCAGCGAAACCAGCGCAACGCTTAGCGCGGGCAAGAGGGCATCTGCCCCGCAAGCCAGCAGCAACCCAAACGCGATGAACGCGGCGCGCTGGGCATTTCTCTGCCAGAGCGCCCATCCCGCAAAAGCCAGCGCCCACGCCAGCGCAACGCCCGTTGCCTGACGAGAGATAAACCAAAGGGTGGGGGACAAGGCCAGCAGAAGGCCCATCACAAAAAGCCGGGCGCGAGAAAACCGCGCGGCGGGGAGAAAGCTGGGCAAGATGCACAACGTCGCGCCCGCGAGAATGCTCCAAAGGCGGGCGCTGGTTTCTGCCGCGCCAAACACCGCAAATCCAAGGCTTTGCAGCCAGCCAAAAAATGGGTTGCCAAACATCACGCGCTCGCCAGACGCGGCGGAGAAGGCGGTCAGCGCCGGGACAGCCTCGGCGTTGCTCAGCGTAAATGCGCCGGGCAGCGCGGCGCGAACAAAGAGCGCCATCAACAAAATGCCAGCCCATGCCAGGTGCGTGTTTGTGAAACGCGCCAGAGCGGGCGCGGGTGATAGCTCTGCGCGGATGGTTGTCGTCTCGGCCATTGCAGTGAGATTTTACACGTTACGCATTGTGCATTCTGGAGATTTATTTTTTTGTGGCAATGGCGATGGCGCTGATGCCGCGCCA
>DAORUN010000148.1:0-6848 GCA_035433205.1 Thermoflexales bacterium | reverse complement strand
GTGCTTTGCGGCAGATGAGGCCGCCCGCGTGCTCACGCTCTCGCGCGAAGGAGAGCTGGATATCACGCCTGTAAACCGCATCCCGGTCGCAAGTCGGTTGAGCGAGGCAAAATTGTTCAGTTTATTCAGCCAGCGGGTAATTGGCGTAGCTCTAATAAAGAGATGAGGCAAAGAGATTCTCTGTTCTTCACTTCTCATTTAAATCATGCGCATCGGTTTAGATTTTGGCACAACCAACACGGTGGCGGCGGTCATTGGGCAAGATGGCGCGCCGATTGTTCTGCCGCTTGACGCGGCCTCCCCCACCCCGCGCATGATGCGCACCTTGCTCTATGTCGAGCGGAACGGCGCGATTCACCTCGGCGCGGATGCCATCCGCCTGCACCGCCTGCAAAACGTGGGGCGAATGCCGCGTTATACCAAACAATGGATTGGGATGCTGGACATTGAAGTTGGTGACATGGTGGTGAAAGGCTACGAAATTAACGCTGGCCCCACCGCGGTGGATGTGTTTGCCGATGTGGACGCTGACGCGCCGGGACGGTTAATTCACGCGCTCAAGGGCCCGCTTGCCACCAATTACGCGGGCACAAAATTATTTGGCAAGTATTTTTCGTTGGAGGAGCTGATCGCGGAGTTTTTACGCCGCGTGAAGGAGCAGATTGAGACGCATATCCGGGAACCAATCACTGGCGCGGTGTTTGGGCGGCCGGTGAATTTTGCCGGGGCGCAAACAGCCCAGGACAACACGCGGGCGCAGAATCGTCTGGCGCAGGCCGCGCAACTAGCTGGATTTGACGAAGTGTCATTTGAGCTGGAGCCAATCGCGGCGGGGCTTTCGTATGGTTTAGCACAAGGCTCTCAAGGACCTCACAGGTTTCAAAAACCTGTGAGGTCTGATAAGCCCAGGGAAAGCTTTGCGCTGGTATTTGATTTTGGCGGGGGCACGTTAGATGTGGCTGTTTTGCGCATCTTGACCGATGGCTCTCAGAAGGTCTTGGCAACTGGCGGCGTAGGCATCGCTGGCGATCATTTTGACCAGCACATCTTTCGCAAAATGGTGTTGCCGTGGTTTGGCCGTGATGTGCGCTGGGGCGCTCAGCGGCTCGCCATGCCGGGGCACATCGTTAACGCGCTGGGCGATTGGCAAGACATCCCGGCTTTGGCCACACCAGACACGCTGGCATTTGTAAATGAGGCCCAAAAAAATTGCGATGATCCGGCGCGGATGTTCGCATTGGAAGATTTAATTTTTAAGGGGCATGCCTATCCTGTTTACGATCAGGCCGAGCGGGCCAAGGTCGCACTCTCGCAATCGCAATTTGCGGTGATGGCTTATGACACAACCGCGATTCATCTTTGGCAGCCCGTTACGCGTAGACAATTTGAGGCCATGCTTGCCAGCGACCGCCGCGCGATTGAGGCCATGATTTATGACACGCTTGCTCGCGCAGGCGTTAAGGCCGGGCAAATAGAGCATGTGGTTCGCACAGGCGGCTCGTCGTCCATCCCAATTTTTGTAGATTTGCTTGCTCATTTGTTTGAACACGCGCAGGTGACCGAGGAAGATTTGTTTACCAGCATCGCGGCGGGGCTGGCTGTTCGCGCAAATGAGGGGATGAAATGAGCCGCAGAAATTGGGTTTCTGGGATCGCGCCCCTCCTTTCTTTTGTCGCCCTGCTCTTTTTGGGGATGGGTTTTGCGAATGGCTTGGGTTTTGTGTTTGCGGTTTCTGCTTTTCGCGCTCAGTCTTTATCTAATCCTTTGTTGGCAAATTCTTTTGGATCTGAATTTCTAAAAATGAGTGCCTATGCGAATTATCTCAAAACGGGATTGCAAAACACATTGCCTACGCGAAGCAGCTCTCTTCTGATAAATACCGTGTTTGACGCGGCAAGCGTGACGCTCCTACTCGTGGGCGCTGCATTTGCTTTGAGCATTGGGCTGGGTTTAGCATTGGGATTTCTCGCCACACGCAAGCCTTCCCCTCGCCCACCTGGCTGGATCACCGCGCTAAATGCGCTGGGGCAATCTGCGCCCAGTTTTGTGATTGCCGCGCTGGCCGCGCTGGCTATCTCCGCCCAGTTTGGCGTCCCCAGCCTGCTGGTAAACACCGGCGCCGCAACCAGCCCGCTCCAAATTGCGCTGGCGCTGGGCGCATTGAGCATTCGCCCAATGATGGGCATTGCGGCATTAACTGCCACGCTGCTGGCCGATGAACTGGGCAAGCCGTATGCGACCGCGGCAAAAAGTTTTGGCTATTCCCGCCGCGCCATCATCACAAAAGCAGTCTTTCGAAACATCATCATGCCGGTCACGCTGTATGCCGCCGCATCGTTGCGGGCGTTGCTGGTTGAGGCGTTTGTAATTGAGTGGCTGTTCCAAATCAAAGGATTGGGTTGGCTGTTCGCGGCGGCCATCGTGCCAAATGGGATTGGGCAAGGCGGGGGCACATCGCTTTATCTCCACCCTCCCCTGCTGGCCACGCTATTCTCGGTTTACGCATTTTTGTTCATCGTCATCAACCAGATGGCCGATGCGATTGCGCGACGCGCCGACCCGCGGGGCTAAACGGATCAAACCGCTTGGATCAAGCTGACTGCAATGACAACGACCAATTCCCCCGCCCCACCCCGCCCGCAAAATGCCTCGCTCTGGCTGGGCGCGTTGCTGGTTGGCGCGGCGGTCATTCTTGCCGTTATTGGCCCGGCCATCGCCCCGCACGACCCATTTCAGCCCAGCTACATCACCGAGATCAACGGCGAGATGGTTCGCCCGCCCTACCCCGTCTTTGCCACCGCAGAGTTCCCGCTGGGCGCAGACCGCGCCGGGCGAGACACGCTCAGCCAGCTTCTTTACGCCATCCGCCCAACGCTGGCGCTAACCGCTGCCGCCGCGCTTTTGCGGGTGGCGCTGGGTTTGCTCCTGGGTCTTTTGGCGGGATGGCTACCTGGTTCGCGCACGGCTCGCGCCGCTGGCCGCGCCATCAACCTGGCGGGTGTTTTGCCTGTTTTGCTGGTGGCTTTGGTGATTGTGGCCCTGGCGGGCGCGTTCCCATCTGCGGGTGTGTTTTTGCTGGCGCTCACGCTCACCGGTTGGGCAGAGGTGGCCCGCCTCACCCGCGAAGAAACGCGCGTCATCCGCAGCCAGCCGTTTATTGAGGCCGCCCGCGCCACTGGCCTGAGCGATGGGCAAATTATTGCGCGGCATGTGCTGAGACAACTCGCGCCCATGTTGCTCATCGCTTTCATCGCCGAGGTGGGCGCAGCGCTGCTGGCAATTTCTGCGCTGGGTTTTTTGGGGTATTACATTGGCGGCACGGCCTGGCTGATGATCTCGGATTTTGCGGTGGGCCGCGCGGGTGGCGCTGCGCCAGAGCTGGGCCAACTCATCGGCTACGCTGCGCAACGGCTGGATTCATCGCCCAGTTTAATGCTAATGGCTGGCGCGACGATTTTCTGGATTGTGCTGGGTTTCAATTTTTTGGCGGCGGGTCTGCGCGAGCAATTTGCGCTGGAAAACGCGCGGCGCAATCGCATCTACGCCCGCGTGAGCGATTTTGTCTCCTCGCAGGTGGATGAACGCATGAGGCAAATGCTGAAACAGGCACGACGCAAAAAACGCGCGGTCGCCATCAGCTTGGCAATTTTGGGGATGGGATTGGTCACACTCTTTGCCTATGCGCAACGATTGGCGAACACGGGTGCGGCCATCCCGCCTGCGCCGGGCGGTCATGCGTGGGCATCATCTTTGCGAGACTCACAAGCTGGGTTGCAAACAGACAGCGCCGGAATCGCACAGCCAGAATTGCGTTGGACATTTGCTTATACCGGCGCGTTCAGCGGCGGCCCGGTCATCTCGCGCGATGGCGTGATTTATTTGGCCGGAGAACAAGACTTGCTTGCACTGGGGTTGGATGGCGCGCTGCTCTGGCAAACCCCGCTCAGTTTCCATCCAACCGGAACACCTGCGCTGGCCGCCAACGGCAACATTTTTGTGATGGATAACGCGGGCGGTTTGCACACATTTTTACCCGCAGGCGTGGCGTTGCGGGCGTTTGCCCCAGAACAAAAATTGTCGCCGCTGGCCGCGCCCGGCGGCGGCCCCATCACCGCAAAAGATGGCAGCGTTTTTTATGCGGTGGATGGCTACGTGATTGCCCTTGGGCCGGATGGCGCGTTTAAGTGGCGCGGGCAAATTCCATATTCTTCGTTTGGGCCATCGTTGCGGCTAAGCACAGATGAAACAACGCTGTTCTTCGCCGATACCGCGCTGGATGCGCGGACTGGCCGCGTCCTGTTCCCTTCCACGCCGGCGGGGTTTGACCAGTTCAGCATGGCTCCAGATGGCCGGACGTTTTTGTTCTCCGACTCGGAGATGCTGGAATGGAAAACCGTAAACGGTGGAATCACCCTCGGTTCGGTGGGCAAAATGGATTGGGTGCGCCGCTTTCCTTCCAGCGCGGCGGCATTTTCGGGGTTCACCAATCGCAAAATCATGTGGTTGTTGCTCACCAATGAGTTTCAGGATACGCGCATTGTTTGGCTGAGCGAGCGCGGGCAGTTTGTGTCATCGGTGAATTTTGACCAGCGCCAAAGCTTGCCCGCTGGCATTGACCGCGATGGGACGATGATCGTGTGCGGGCTGTCTCGTTCGCTGGGGCCGGAGTGCGTGGCCGCCCAATCGGCCAGCGAAACGCTGCGCTGGCGATTCTCGCTGCCCGCCGAGCGCGCCCCGCGCGGCGGGGCATTGTTTAACGGCATTTTGTATGTCGCCACCACGGATGGCAAACTGATTGCAATTGGCGAGAAGTAAAATTCGCAGATGAACTCCTCCTCTTCAACCTGATAGTAAAATCCAGCGCAGCCTTGAATAACGAAGAACTTGAGATCACCATTGTCATGCCGTGCCTGAACGAGGCCGAGACCGTTGCGGATTGCGTGCGCCTCGCCCGCGATTGGATGACCCGCGCGGGTGTAAATGGCGAGGTGATTGTGGCCGACAATGGCAGCACCGATGGCTCGATAGAACTTGCGCAAGGAGCCGGAGCGCGCGTGGTGAATGTGCCCATGCGCGGATATGGCAGCGCCATTCTGGGCGGCATTGCGGCGGCCAAAAGCAAATACATCATCATGGGCGATAGCGATGGCAATCACGATCTCGCCAACCTTGACCCCTTCCTCGCCAAATTACGCGAGGGTTACGAATATGTCATTGGCAACCGCTACGCTGGCGGGTTTGCGCCCGGCTCAATCTCATCTGCCAATCAACACATTGGCAACCCCGCGCTAAGCTGGGTTGCGCGGTTGTTTTATCCCAGCCAAATCACCGACTTTTTGTGCGGTCTGCGCGGCCTCAACCGAGAGGCCATCCAAAAACTGCATTTCCGCACCAGCGGCGTGGATTTCAGCATGGAGATGGGCGTGATCGCCGTGCTAAATCACCTGCGAATCGCCGAGGTGCCCACGCGCCAACTGGTGAGCGGGCGCAGCCGCAAACCGCACACCAACCCCATCCGCGATGGCTGGGGGGTGCTTAAATTTTTGCTGCTCAACAGCCCGCGCTGGCTGTTCTTTCAACCTGGCCTTTTGCTGATGGCGCTCGCGATCGCGGGCGGCTTACTGCTCAACTCAAATGTGCGGGCGCTGGTGGTTTGCGCCATGCTGGGCATCGTGGGTGTGCAGATGGTGTTATCCGGGCTGTTTGCCACCGCCTTGATGATGCGCGACCAAATTATGCCCCCTGCCCCGCTCTGGCAAAAATTTCGTGCGCGGTTCACTCTGGAGCGCGGGGCGTTGCTTGGCATCGCCATCATCGCGCTCAGCTTGCCCGGCATCGTTTTTGGCCTCACCCAACCCACCGAGGCCGCCCTGCGCTGCCTGGTCGCATCTGGCGCGGTGGCCGCGCTGGGGGGCCAAATCGCCATCGCCAGTTTTGTGCTTGGCGCGATGGGTGTGAAGAAAGCAAGGTAGAGCCGAACATGCTTGAACGCGAAATCAACACCCTGAATATCACCAATTGGCCGCGCACAGAGCGGCTGATTGAACAAATTTGCGCCCGCGAAGGGCTTTGGGTGGCGATGAAAGACGCAATTCGGCAAAAACCAGGCGGCACGGTGTGGCATCTCAAAAAGGAAGGGTTACCCGGCACATTAGAGCTTGCGGTGTGGCCAGAGCAAAACCGGGCCAGGTTATCCATCCACGATGCCCGCAACGCCCATTGGATTGAAGAAATGATAAACAAGCTGGCAAGTGAGTTTGAGCAGCTTTAGCAGCTTTGGCAGATGGATGATAGACTGATAACGCAACAATTACTACCAAAACAACAACCATGTCAAAATCAATCGGTGTATTAACCTCTGGCGGCGACAGCCCCGGACTAAACGCGGCCATCCGCGGCGTGGGCAAGGCCGCGCAAAACGTGTTTGGCTGGAGTGTCATCGGCTTTGAAAACGGCTTTCGCGGATTGATGGAAAACCGTCAGATCATGTTAGATAGCAAAGCCTTGTCTGGCATCCTGACCCAGGGCGGCACAATTTTGGGCACCAGCCGAGACAAGCCGCACAAAATGCCGGTGGGCGGCAAGTTGATGGATATGACCGATGCCATCGTTGAGACTTACCACAAAAATCAGTTGCATTGTCTGGTGTGTTTGGGCGGAGGTGGCACGGCGAAGAATGCGTATCGTCTCTCGCAAAAAGGCATCAATGTCATTACGCTGCCCAAGACGATTGACAACGACATTTACGGCACGGATATCTCGTTTGGATTTGACACCGCGCTGGGCATTGCCACCGATGCGATTGACCGCCTGCACAGCACCGCGCACAGCCATCACCGCATCATTGT
>DAORUN010000147.1:2798-6873 GCA_035433205.1 Thermoflexales bacterium | reverse complement strand
AGAAAGAATTAGCCAGAGATTCTTCGCTCCCTTCGGTCGCTCAGAATGACATTTTTCGCCTTGTTTTGCTTATTCAAAACGTATATCAAAGAATTGAAAGCATTTCTGTCATTTCCGTGTAAGCGAAAATTTATGACCAACCCGCAAGGTTGGCGCTTTGATTTTGCAATTGGTATTACCTGCCCGGGTTCAGCGATGAAAAATAATCGCGCACCAAATCGCGCAATTCAGCCGGGACTTCGCCGGTTTGCAAAGCCTCATCTGCCGCCTGAGCATATTGCCCATACACCTGGGTATATGGCACGCGCGATTGCCCGCCCGCCGCGGTGCGCGGCCCGCCGGTGGTGGTGGAAGGCGAGCCATTTTCTTCTTGCAAACCCACGCCGTTGCCCTTGCCGTTCAGCCGTTCGTTGGGCACAGTTACGCTGTTATCGCTGCCCGTGTCTTCATGATGCCCGCTTTGGCCGCCTTGCCCGTTCACCACGCCCGCGCTGGGGCCGTTGCCCGCGCCAGCGGCGTTGCTCAAATCGGTCACAGGGCCATCACCCGGATTGCCCGCGCGAGGCTGGCCGCCGTTTTGCGCGCTTTGCCCCGCGCCATTTTGCGCTGGCGACCCGCGCCCGGCCTGCTGGCTTTGGCCCGATGAACTCTGCGCCAAATCGCGGCGCAGCGCATCGGCCTGAGCCTGCGCCTCGCTCAGCGCCTCATCTTGCTGCTGGCTTTGCGCCGCGCGGTCCAGCGATTCCGCGGCGCGTTCCATCGCCTGATCGGCCTGCCCCAAATTTCCGGCGCGGAGTTGGGCGGCGGCCTCGCGCAAACTTTGCGCCATTTGCGGGTCGCTGCCTTGCGCGGCGCGGGCCATTTGGTCAAGCTGGTTGGCCAGGCGTTGCTGCTCTTCCGGGCTGATGGGTTGGCCGTCGGGCTTCAGCATATCGCGCATTTCATCCGCCGCTTTTGCAAAATCTTCTCGTTGCAAGGCGTCGGCCAGCGCGTTGGTGAGGGCATCTGGCGAGAGGTTTTGCCCGGCGCGTTGCAAATCTTGCATTTGCTGATTGGCCAACTGGTCGCGCAACGCGTTCAGCTTGGCTTGCGCGTCGTTGAGCGCGGCCAACCCCTGCTCTGCGCTGGTTGCAGGGTTTTGCAGCGTTTGCTGCGCCTGATTCAGCGCATCCAACGCTTGTTTTTTTTGCAGCTCGGTCAACGCCGCCGATCCCTCAATGCCTTGTTTGGCCTGCTCCACCGCCTGCGCCTGCTCTTGCAATTTTTCGCGCAGGTCGGCGCGTTGCTGGGCGGTTTTTTCCTGGGCGTTGGGCAGGGCGATGGCAATTGCAAGCGCCACGGCCAGCGCAAAAGAAACGCCCGCATCGCGGCGGCTGATGCGCAAGGGCAAAAGTTTTTTGGCATCCACGCTTTGCGCGGCGCGGGCCGCATCGGCCAACTGCAAACTGCTCAGCGTTTTATCTGCATTTAACTTGCCCGCGCGCAGCTCCAGCGCGGTAGAAATGCGCTCGCCCAGGCCAAATTGCTGGTCAAAACGCCGCGCCCAGTCCAGCGGTGTTTTGCGCAAGGCGGCCACCCAGGGCAGCGCCAGGGCGATGAGAAGCCCCAGCGCGGCGGCGGCCAACGCGGCGGCCAGCACCCCAAACTTTGTGGCAATTGGAAAAACCCGCGCCGCAAGCGCCATCACCAAACCAGCCCCCAGCCCGCAAGCCAGGCCAAAGAACACCTGCGCCAGGCTGCGTTGCGCCCGCGCTCTGGTTGCCCATGCCTTGATTTGATGGTTGATGTTGTCCATGAATGCAGAGAAATCAGAACGCAGAATTTTCCAACTTCCGGCTTCGGCATTCTGAATTCGCTTCATCATACACGTTCTCGCACTCTTTGGTATATTGGCACTAGGCATTCTTAACCCATGTTTTCATTAAATACCAGAGGGTGGCTGCGGCTCATCCTGATTAACATCCTTGTTTCGGCGGTCACGGCCGCCATTATTGTGCGGTTGATGACGGCTCAGGCGGGGGCGAGCGCGCCCGCGCCTGCCCCCGCACCCAGCCGTGCGCCCGCCACCGCCACCGTGATGCCCGCCAGCGCGGGCGTGACTGCGTTGCCCGCCACCGCGCGGCCCATCGCCACGCAGCCGCCGGCCTCCACCGCAATTCCATTTAACCCGACCGCCGCGCCCGCGCAAGCCACATCGCCCGCGCAACCCGCGCCGGTTGCCAGTGCTGGCGGGGTGCGCATCGCCAATGTCATCTCGCCGGGACAGCGCCAGCGCGAGGTTCTCTCGGTGCTGAACGAGGGTGGGGATGCGGTGAATTTGGAGAACTGGACGATTCAAAACGGGCGCGGGTTTAGCTACAAACTGCCCAACATCACCGTGTTCAAAGAAGGCTTTTTGAATATTTACACCACCAGCGGCACCAATACGCCAACCGATGTTTTTATGCGCCAAAATGATTCGGTGTGGCAAGTTGGCGACACGGTCTCGCTGATGAACAACGGTCAGGTTGTGTCTAAGTTTGAAATTAAGTGACAAATAATTACGAATTACTAATTACCAATTACTAATTAATGCGAGGCGCAATTTTCGTAATTCGTAATTAGTAATTAGTAATTGGTAATTGGTAATTGGTAATTGGTAATTAACAATTGGCATGATAACCACTGCCGACTTAAAGAAGCTCATCACCGCTGGCAGCGGGCCGCGGATTGAGATTCTTGCGCCTGCCGCCGCCAGCGCCGACCGGCTGGCCGCCGCGATGACCTCGCTGGCGAACGCGGATGGCGGCATTGCCATTGTGCCTATTCGCGTGACGCGCGGCACGCCGCCCGACCCGCAGGCTTTGCTGGATCGCGCCATGCAGGCCATGCTGGCGGTTCAGCCGCGCCTGATTGCGCCCCTGCCATATTTTGTATTTGAGGGCGAACCCGCGCCCGCCGGTCAGCCATCGGCCAAGACCGAGAACGCGCTGGCGCTGGCGGTTGAAGTGCCGCAGGGGTTGCCCAATGTGTACTCCATCGAGGGGCGTTACCTCACGCGCAAGGGCAGCCGCATTGTGGATGTGCCCGCCCGCCAACTGCGCGACCTGATGCTGGCGCGGAGCGAGAATACCTGGGAAGCTCAAACACCCACCGGCGCGACGATTGAGGACTTGGACTGGAAAAAGGTGGAGGCGTATGTGAGCAGCGTGGCTCGGCTGGGCGAGGCCTCGGCAGAGGAGGCGCTGGCGCGGCGCGGCTGCCTGACCAAACAAGGCCGCAGATGGCGGCCCACGCACGCCGGGCTTTTGTTGTTTGGCAAACAGCCGGAACGATGGGTGCGCGGCGCGGAAATTTTGTGCGCCCGGTTTAGCGGCGCGGAGATGAATGATGCGTTCACCCGCCAAACCATCTCTGGGGCGCTGCCAGATCAAATTGCCCGCGTTGAGGCGTTTTTGCACGATAACATGGCCCAGCGTTCGCGCATTGCCACATGGAAACGCGCGGATGAAACGCCTTACCCGCCGGGCGTGCTGCGCGAGGCGGTGGTGAACGCGGTGGCGCATCGCGATTACCGCCTGAGCGGCAATCAAATTCATGTGCTTGTGTTTAATGACCGGGTAGAGGTGCGCAGCCCTGGGAAATTGCCCGGTCATGTGACGCTAAAAAATTTGCTGCGCGAGCGATACAGCCGCAACGAGGCGATTGTGCAAGTGCTGGCCGACATGGGTTTTATTGAACGGCTGGGCTACGGGATTGACCGGATGATCCGCGCGATGAAGGAGCGCGACCAGCAGCCGCCCGCATTTGAGGAGACCGAGGCTGGGTTTGCCGTCACGCTGATGGCGCGGCAAACGGCAAAGCCCGATGGCCCCGCGCCCGCCGGGTTGCCATCTACCGCCCAACAAACCCGCATGGAAAAAATGATGGCCTTCATCCGCCAAAACGGGCGCATCACCAACCGCGAATACCAAGAGCTATGCCCAGATGTGAGCGCGGAATCGCTGCGCCGCGATTTTGTGGAGCTGGTGGACAGCGGCACAATTTTGCGCGTGGGCGACAAACGCGGGACGTATTACATCCTCAAGTAAGTTGC
>DAORUN010000147.1:0-2698 GCA_035433205.1 Thermoflexales bacterium | reverse complement strand
AACCTGAACGGCGCATATCTTCCGCAGGGTAAACGTGGGGCAAATCGCCGCATCTGGGCGTAAACTGGGGAAGCCATGAAAATTTCCAATTTGTTTGCGTTGGTTTTGCTCTTAGCGGCCGTGTTGTTTGGGGTGATGGCCGATGTGTTGATGCGCGATGCCCGGCTGGGGGTGAACTTGCCGCTGCTGGTGGCGGCCTTTTTGGGGATCGCGTTTGTGGTGAGCCGCCGCAGCCCCATCCCCCTGACCGGCGGCGGGCGCTGGCTGGCTGTGCCGGTGCTTTTGCTGGCCGCGGTTTTTGCCGTGCGCGATGCGGGTCTTCTGTTGTTCTCGTGCGTGCTGCTGGGGCTGGGGCTGATGGGCGCGGGCATGATGCGCGCCCGGCACGGACAAATTCGCGTAACCGGGATCGTGTCGCTTGCGGTGGATGCGGTCATCGCGGGGGTTATGCTGGCGATCGGCGGGTTTTGGGTAATGCTGTTTAACAGACCCTGGCAAGGCGAAAACCTGCGCGGTTCACGCGCCGTCTCGCGGGTGGCGCTGGGCGTGGTCATGTCCATCCCGCTACTGGTGGTGTTTGGGGCATTGTTCGCCTCTGCCGATGCCACCTTTGGTCGAATGGTGCGCGATTTTTTTAGACTTGACACCTTCTTCCAGCATTTGCCAGCCATTTTGATTTGGGCGTGGCTGGGGGCGGGCGCGTTGCACACCATCTTTTCTGCCGATCCACTGATTGAGGGCAGCTTTAAACCCGCTGGCGGGGCGCATTTCGTGGAAACCGCCACCGTGCTTGGGCTGATGAACATCTTGTTTGCCGTGTTTGTGGCGCTGCAATTTCCGTACTTCTTCAGCCTCACGCCCATTGGCGCAACCCCCGGTCTTGACCCGTATGCCGATTACGCGCGGCGCGGCTTTTTTGAGCTGGTGGCGGTGGCCGTGCTGTTATTGCCCGTTTTGCTGATGGCCGACTGGATGACCGAAAGCGACACCCCGGCGCATCGCCGCATTGCGCACCTGCTCAGCCTTATTTTGGCGGCGCAAATGGGCGTCATCATGGTCTCGGCGTTTCAGCGCATGGCGTTGTATACCCGCCAGTTTGGGCTGACCGAAATGCGGTTTTACACCACCGCTTTTATGATTGGGCTGGGCTTGTTGTTTATATGGCTGGCGCTGACCGTGTTGCGCAATCGGCGGCAAAAATTTGCGTTTGGCGCGCTGGCCTGCGCGGTGGCCGTTATTTTGGCGCTGGCGGCCATCAACCCCGATTACCAAATTGCCCGCTACAACCTGGCCCAGTCTGGTGTGGTGGTGCCGGGTTCTGGCGCAGATGCCTCGACGGGCGAGACGCGCCGCGCGGTGGACACGGCTTACATTGCCACGTTAAGCGCAGACGCCGTGCCCGCCATTTTGGAAGCCCTGCCAAAACTGGAGGAGACGCAACGCTGCGCCCTGACAAGCCGTTTGATGGCGCAATGGGTCAACGCCGCCCCTCGCAGCGATGACTGGCGCAGTTTTAACCTGAGCCGCGCCAGCGCGCTTGCCATGACCCGCGAATGGACGCCGTATTTGCGCTCGGTGTTTGAGGGTTGCCCGGCAAAACCCAGCAAGTAAAAGGCAATTTATACTTTTGGCCATCGCGCTTTCAATTTTTTCTCATTGGTTTGTGCTGATGGCGCTCGTGGCGCTCACAGGCTCGCTCACGTTCGCGCCGCTGTTTGGGCGCGGGTTTGCGCCCGCCCCCGCGCGGGCGGTGCGGGTGCGGATGGGTCTGCTCGCGCTCGCGGGGCTTGCATGTGTGATGGAGGCTTTGGCCGGGCAAAGCCTCATCATTTTGGCCGCGCGGCTGGTTGTTTTGGCGATTTTGTTTTGGCAAGAGCGGCGGCCCACCCCCAGCCCATCTCGGTGGGTTTGGGCAATTCCGCTGCTCCTCACTCAAAGTTTGAGCAGCCGGAGCGCGGGGCAGGTGATGCCGCTGGCGGCTGACTTTATTCATCTTGGGCTGGCGGCGGTCTGGCTGGGCGGGGTGGGGCAATTTGCGCTGGTCTACGCGCCGCTGGCGTGGCGCAACCGCGCCGACCCAAACGCCATCGCCCAACTGAGCCAGCTTATTGCGCGGTTCTCGCCAGTTGCCATGTTTTGCGTGCTGGGGCTGGGCATGACTGGCATCGCCCAGAGCGCGGCGTATTTGCCCAGCGTGGACGCGCTTTGGATGAGCGCGTTTGGCCGCGCCCTCGCGGTCAAGCTCATCTTGTTTGGCGCCCTGGTTGCGCTGGGGGCGTTTCACCAGCAGGTGATTGCGCCAAAGCTGCGCGTGTTGCGCGGCGGGTCGGCCATCGCGCAGCAACACGCGCAAACCGCGGCGGCCCAATTTGCCCGCAGCATTGCGATTGAGCTTGCGGCGAGCGGGTTGCTTTTGCTGGCCGTTGGCGCAATGCTGGCTTTGCCGTTGCCCGTTTGAAATTAAACATGTTTGTCATCCTCATGGGCGTTTCTGGCAGCGGCAAAACCACCATTGGCAAAAAGTTGGCGGCGGGCATGGCCTGCCGCTTTTATGATGGCGACGATTTTCATCCGCCGGAAAACGTGGCAAAAATGGCGACGGGTGCGCCGCTCAACGATGAAGACCGCGCGGGCTGGCTGGCCGCGCTGGCGGGCCTCATCCGCACAGGCATTGAAAAAGATGAGTGCGGCGTCATCG
>DAORUN010000146.1:0-6914 GCA_035433205.1 Thermoflexales bacterium | reverse complement strand
AGCCCAACGCGCTCTGCCACAAACTGAACATCGTAGACATTGATTAGCCCATCCCCGTTCACATCAAACACAGCGTCTGCGCCTGTGCCTGCCCGGTCGTATTTGTTCTTAACGGCCAAAAGGTCAGCCTGATCAATCACGCCATTTCCGTCAAAATCAGCCTTGTCAAGGGCGGGTGTTTCGCAGGCAACATCGGCGCAAATCACCGCCGGGTTGGATGGTTGCGCAACGGCTGGGCGAATAGAAGCGCCGCCCACAGAACTCCAAATCAATGCAAAAGCGCACGCAACCCGGATGCCGTGAAGGATCTTTGAATACATAAAGCCTCAATGAAAATAGTGTTAACAGCGATGTCGTGACAAATATATATTCGAGACCCCGCGCACCCCTTCCCAGCTAACACGCTTCCGTCTCAGGGCCGAAATACTACCACTCAAAAATGAAACAGAATGTTTAGAAATGCGCCGCCAAAAAGGACAAAAATCTCTACCCAACCGCCGCATTTCTGATACACTTTTGGGGCCATGACAGCCCGCGCCGCGCCGTTTGTGCTGTTTACAATTTCGCTCGCTTCTGGAATCTGGGTAGCTTCGCAATTTTTCATACCCGGTTGGATGGCGCTTGCCATCGCCGCGCTGGGCCTGCTCAGCCTGATGGCCGCCGCACGCGCCAAAAACGAGACCGCCATTTGGCTGTGCGCCGCGCTCTTTTTGTTTGGCGCGGGAGCGTCCCGGCAAAACCTGGCCCGGCCAGACCTGGGCAAAAACGCGCTGCCAAACGCGAATGGCTACGCCGTGATTCTGGAAGGCGTGGTGGCCGAAGAACCCGATGTCCGCCCGGATGCCATCCGCCTGCGGGTGCGGGTGAGCGTCACCGAGTTGAACGACCCCGACGCGCCCGACCTGCCCGCCACGCTGGGCGCGGGCCAGCTTGTCCTCATCCGCGTTCAGCCATCCACCGCCTGGCAATATGGCGATGTGATTCGCGCGGTGGGCAAGCTGGATGCGCCGCCGGTGATGGCCGAGTTCAGCTACCGCGATTATCTGGCGCGGCAAAACATCCGCTCGTGGATGCCCTCGCCAGACAGCGCCGAGCGGCTGGCGCAGGGCCGTTACGAGAGCGTTCCGTACGCCATCACCCTGCGCGTAAAAGACGCGGTGCGCCAATCTGTGCGGCGCATGATGCCCGCCCCAGAATCGGCTCTGCTCAACGGCATCCTCATTGGCGATGACAACGCCCTGCCCGATGACGTTGTGCAGGCCTTCCGGCGCACCGGCGCCAGCCACATCATCGCCATCAGCGGGTTCAACGTGTCCATCATCGCCGGGGTGATGGCCCTTGCACTGGGGCGGTTGTTTAACCAACGGCTGGCGGCGGCCATCGCCATCCCGCTCATTTTGGCCTACATGGTTTTGGTTGGCGCGTCGGCCTCAGTCGTCCGCGCGGCGTTCATGGCCGTCATCGCGCTCATCGGCCAGTTGCTCTGGCGCAAGGGTTTCACACTCAACACCTTGTGCGCCTCGGCCTTCATCATGCTGGCCCACGACCCCGGCGTGCTGTTCGACTCCGGCTTTCAACTGAGTTTTGCCGCCACCGCCGGGCTTGTTTTGTATGCCAACCGCCTGCAAGCGCCGGTTAAAAAATTTGTAGAGGCGCGCACGCCAGAAAAATGGGTGCGGCGCGTGGTTGAAATTTTTACCGAGACCGTGCTGGTCACGCTGGCGGCGCAGCTCACCACCTTGCCGCTTATTCTGGGCAGCTTCAAACAGCTCTCGCTCATCTCGCTGGTCACAAACGCCCTGGCACTGCCCGTGCAATCTGTGTTGATGGTGTCCGGTGTGATCGCGGCTGTTTTGGGCATCTTCATCCCGCCGCCGTTCATCACCGTTCTGGCCGCCCCGTCATACCTTTTGCTGGCCTACACCATCAAAATTGTGCAGATCACCGCCGCGTTGCCGTTTGCGTCCATCCCCATTTACGATTTTGGCCCCGGCGCGGCCATCGTCTATTACCTGGCGTTGTTTGGCCTTTCTTGGCTGATGGCATTGCCGCCCCAGCAACGCCGCGCGCTGGCCGATGGAGTTCGGGCGCGGGGCGCGGCTGGCCTCATCACCCTGACGGTTTTGGCGGGCGCGGGCGGCTTTGCAGTTTGGTATTTCCAAAAACCAGATGGCAAATTGCATGTCACATTTAGCGGGGGCGGCGCGTTTGCCCAAACCCCGGCGGGCAACCAGTTTATTTTTGCGGGCAGCGGCGATGTGCTTTCCATCGCGAGCCGCGCCATGCCCGTTTGGGACAGACAGGCCGAGTTTGTGTTTGCGCCATCGCGCAGCGAGCGCGTTCGCGCGGGGGCGCTGCCCGTTTTGCAAAAATACGCGGTCGGCCAATTCATCCAACCGCCCGCGCTCAGCCACGCCGATGAAATCTCCGACACATGGACAAGCGATGCGCAAACGCTGGTGGGCGGCTTCCTTGCCCCGCGCCAGGGTGAGCGCATTCAACTGGAGCCGGGGCTGGCGCTGGTGATTATTCCGCGCGGGCGGGCCGAGCTTGGGGCGCGGCTGGAATATGGCTCGGTAAAAATTGACCTCGCGGGCGAGTCGCTCACACTGGCTGGCACATTGGATGGGGATTCGGTTGTGTTCGTCTCGCCGCGCCAGCGCGATGCGGTGGAACAGCTCAACAAGGCCGCGCCGCGCTGGGTGGTGTGGGCCGATGCGGGCGCCATCCCGCGCGGGCTGGATGCCAAAATCCGCGCCATCAGCCTGCGCGAAACCGGCCCCGCCGAGTTTGTGACCGATGGCAAAACGATCACGCTGAGGTAACGCGGATGCCCCAGGGGCAGACGCGCTCGGCAGCGGATAAATCCGGTGGCGGCAACCGCCACATATCGCCGATGAGCAGCCAGCCCGTGACCGCCATTACAATCCCCTGCGCATGAGCGAGATTGTGTTTTTGTTTTCAGACACTGGCGGCGGCCACCGCACGGCGGCGCAAGCGGTGGCGCAGGCGTTGGAGATGGAGCATCCCGGAACGCACCGCATTGCGCTCCAAAATGCCATTGGCCTGCTGCCCGCGCCATTTAACCGCAGCGAAGAAACCTATGCCAGTGCGGCCCGCACCGCGCCCTGGCTGCACCGGCTGAGCTACGAAGCCATCAACGGCGCGACCCGCATGAAGATGTTGGGCGGGCTGGGCATGGCGCTGGATGGCGACCGGGCGCGGGCGTGGGCGCAAACCTGCGCGGCAGATGTGGTCGTGTCGTGCCAGCCGCATTTCAACGCGTTCATCCCGCAAGCGCTGCGCCGCGCGGGCAGCCGCGCCAAATACGCGCACATCGTCACAGACCTGCTTCACGTTCACGCATTTCACTTTGCGCCAGAAATTGACCTGCTGATTGTGCCAAACGCAGAGGTGAAGGCCGAGGCGGTTCGCAGCGGCATCCCAGAAAGCAGAATTTTTGTGGGCGGGTATCCCATCATGCCAGATTTTGAGAGACAAATAAAAGACCTCACGGGTGTGGACCAAAACAATGCGACCAAAGCGGTGAGGTCTGGCGGCGCTCCCCAACTTTTGTTGATGGGCGGCGGCGAAGGGATGGGCCAACTGCGCGATTTGGCGCGGGCGCTCATGCGCTCGGATCTGCGCGCATCGCTCACGGTGGTGTGCGGGCGCAACACCGCCCTGCAAGATGAACTGCTGGCCGAGACGCCGCGCATGCCCACGCAAATTCTGGGGTTTACCGACAACATCCCGCAACTCATGGCCGCCAGCCATGTGCTGATTTCCAAGGCGGGCACGGGCACATTGTGCGAGGGGCTGGCCGCCGGGTTGCCCATCATTTTGTATCACGCTGTGCCGGGGCAGGAAGACGGCAACCGGGCGTATTTGGCTGCGCACAAGGCCGCGGCGTGGTGTCCGTCCATCCCCAAAGTGATGGCGCAGCTTGAGGCGTGGCTGAGCGATGAAGACGAGCGGCAACGCGCCGCGTGTGCCGCGCGCGGGCTGGCAAACCCGCAGGCGGCGGTTGAAATTGCGCGAAAGCTGGCTTTGGCCGCGGCGTGATTCGCGCGGGCTACTCTGTCAGGTTGGCCGGGCCGCCCCACACCTGCCCCACCGAGTCGGTCTTTTCTGCCATCACCCATGCCCGGCTGCGAATATCCTCAATGCTGGCATCTTCGCCGCCCGCGGGGTTAAACACAAAGTTTAGAATGTCATCGCGGGTGTTGGCCAATTCCCAGAAAGTGCCAATGCCCTCGGCTTGCAGCATTTTGTTTTGCGCGGCATCTATCCCCACCACCTCGGTCAAGTCCATCGCCTGCTCAACAATCTTGGTTTTTACGCCATCCGGCCAGTGAAATCTGGATCGTTTGGCCTCCAGCCAGGCAATTCTTTTTTCTTCGGGGGTGGCGGCTGGTGTTTCGTTGGCTGGGGCGTCTGATGGGGCATCGGCTGGCGCGAGGTCTTTGCTCACCACCGCCTCTTCCACAACCGAGACGGGTTGCCCTTCGGTTAACACATCTGGCGGAAGAAGGCTGGGCTGGTCAAACTCAATTGGCTCCGCAGGGGCTTCTGGCGCAACCACAAACTCTTTGGGCGCCTCCACAACCGATTGAGAGCCGGAGGGCAGGCGAAATTTAACCAGCTCGTTTTCCAGGGTGGTGATGCGCTGATCTTTGGCCGCCATGTTCGCGCTGGTGGCAGACACATTGGTTGCCAGAGCGGTGGTCTCGGCCACATGCGCTTGTTTGGCAAGGTCAAACGCCACGCGCAGCGCGTCCACCTCGGCCAAATGGCTTTCTTTGGCCGTGTCCAGCGCCTTGTGATACGCCACGATCTGCATGTTGGCGCTCCGCACTTCGTCGCGCAGGGCGCTGCCTGCCAGTTCGCTGTCCGTCAACATCACTTCAAGATCGGCGCGGGCTTTGCTCATCACCGCAAACTCGCCCTGCAATTTAGACAAACGCTGGGCGGTGCGCTGCAACTCGCTGCCCCGCGCGGTCAGCTCGGCCTCCAACTCGGCGTTGGCATTTTCCAATTGGGAGAGATTGGCCTCCATGCCGGCTCTGGCCTGCTTCATCTCGCTAAGCGAGTTGGCGAGCATGTTGCGCTCTTCGCTGGTCGCTTCTAATTGCAGCTTGAACTGGCTGTGCGTGTCACGGGCCTCTTGCAAATCGGCTTGCAGGCGCGTTTCAACGCCGCGCAGTCGCTCCACCTCGGCCTTCATTTTGCCGCGCACGGTCAGCCACCCAATGATGAGCGCCACCAGCGCGATGAGCGCAAACCCCAACAAAAACCAAACCAACACCGGTAAGTCGTTTGTCACAAAAATCTCCTGCCCTATCCAGAATAAATAAAGTGTAACCCAAAAGGTGTTTTATGCAAGCGTACTTGTCAGCCTTTTGTCAGCCGATTATCAAGCCACCCCGCGGGTTTGCGCGTATTTTTATACCACAAAAGAGGACTTTTTAACGGAGGAACCAGATCATGACAAACAAAAATCTCGCCAAACTCGCTGCTATTTTTGTTGTGCCCGCGCTGATGGCCGCCTGCGGGAGCGCGGCCACCCCGCGACCCATCGCGCAGGAACCAGCCACAACCAACACCCAATCTAGTTACGCCCCAACCGCCGCACCTGCCATGCCCAGACCAACGGATGCGCCAAAGCCCGCTGCGCCCACCGCCGCGCCGTATGCTGCCCCAGCGGCGGAATCACGCGCCTACCCGCCCGCGGCTCCGGGCGGCGTGATGCCCGTGCGCCCAACACCCATCCCCCCAGACAACCAGTTTAAGGACGCGGGCATAAACCCGCCGGTGAACGCCGGGCGCGACCACTTGTCTACCTTTGGGCTAGATGTGGACACGGCCAGTTACAGCATGGCGAAGGAGTATTTGCGCAAAGGCCAGTTGCCGCCGTATGCCAGCGTGCGCGCCGAGGAGTTCATCAACGCCTTCAAACAGGGCTACCCAACCCCGCGCGATGTGGCCTTTGGCATTTATGCCGATGGCGCGCTCTCGCCGTTTCACACTGATGGCAGTTACCTCGTGCGCGTTGGCGTGCAGGGCTACCGCGTGCCAGACAGCCAGCGCAAACCGGGCGCGTATGTGTTCGTGGTGGATGAGTCCGGTTCGATGAGCATGGACAACCGAATTGATCTGGCGCGTCAATCGCTCAAGATGCTGGTGGGCCAGTTGCGCGAGGGCGACACGGTGGGCATTGTGGCGTTCACCACCACCTCGCGCGAGGTTTTGCAACCCACGCCCGCCGAGCAGCGCGATGTGATTAACCGCGCGATTGATTCCATCGTGCCAAAGGCCAGCACCAATTTGCAAAGCGGGTTAATGATGGGTTACGCGATGGCGAACCGCGCCTTCCGCGCCGGGGCGGCCAACCGCGTCATTTTGCTGTCTGATGGCGTGGCGAACGAAGGCGGCATCAAGCCAGACGAGATTCTGACGAGCGTGCAGGAGTTCGCGCGGCGCGGGATCGCGCTCACCAGCGTGGGCGTGGGGTTTGGCAATTACAACGACACGCTGATGGAAAAGTTGGCCGACCAGAGCGAAGGCGGCAACTATTTGTATATCAACACGCTGGCCGATGCGGAAAAACAGTTTGCGGCCAAAGTGAGCGGCCTGCAAAACATCGCCCGCGACGCCAAAGTTCAGGTGGACTTTAACGCAGATGCGGTGCAAACTTACCGGCTCATCGGCTACGAAAACCGCGCGGTGGCCGACCAGGATTTTCGCAATGATTCGGTCAAAGGCGGCGGATTGAGCGCCGGGCACACCGCCACCGCCATTTACCAGGTCACGCTAAAGCCGGGCGCGGCGGGCCGCATCGCCACCGTTAACCTGCGCTGGAACGACCCAGACACCAACCAGACCAAAGAGATCAACGGCAACGTGAACGTGTC
>DAORUN010000145.1:0-6932 GCA_035433205.1 Thermoflexales bacterium | reverse complement strand
ACGCATCATACGCGCGTTTACCAACTGGCTTACCGCATGTTGGGCAACGAGCAAGAAGCGCAAGATGCCGCGCAAGACGCATTTTTGCAGGCGCTCACCCGCATCAACTCGTTTGATACGCGCTACCGGTTTAAAAGCTGGGTCATGGCGATTGCCAACAACGCCTGCATAGACCGCCTGCGCCGCCGCCGCATTGAGCCATCCGATTTTGCCGATCATGTTCCGGCGGATGAGCCAGATGCCGAGTTTGACGTGATGAGCAACGACCCGCAGCCAGATGTGATCGCGGCGCAGCACGAACGCCAGCGCGTGGTGATGTCTTTGCTCAAAGAACTTTCGCCCGAAGACCGCAGCATGATCACCATGTTTTATTGGGGCGACATGAGTTACGAGGAGATCGCCGCGTCCACCCGCAACACGGTCAGCGCGGTTAAATCGCGGTTGTTTCGCGCCCGCCGCGCCCTGGCAGAGCTGCCATTGGCCGCAAAGTTGTTGGATGAAAAATGAATGAAACTTCTCGCAAAAACGCAAAGAATTTTTGCGAGAGATTTGCGAGAGATAAGGACAGGTGAACGATGAACGAGATGCAAACACAAGACCTTGAACGGCGATTGCAGACATTTGATCAGGCGATGTTTAACACGCCGCTGGTGCCGCCCCCGGCGCAACTGGCCGCGCGCATCATGCAGGCCGCGCGGGTAGCCCGCGCGACGCGCAAGCCTCAGGTCGTCATCACATCGGCGCAACTGGCGTTTTTGCTGCTGGCCAGCGCGGGGTTGCTGGTTGGGCTGATGGCGCTCGTGGTTGCGCCGCTGGCCGTGCAAAGCGGTTTTCAACCGGTGAGCCTGGCCCGCTTGTTTGCCACCATGACCCAGGACGCGGGTGTGCTTTTGCGCGCGCTGGCATCCATTGGCCGCGCGGTTCTCACCAAGCCGCTTGTTTGGCTTGTGCTGATTGGTTTTTGCGTTTTGATGGAAGCCTCTTTTGCCAGCGTGCTGACCGTGGCATTTGCAAGAAATAAACGCCTGGGGCGCTAAAACTGAAAAGATCATAAAGATCACAAAGATCATGTTGAAAGCTGCAAAGAAAATGTTTTTGGTTGGGCTGATGGCTCTTGGGCTGATGGCTTTTGCGCCAGCCAGCGCATTTGCCCAAACGCCCACGCCCCCCAACGGCGGGCTTGTTTTGGATAATGACCGCTTTGTTGTGGCTCAAGACCTTACTTTGCATTCCGGCGAAACCATCGCGGGGGATGTGGTTGTGGTTGGCGGAACCCTCACGATGGAGGAAGGCAGCCGCGTGAGTGGCAGCGTGTCGGTCGTTGGCGGAAGCGCAGACATATACGGCTCCATCGCCAAAGACCTGGCCGTGATTGGCGGCGAGGCGCATGTGCGGCCCACCGCCAAAATTGAAGGCGAGGCCAACGTGTTTGGCGGCCACCTCACCAAAGACCCCGGCGCAACCGTGCTGGGTGGCGAAAGCAGCGCCGTCATGCCCACGCCCGTGCCTCCCGAATTGCCCGCGCCGCTCAAGCCGCTTATTCCGCCCAACACGCCCGCCAAACCCAAAATTAATTTCGACTTCTCGGCGCTGGGGTCGTTGTCGTCCATCGCGTTTATTACGTTGTTTGCCATTTTGGTCATGCTGGTATTCCCAAACAACATCGCCCGCGCCGCGCAGACCTACCAATCACACGGGTTGCTTGCGGGCGGTTTGGGGATGGCGCTTTGGCTGGCGGTGGCGGTGTTTGTGATTGTGTGCGCCATCACCATTTGCCTGTTGCCCTTTGCGCTGCTGGCCGCCGTGATTTGGTTGCTGGTTGTGTTGTTTGGCTGGAGCGTGAGCGCGCTTTGGCTGGGCAAATGGTTGTTGAAAGGCTTTGGCAAAATCAACTGGACACCCATCGGCCAAATGTTGCTGGGCGCGTTGATTTTGGCCGTGCTGGGGCAATTGCCGGGGATTGGTTTCTTCGCCGTCCTTGCAGCCACCGCGCTGGGCGCGGGCGCGTTGCTGCTCACACGGTTTGGCTCGCGGGCCTATGCGGCGTGATGGGTTCGTGTGGCTTGCAATTTTTGCAAGTTACACGATACAATCTGCCCATTACACGTCACATGAAAACACTGCTAAAAAATCCGCTTAACTATTTGCTTGTGTTCGTGCCCATTGCGTTTATCGCAGAAATGGGCCATGCCGCGCCAGCCATGATTTTTATCACCGCCGCGCTGGCGGTCATCCCGCTGTCTGGGTTGATGGGCGACGCGACCGAGGAACTGGCCGCGCGCACCGGCCCGCGCGTGGGCGGCCTCATCAACGCCACGCTGGGCAACGCCGCCGAACTCATCATCACCACGCTCGCCACCTCCGCCGGGTTGATGGAGCTTGTGCGGGCCTCCATCATCGGTTCCATCATCGGCAACATTTTGCTGGTGCTGGGTGCCAGTATTTTGTTTGGCGGCCTCAAGCACGGCACCCAAAAATTCAGCGTGGCGCATGCCGGGCTGACCGGCACCGTGCTCATCATGGCGGCGGTGGCGCTGGCCGTGCCCGCGCTGTTCTCGGCGGCCATTGAGCCAAACGTGGTGGCGGTGGAAGAACTCAACCTGCTCACCGCGGGCGTGATTTTGGGCGTGTATGTGCTGTATTTGGTTTACACGTTGCGCAGCAAGTCTACCCACGAAGTTTTGGAGCGCGAGGCCGCGCACGCGCCGCACATGAGCGTGAGAGCGGCCATCGTCATGCTGGTGGTCGCCACCGCGCTCATCGCCCTCATGTCAGAATTTTTGGTCGGCTCGGTGGAGCCAATGACCGCCCAGCTTGGCATCAGCGAGTTTTTTGTCGGCATCATCCTCGTGCCCATCATCGGCAACATCGCCGAGCATGTGGTCGCCATCGAAGTCGCACTCAAAAATCAGATGGAGTTGAGCCTGGGCATTTCGCTGGGGTCATCCATCCAAATTGCGCTTTTGGTCGCGCCGCTGCTGGTGTTCATCAGTTTGTTGATGGGTCATCCGCTCACCTTGGAGTTTAACAACTTCGAGCTGATCGCCCTGCTGGGGTCATGCGTCATCGCGGCGCTGGTTTCCATTGATGGCCGCTCCAACTGGTTTGAAGGCGCGTTGCTGCTGGCCTTGTATCTCATCCTCGCCATTGCCTTCTTCTTCTTGCCAACCGGCACGATGGCGATGGCGCACTAAAACGGACGGAAGACCGAAGACGGTAGACGGAAGACGGATGATTTACAAACCGTCTTCCGTCTCCAGTCCTCCATCATGATTCACATCGCGGGTTTTGCCCGCGGCGTGAGGGGCGCTGCCCACATACCCCATCTCTTTTAGCTCTTCCATCAGCCGGGCGGCGCGGGGGTAGCCAATGCGCAGTTTGCGCTGGAGCAGCGATGTGCTGGCGTTGCCGCTTACCTGAATAATTTCCATCGCCCGTTTCATCAAGTCGTCATCGCCGTCATCGCCGCCCGCGTCACCGCCGCCAGAGCCGCCGCGCCCGCGCCCGTTGCCCGCCATCGCCCGCTCGGTCGCCATCTCGGCCACTACCATGTCCCAGGGCGTTTCAAGTTCGGGTTTTTTGTTGGCTTGATATTCTTCATCTTGCGGCTCGTCGTCCAGCAGGGCGGCTTTCTCCGTCTCGGTTTGTTTTGCCCACCACGCCACCAAACTTTGCACTTCTTTATCGCTCACAAACGCGCCTTGCAGCCGCACCGGCACGCCCGCCTCTGGGTGCAAAACAGCATATCGCCGCGCCCCAAAAGCGATTCCGCGCCCACCGTGTCCAGAATAACGCGCGAATCGGTGGAGGAGGCCACGGCAAATGACATACGCGCCGGGAAGTTGGCCTTGATGAGACCCGTGACCACATCCACACTGGGGCGCTGGGTGGCCACCACCAAATGAATGCCCGTGGCGCGCGCCATTTGCGCCAAACGGCAAATGGTTTTTTCCGTCTCGATGGGCGATTGCATCATCATATCGGCCAGCTCATCAATAAACACCACCATGTGCGGCAATCGCTCCTCGGCGGGGCGTGGCGTGTTGAAATCGCTCAGGTTGCGCGCGCCCACCTCGGCGAATTTTTTGTAGCGCGTGTCCATCTCGCGGGTGACCCAGCGCAACACGGCGGGCAGGCGCTCCATCTCGCTTTCTGGCTTGCCAATAATGTGCGGCAACCCGGCAAAGCGCGAAAGCTCCACCATCTTCGGGTCAATCATCACCATCTTCAGGTTTTCCGGGCGGTTGTTCATGGCCAAACAGGTGATGATGGCGCTGATCATCACGCTTTTGCCGCTGCCGGTTGTGCCCGCGATGAGCAAATGCGGCATGCGCGTAAGATCGGCGCAGTGCGGCGTTCCGCTCACATCCTGCCCAATGCCAAACGCCAATGGCGATTTCTCGGCGATCTTCTTAAACGGGTCGCTCTCCATCAATCCGCGCAGGTCAACCGTGCCCACGTTGGCGTTGGGCACCTCAATGCCCACCAGCCCGCGCCCGGGGATGGGCGCCTCAATGCGCAGGGCGGTGGCTTGCAAGGCCAGCGCAAAATCATCGCGCAATGCGGCGATCTGGCTCACCCGCACTTTTTGCGCCTGCTTTTGCCAGTCAATCACGGCTTTGCCGCCCTTTTTGTCTACCTGCACGCTCCCGGCCAAACCCAGTTCCATGGCGATGGCCTCCAGCCGGTCTTTCATCTGCACCGCATCGGCCACTTTGGCGGTGAAGGTGATCTCCAGCCGTTCCACCATGCTGTCTGGCGCACTCACGATGTCGTAGTCAAACAAGCGCTCGGTCAGCTCGCTGGAGAGAACCTTGCGCAATGCGTTCACATGCCCGGCTTTGAACTTCTCGCGGCGGTCTTCGTCCACCACCGCCTCGTAGCTGGCTTTTGTGCCGCGCTTACCCTTGTCGCTGATTGTGATGTGCAAATCCGAATCTGCCAGCGATGCTTTGATGAGCGAGCGGATGTTGGCTTCTTTTGTCTCGGCGATGGCGGCGGGCAGCTCAATCACAATCGTGGTTTTGTCCATCGAGCCTTCCACGATCACGCTTTCGTCAATCGCCTCGTTCAGCGAATCGCGCACTTTCTGGATGATCTTCTCGCGGTTTTGTGTGCCGCGCTCCAAATAGCCCGGCTCCACGCCGTATTGGGTCACGGTTGGGCCGCGCCGAATCTCTACCACTTTGCCCAGCAGCCCAAAGTGGGTGAGGGTGGTTTCGATCTCATCGGCCATGCGCTGGGCGTCGGCCTCGCTGGCGCGCCCGCCGGTTTTGGCCGCCGCTTTAAGCAGCGTCATGGGCGGCAGGTCCAGCGCGGGCGTGAGTTTGGGTTGTTTGGCCTTTATTTTGGCCGCTGGTTTGGCCGTTTCGGGCGATGGCTCTGGCTTGGGCTTTTGCGCCACCACCACCGTGCGTTCCTCGTGAGGCGTGGTGGCCGCCACCGGCTGCGCAAGCTGGGCCGGTTTTATTTTGACCGCAGGCAGCGGCGCAATGGGCGCAGGTTTGGCCGCGGGCGGGGCAGGCTGCGCCCTGGGTGATGGCCGATTGATGGGCGCGGGTTGCGCCGGTGCGGGTGTCATCACGGGCTTTGGCGCGCTTGCCCGCCAGTTAAAGCGCAACATTGGCCCAAGCGCCATCCGCAAGCCCAGCAAAAAAATGACCAGCCAGACCAGCCCGGCCACGGCGCCCAAAATCCCCTCGCGCGAGCCGGTGAGCGCCCACATGCCGTGCGCCAGCGCCCAGCCCACCGCGCCGCCGCCCGTGCGCGCCTGCGCGAACGCGGCTTCATCCGCGCCGGAAAAAATGGTATGAATGAGCGCCAGAAACGCCGCGAAGGCGATCTCCATCCCAATGATTTGCAAAAACAGCCCTTTGCTGGCCTTGAAAGATGACCCCAGCCAGATGGGCGCCGCGAGCGCCATCAGCCCCAGCGCAATGGCGAACCCGCCAATGCCCACCGCCCCGCGCAAAAAGTTGGCCCAAAGCAGCATCAACCCGCCCGCGTTGATGCCCAGCAGGGTGAGGATGCTGATGGCGCCCAGCGCGAACAGCGCCAGCCCCAGCACATCGCGGCTTAGGTTGCGGTGCTCGAATAGTTTGTTGAACATGAAAAATGTTAGCGCTCCGGGCGTTCAAAACGCCCGGAGCGCTTAATGGCGCCCGGAGCGCCCGGAGCGCTTGGTGAGGAAGATTATACTTATCGGATGAGAGAGCCTAAAGGTCTCCCAGACCTTTAGGCTCTAAAACATCAACATGGAACAATGGCTTAGACCTCGCACAAAATTTTTGATTGACCCGGTGGTGAACGCGCTCGCCAAACTGGGCGTAACGCCCAACGGCCTGACGGTCTTTGGCGCGTTGCTCAACGTGGTGGCCGGGGCGCTCATCGCTCTGGGCCAGCCGTTTTGGGGCGGGGTGATGATGACCGTCATCGCCATGCCCGCCGATGCGCTGGATGGCTCGCTGGCTCGCGCCACCGGGCGGCAGACCAAATTTGGCGGTTTTCTAGATTCGGTGCTGGATCGGTTTGCGGAGGGCGCTATTTTGTTGGGGATGGCGTGGTGGTTTTTGCAGCGCGGCGATGCCACCTCCACCTGGGCGTGCTTTTTTGCGCTGCTCGGCTCCATCATGGTGAGCTACACCCGCGCCCGCGCCGAGGGGCTGGGCTTGGAGTGCAAGGTGGGGTTGTTCAGCCGGTTTGGGCGTTTTGTGCTGATCGCGCTGGGGCTGTTGGCGTATCCGCTCTTTCCGCAAAGTCTGGTGGTCATGATTTGGGCGCTGGCTGTGCTCAGCACCTTCACCGCCATCCAGCGGATTGTGTATGTGTATCGCATTGCGGAGTAGACGGGAGACGGAAATGAAGTTGTCTACGTGAACGCAAACGTAACCGTGAACGTAGACGGAAAACGCGCGATGAGCTTATGACCGTCT
>DAORUN010000144.1:3839-7106 GCA_035433205.1 Thermoflexales bacterium | reverse complement strand
AGGTGTGTTGGGGTATTGGATATTGGGTATTGGGTATTGGGTAAGGGTATTGTAATCTCTTGCGAATGGCAGATGCGGGATGTCCCAGACCTGTGAGGTCTATCCGATTTGGCTTACGTTCAAAATCCCGGGGCGTGTCCATTTACTCAGACGCGAGTTTGACTTGTCGCGCAAGAACACGTCGGACTTCTGCATAGCGAAGCGGCGAAGTCCGACGTGTCTAACCAGCCATCACAAACTTTGAGCGTAACGCGATTTATTTTCCGCAAGAAAATTTTTTAATTGAACTTGAATTGCGCCAATACAGTTTTAATTGAAGAACAATCTCTAAGACCATCTAAACCTCGCGGGTTGGCCCGCGCAGCCTCGGTTTTCCAGAATCTCATGGGCCAACCCGCGAGGTTGGATGCCGATTTCCCCCGTGCGGTACACTTTCCCCCGTGATTCAGCTTGACCAGCCGCCCAGCGATTTTGTGGGCGGCGTGCCGCGTTACGCCGCCGAGTTCTGGACGAGCAAACAGCGCCAGGCGTGCAGCCTGCACGAGGTGTCTTACCGCGCCTGCTTTAAGCCGCAACTGCCCCGATTTTTTATTGAGCGGCTCACCCAGCCCGGCGATGTGGTGTATGACCCGTTCAGCGGGCGTGGCACCACTGCCATCGAGGCCGCCCTGCTGGGCCGCCGCGCCGTGGCCAACGATGCCAACCCGCTGAGTGCGATGCTGGCCGCCCCGCGCCTGCGCCCGCCCGCGCCCGATGCGCTCCGCGCTCGCCTGAGCGCCATCCCCCGCGATTTTGATTTTGGTAGGGGCGAGGGATCCCCTCGCCCTGACCTCAGCATGTTCTACCATCCGCAAACGCTGGCAGAGCTGAACGCCCTGCGCCAGTATCTGCGCCATCGCACCAGCGCCGGGCAAGAGGACGACCTTGACCGCTGGATTCGGATGGTGGCCACCAACCGGCTGACCGGGCATTCCAAAGGCTTCTTCTCGGTCTACACGCTGCCGCCCAACCAGGCGGTGAGCGCAGACAGCCAGCGCAAAATCAACGCGCGGCTGGGGCAAACGCCGCCTTACCGCGACACGCACGCCATCATTTTGCAAAAAACGCGCCAGTTGCTGCGCGGCTTGTCTGCTGGGCAGATGGACAACCTGGCAGGCGCGGCGATGAGCGCCCGATTTTTCACCGGTCCGGCGGCCATCACCCCGCAAATAGCGGATGGCTCGGTGGCGCTCACGGTCACCTCGCCGCCGTTTTTGGATATTGTGCAGTACGCCAAAGACAACTGGCTGCGTTGCTGGTTTAACGGCATTGACCCCGACGCGGTGTCCATCACCATGAGCCGCACGGTTGCCGATTGGAGCGCGGCCATGCTGGACGTGCTGCGCGAGCTGCACCGCATCACGCGGGGCGGCGGCTGGGTGGCGTTTGAGGTGGGCGAGACGCGCAAGGCCAGCGTGATGCTGGATGAAGTCATCGCCCCGCTGGGCGTGGCGGCTGGCTTTACCCCGCGCATGGTTTTGGTCAACACGCAGGCATTCACCAAAACCTCAAACATTTGGGGCGTTAAGAACAACGCCGCGGGGACGAACACAAACCGGGTTGTTTTGTTTGAGAAAACTTGACGGGACACGAAAGAAGGCTGAATCACCGTCTCCCGTCTTCCGTCTTCCGTCTATCTCGGCACAGAATGGCACTCGCGGCAACGCGCCTCGTAGGCCTCGCTGGCGCCCACCAAAATGATGGGGTCATCGTAGGCGGCGGGCTGGCCGTTGATGAGGCGCTGGGTGCGGGTGGCGGGCGCGCCGCATCGCACGCAAATGGCGCTTAGCTTGGTCACTTCCTCCGCGCGAACCATTAGGTCTGGCATGGGGCCAAACGGCTCGCCGCGAAAGTCCATATCCAGCCCGGCGCAAATTACGCGCTTGCCCTGCTCGGCCAAATCTTCAATCAGTTGCACGATGGCTGCGTCAAAGAACTGCACCTCGTCAATCCCGATGACATCCGCGCCAGGGTCAAGCTGCTCTACAACCTCTTTGGCGTTGAGCGCGGGCAGGGCGTTCACATGTGCCCCGCTGTGCGAGCTGACCTGGCCCAGGCCGTAGCGCGTGTCAATCACTGGCTTGAACACTTGCACTTTTTGGCGCGCGATCTCCGCGCGTTTGACGCGCCTGATGAGTTCTTCGCTTTTGCCGCTGAACATGCAGCCGCACACAATTTCTATCCATCCGCCATTAAATTGGTGTTTCATATTTGTTGGTTATTGGGTGTTGGTTGATGGGTCTTGGTCTGGGTTAACCAATAACCAATGGCCAACAATCGGTTTTAATTCAACTGCCTCGTTGTTCTCCAGCGCGTTGCGAACCACTTGGGCATCGGTCAGCAGTTGGGCTAAATTTATGCCTGCGTATTCATTTGGCAGTTTTTGCAGTTTGGGGATGGCGCGGTCAAGGACTTTTTTTGCGCCATCCCAATTTTTGTTTTGAATGTGCAGGTAAGCCACGCCCACCTGCAAAATAGCCTGATACGCGTCTCGTTCTGGGCTGGGCGTGTTGCGCCAGAGATGCTCAAAGGTCTCGTGCTGATCAAAGTATTGGCCTGCGTTGAACTGCTCGATGGCTTTGCGCAAAAGCGCGGCCTTCTCCGCTGGTGTGATAATCTCGCTTTGGCCTTTCACGGGCGTTAATTTTAGCAAGACGGAAGACCGAGGACGGAAGACGGACAAAAACCGTCATTCGTCCCGCGTCATCCGTCTTTGGCTGCACAACTATCATGGCATCTTTATCATCCTCAACCCCCAACTGGCTTGCATGGGCGCGAAAAATTCAAGCCATCTCGCAAATTGGGCTGACCTATGCTGAGATTCAGTATGACCGCGACCGCTACGAACAACTGGCCGAGCTTGCCGCCGAGATCGTGGCTGTTTATTCGGGGGGCGATGCGGCGGCCATCCGCCAAAGCATTAACGTGCAGCCCGGTTACGTGACGCCCAAAGTGGACGTGCGCGGGGCGTGTTTTAGGGATGGCAAAGTGTTGCTGGTGCGCGAAAAAGCCGATGGCAAGTGGTGCCTGCCCGGCGGCTGGGCCGATGTGGGCGATGTGCCATCCGAATCTGCGGCGCGAGAGGTGCGCGAGGAGGCGGGCTACGACTGCCAGCCGCGCAAACTCATTGGCGTGTTCGACGCCAACCGCGATGTGCCCGGCGAGACCCTGGAGTTTGGGCACGGCTACAAACTTGTGTTTTTGTGCGACCTCACCGGCGGCGATGGC
>DAORUN010000144.1:0-3739 GCA_035433205.1 Thermoflexales bacterium | reverse complement strand
GTTTGGGCACGGCTACAAACTTGTGTTTTTGTGCGACCTCACCGGCGGCGATGGCCTTCACGACCACGAGATTTTGGAGGTGGGCTTTTTTGGCGCGGATGAGATTCCGCCGCTTTCCACCGCCCGCACAGACCGGCGCGTGCTGGCCGAGTGTTTTGCCCACGCGCATGATGCCGCGCGAAAGACGTTTTTTGATTGAGACTGGACGATAGACGATAGACGATGGACGATGGACGATGGACGATGAGATTTTGTCGTCCATCGTCTATCGTCCATCGTCAAAAAAGGCGATAATTCACCTATGAACACAACCCGCATTGCTTACGAACACGAGCCGCTTAAAAAGGTTTTGATGCACCGCCCCACGCGCGAGATTGCCAGCGTGACGCGGGACAAGCTGAGCTACTTCAACTTTGCGGATGTGCCAGACCCCGCCGTGTTTTTGGCCGAGTTTGACGCGCTAAAAGCCGCGTTTGAGGACATGGGCACCGAGGTGATTTTGGTGGGCGATGTTCTTAAAGATGACGCGGACGCGTTGGAATACATCTCGCATCGCGCCAACATGACCTACACCCGCGACATGTCGGTGGTCACCCCGGCGGGCGCGGTGTTGTGCGGCATGGCGATTGATGGGCGCAAAGGCGACCCATCCATTATTGGCAAAGTGTTTGCGCGGCTGGGCGTGCCGGTTGTTGCCCAACTGGAGCCGGATGGCGTTTTGGAAGGCGGCGGCATCACGTTTTTTCGTGGGGATACGGCGGTGGTGGGCCAGTGCTGGCGCAGCAACGCGGCCGGGTTTGCCAAGTTTGAGGCGGCCATCAAGCTGGGCGGCATTCGGCGGCTTATTTCTGTGCCGGTGCCGCCAGACCAGTTTCATATTGATGGGCAACTGGTGTTTGTAGATTCTGACCTTGCCATTATTGATGCGCCCGTGCTGGATTTTGCCCCCGCCACCATCAAAGACTTGCGCACGGGGCAAACCCGCCAGCAATACATGACCGACTTTTTGGCGCAGGAAAATGTGGAAGTGATTGGCGTGGAGCCGGGCGATGGCTGGGCGGCGGTGAATTTTGTGATGACCAAGCCGCGTCAGATTGTGGGCTACAACTGGGCCACCCGCGTGATGAGCGAGGTTGAAAAGCGCGGCGGAAAAGCCATCGGCGTGAGCGGGGTGGAATTGCGCAAAGGCAACGGCGGCCCGCACTGCATGACCTGCCCGCTGGAACGGTGAAAGAAGGTTCATCTCCAGAAGTAATGAATGGACATGTGAAAGACAAGCATAAGCCTTTCACCGCAGAGACGCGGAGGCGCAGAGAAAAAGAGAATGCTCTGCGCCTCCGCGTCTCTGCGGTGAAAAATAAAAAATAACGGGCATTTTGCGTAAGTCCAGTTGAAAAACAATCTTTAACACGTGAGGTAAAAAAATAATGAGCCAAACACAATACTTTTCTTCACATCCAAAACTTCCGTTTTCCGAGGCAGTGCGCGTGGGCGATTTGCTCTACTTGTCTGGCAACATTGGCGATGGCGCGGATGGCAAACTGGTCAGCGGCGGCATTCAGGCCGAGACGCGGCAGGCGATGGAGAACATCAAAGAAGTTCTGGCCAAGCACGGCCTGACCATGAATAACGTGGTCAAGTGTTTGGTGATGATGGCCGATATGAACGAGTGGAAGGCGATGAACGAGGTGTATGTCACTTACTTTCCTGAGCATTTGCCCGCCCGCAGCGCGTTTGGCGCAACCGCGTTGGCCATGGGTGCGCGGATGGAAATTGAGTGCATCGCGGCGTTCTGAACCTAAAATTCAGAATTCAAACGCATAAGAAAAGTGGGTTATCGCCTTTGAATGCGTGTTTGCATAAACGAAAAATTGACCCGGCTTGATACAATGAAGTTATACCCATGACGGATTTGCTCTGGCTGCTGGAACGAATTAACTGGTTGACGATCCTCGACATCCTGCTGGTTTCGTTGATCTTTTTTCTGGTGTTGATGCTGGTGAAGGCCACCCAGGCCGTGCCGCTGGTGCGCGGCATGTTTGTTTTGGTGGTGGCGGCGTTGTTCCTCACCAGCATTGCGCGATTGCCCACATTTAGCGTTATTGCGAGCGCGGTGCTGCCCGCGCTGCTGGTCGCCATCCCCGTGATTTTTCAACCTGAGCTGCGCCGGGCGCTGGGGCAGCTTGGCCGCATGAGCGATGTGTTGACGCTGGAGCGCCACACGGATATGGAAGTGACCACCCGGGTGGTTAGCGAGAGCGCGCTTTCTTTGGCGGCGCGCAACTGGGGCGCGCTTATTATTTTGGAGCGCGAGACCGGGCTGCAAGATTTGGTGGATACCGGCGTGAAGATGAACGCAAATTTGACCGCGCCGCTTCTGCTCACCATTTTTTTTCCCAACACCGAGTTGCACGATGGCGGCGTGATTGTGCGCAACGGGCGAATTGAAGCGGCGGGATGCGTGCTCCCGCTGACCAGTCAGCATCTGGATGACCACCGCATTGGGCTGCGCCACCGCGCGGGCATTGGCGTGACCGAGGAGACGGACGCCATCGCCGTCATCGTGAGCGAGGAGAAAGGCGTGATCAGCATCGCGCATCAGGGCCGCCTCATCTACGCCATTGACCCCGAACAACTGGAGAGCGCGTTGAACGATTTGTGCGTTGGCGCGACTGGTTTGCGCAAGGCCGCTGGCTGGCTGCCAGCGCTTTTCCGAACACCAAAAAACTAACTGGCTCTGCGCATTTTTGTCAGTTTTGAGCGGTGTTTTGGGTGGACTGCGGTTTGCAATTTCATATAATCAACCTAATGTCCAAAAAGAAAAATAATTCTTCAAAAATATCGGTTGATGTGACGCCGGGCCGCGCGATTGGCGGGCTGGTGTTGCTGGTATTTTTGTGCGGAGGCGGGTTTTTGGCCGTGCAAGCCGTTCAGAACGCGCAGAAGCCTGTGCCTGTCGTGAACACATCTACCCAACCGCTGGCAACATTGCCCCCCATTAACCAGGGCGCGGCAGGACAACCCACACAGGCACAGCAACCAGCCGCAAAAGCGCAATCTGGCTCAGCCGAAACGTTTGATAATTTGAACAACTGGCAGTTCAAGGTTTCATCCGGCCCCAACTACAAATTTTCGCTGGTGAATGGCGAGCTTGTGGAAGAAGTGACCGGCACGGCGTTGCACAATTATTTCACCGGCGGCGAATATGGCGCGGCCACGATTGAGGTGGATGCCCGCTGGGTGAGCGGCAACGAGGACAAAAACGCGCGGTTTGGCGTGGCGTTGCGCAGAACCGAAAAAAGCGCGTATTACTTTGAGTATTTTCCGTTTCAAGAAGGCCAGTGGATGTTTCAAATTGGGCAGAACGATAAGTTTGACGTGCTGGGCAAGGGCAATGTCCCCAAGAGCGCGGCCCGGGCGGTGAACGCGGCTAATCACTTCAAAATTGAGATGACCGACAAACGCGCGAAGTTGTATATCAACGACGCGCTGCTGGCCGAGGTGGACGTATCCGTCATCCCGCAAGGCTCCATTGGCTTGATGACCACCGCCGACGCGGGCAAAAAGTCTGTGGCGGGGTTTGATAATTTTGTGGTGAAGAAATAAGGCGGCGGACGACTTTTGTCATTTAACGTGAGTTTTGGGTAATCAAAACGAGGCAAAAATGTCATTCTGAGCGAGCGGAGGGAGCGAAGAATCTCTGGTTAATTCTTTCTTGGCCAGAATTTCGCAGAGATTC
>DAORUN010000143.1:0-7134 GCA_035433205.1 Thermoflexales bacterium | reverse complement strand
ATTACACAGGTCATACGGATGATCTTCAACGCAGGATTACGCAGCATCATGCGGGCGAATTTCCAGATTGCTATACGTTCTATCGCCGACCCTTGCAACTGGTTTTTACTCAAACCCTTGCCACCAGATTGGAAGCGTTGGAATCCGAACGGCAAATCAAAGGCTGGAGTCGCAAAAAGAAAGAAGCCCTCATTCGCGGGGATTGGGACGAAGTATCTCGCTTGGCTAAATCATCAAGTAATAAAAACAAAACCACCCGCTCAGCGCGAACGGGAACTTGAAAAGAAAATCGTCCGCTCATCCTGAGCGCGAACGCGAGGAACGAGCGTGAGCAGTCGAAGGATGGCCGTCTTGCCCGGCACATATCTTCGCGGGCGCGGGGGGTCGCCCTTCGACAAGCTCAGGGCGAACGGGCATATTATTTTTCTCTGCTCATCTCAAGCGCGGGCGAACGGGAATTTGGAAAGAAAATCATCCGCTCATCCTGAGCGCGAGCGAAGTGAGCCACTGAGTCTGACGAAGGGCGAAGGATGGCCGTCTTGCCCGGCACACATCTTCGCGGGTGCAGGGGGGCGCCCTTCGACAAGCTCAGGGCGAACGGGCATGCCAATCGTCTCTCGTCTAAAAAAAACACCCCCTATAATAAATTTCCGTGATGACACACAAAAAACTTTTTATACCCGGCCCAGTTGAGGTACGCCCGGAGATTTTGGAAGCTCAGGCGCAATGGATGATTGGGCATCGCGGCAAGGACTTCGAAACGTTGTATGCCCGAATTCAGGGCAACTTGCAAAAGGTGTTTTTCACCACTCAGCGCGTGTTTGTCTGCGCATCCAGCGGCACCGGCCTCTGGGAGGGCGCGGCGCGCAACTGCGTGGGCGAGAACGGCGTGCTGGCTACCGTGTGCGGCGCGTTTAGCGAACGTTGGGCCGATGTGTTTGAGCGCAACGGAAAAGATGTCACGGTCATCTCCGTGCCCGAAGGAAAACCCATCACCCCAAAGATGGTGAGCGACGCCCTGACCGCCCGCGCGGCCAGCGGCAAGCCGCCGTTTGATGCGATTGCCATCGTGCACAACGAAACCTCGTGCGGATTGACCAACCCGCTGGAAGACATTGTGGCCGTGGTCAAGGCGCAATCGCCATCCACCTTTATTTTGGTGGACGCGGTGAGTTCTTTGGCTGGCGTGAAGATTGACTTTGATGGGCTGGGTCTGGATGTGCTGCTCACCTCATCGCAAAAATGTTTTGGCCTGCCGCCCGGTTTGGCGATGGCCGCCGTGAGCGACCGCGCTTTGGAATTTGCCAAGGGCGTGAAAAATCGCGGTTATTACTTTGATTTTGTGGAGCTTGAGGCGTTCCACAAAAAGAACAACACGCCCGCCACGCCGGCCATCTCGCTTTTGTTTGCGCTAGATAAACAACTGCAAGACATGCTGGCCGAAGGGCTGGACGCGCGGTATGCCCGCCACGCGCATTTGGCGCAAATTACGCATGACTGGGTGGAGGAGATGGGTTTTGCGCTCTTCCCGGAATCGGGCTACGCCAGCCAAACCGTCTCTTGCGTGGCGAACACGCGCAATGTGGATGTCTCGGCGCTCAACAAGTTTCTGGGCGCCAAGGGGCTAAATATTTCGGATGGTTATGGGGCGCTCAAACAAAAAACCTTCCGTATTGCGCACATGGCCGATATGCAAGAGAGCGATATGCGCGAGTTGTTTGGGGCGATTGGGGAGTTTCTGAAATAGAAGACGATGGACGATGGACGATGGACGATTTGTATCGTCTATGGTCTATCGTCCATCGTCCAATAGCTACTTCTCTCTTTCCACAATCCCAGTCAGGCAGCCAATGGCCCCGGCGGCTTTGCTCAGTTCATCGGTGGGCACGGCCACGCAGTTCACGCCCAGTTCTTCGTAAAACTCCTGGGTGATGGGGTTGCCGCCGCACATGAGGATTTTTCGCGGCCCCAGCGTGACCATATTCATCGCCAGGCCATCGCGCACCTCGTTTTCATCTGGGATATACGCCACGCGATACCCGCGCGACTTGAGCGCCTCCACCCCGCGATGCACCAGCCGCATGGGCCACGCAATGGCCAAATCTTTGTCCACAATACGGATCATGCCCATCATGTGCATGGTGCCAAACGGCAGGTCAATTTGGATCACGTCCACGCCCATCCAGCGCAGGGCATCGGTCACCTGGGCCGCGCCTTCGTCGTTGGTGCGCAGGCCGCGCCCCAGCAGCACGGTTTTGTCATCCAGCCACATCGCGTCTGCGCCTTCAAATGTGCCGCGCCCGCCAACGCTGCGGATGATGGGCACACCCATCGCCGCGAGCCGTTCTGCGGCCACGCGCTCCTCGCCCGCGCGCACCGCCGATGCTGGCCGCGCCAAAATTGCGCCTTCGGGGGTCATAAACATCAGGTCGGCCATGAACATTTGGTTGGGGCGGGGCTGTTCGCGCGGGTCAAGATAATGCACCGCCACGCCCGCGTCTCGGTAGGCTTGCGCCATGCCATCGTGCTGGGCCTGAGCTTTGGCCAAATTTAGCGGGGCCAGCATGTTCACCGCGTTAAAGTCATCGGCAGAGGCGGCCAGTTCTGCGCCGGGCTTGTGCAGCACCACGCGCTTGAGCGGCTTCCATTCAGAAGTCATCCCAAAGTGGCCCCACTCGTGCCCGGCCTCTTGGGCGATGGCGCGTGGGCGCGGCGTCCAGCCCTCGCCGCCATAAGCCGATTTTGTGTGCGAGTATTGCCGAAGCCCGGGGTTTGAGCCGGAGGTGTTTGGGGATGTGGTCATGGTTTGTTGATGGTTATTCGTTGATGGTTATTGGTTGTTGGTTGATAAGCGCGGGATGAAATTCTATGTTCATCAACCAACAACCATCAACCATCAACCAACATTTTTACGGTTTTGCAGTCGGAATCCGCCCAGAGCTGTCTTGCATCAACTGCCCGGCGCGAATGCGGATCATGGCGCTGAGTTGCGGGTTGTTTAGTTTCTCGGCCAACGCGCTCGCCGTGTCCAGATCGGCCAACGCGCGGGTGAAGTCCTCTTTATTTTCCCAGGCGTTCGCCCGCAGAAAATAGGCAATTGGGTCATCGGGCGCAAGCTGAATCGCGGCGTTTAGATCATTCATCGCCTTGTCGGTCTCGGTCAGCCGCAAATAAATATCCGCGCGCAAAGTCAAAAAGTCAAGCTGCGATTTGTATCCGGCGCGGCCAGCGGCCATGCTCTGAGCCGCATCGGCCAGGCTGAGTTTATCGCCCAGTACACCGCGCCAGGTTAAAAGCTCGGCGTTGGTGGGCGTAATCGCCAGCCCGGCGTCAATTGCGCCCAGCGCCTTTGGCAAATCGTTCGCGCCGATGGCTCTCAGGGCGGCGTTTGTGGCATCGCCAACCGGGTCGGGGGGGAACAAAATTTCGCGGAACGCATATCCCATCAACCCCAGCAACAAGCACATGCCCACAATTGCCCCCAGCCAGGTGAGCCGCTTGCGCTGAATGCCCGCCACGATGTCATCCAGCCGCCACCACGGATCTTTTGAGTTGGGCGCGAGCTGGGTGCGCAGTTCCGCATACGCGCCCACGCCGCCCGCCGCCCGCACCAACGCGCTGGCGCGGCGGGTCGTCGCCTCGCTCACGTTTTGCAGGCGCACCAGCTCCGGGCGCACATCCACGCCCTGCGCCTCCAGCGCATCCAGCAGGGTGTGCGCCTCGGTGGCGCGGGTTAGCAGGGCGATGGCGCTTTGGCTGGCGCCGGATTGCGGCAAAAGCGCCTCGCATTCGGTCAGGTGTCCGCGCAGCGTATCCAGGTCGTTCAGGTCGCCAGGTTGTTGTTGAAGTTTTCCCATTTTAGAGTGCAAAGCGCAAGGGTAACCCGGCTCTTGTTACTTTGCGCTTTGCACTTTGCACTCCTTAAGCGTAGCGTTGTCATCATTAAACACAAACACGCCGTTGATGCGCCCGCCTTCCAGCACGCCGCTCAGCCAGTGGCGGGCGTCGGCCCACATCAAGTCAAATGGCAGTTGGTTGATGGGATACCAGACCGGCGCGATCTCATCGGTTTCGGATGGCTCGCCCAGCCAGCGCTGCGCCACAAAAACATGGGCAATCATGGTGTAAGCCGCCTTGTTGGGGAAGCGAAAATCGGCGATGCCGCGGAACTCCAGGTCGGCCTCATCCACCACCACCCGCGTTTCCTCGCGCAGCTCTCGCGCTGCGGCGGCGGATGGCGTTTCGCCCGGCTCAATTTTGCCGCCAATGCCCACAATTTTGCCCGCGCCCACGCCGGTCTTCTTGCGGCCCAGCATCACCTCGCGGGTGCCATCGGGCGCGGTGCGCAGCAAAAAACATTCGGTTACGTGGGGGGTGGTCATGATTTTCGAAGAACAAATAAATTCTTATCAACAAAAAAAGAAAAAAACGTTAATTTGACCATAACAACTAACGCTCATGTTAATTCAAGCGCGTCCAAAATTGCCGGAGAAATGAACTGTTTATTTCGTTTATTCCCTGTTGTTTCAATAAGTATTCCTTCGTCAAGAAGAATTTGCAATGCCCGAACGGTGCTAGGGTAAGTGGCATTAAATTTTTTTGCTAATGGGTTCACGGCCTAACCTCAAAGAATTTAATGTTTATCTGACCAGAAAAATATTTTCATTGGCAAAAATCTTTTCCAGAACATCCTTGATGGAGGCATACGTTTTGTCGTTGACCTTGAGCGTCACTTCAATATGGGCAAAACCCGGCTCACCAAATTTTTTCACCAACTGCGGCTCTAATTCGGCCACAAGCCCATCCCGCGAAAGCTGAACAGAGACCAGCCCGCCGTAACTGCCATACGATTGGTCGTTGACCTCAAAATAATACGCGCTGTCTTTGATGCTGAGATCGCGCGAGAGCATCAGCACCGATGGCTGGTCGGGGTTGCTTTCCGGGTCGGCAAACAGGGCGTTGGCTATGGGCAAACCGCCATCTATTTCTATAACCTGCGCCTTGAATTTCATGAGTATATTTGCGATATGCTTAGTTTGCCGTTTTTGGCAAACAAGGGTTTTATTTCTCCATTTGCCTTTGCCTCTTTGGCTTCGTCAATAAACATCCGCGCCACATCCGCAGGCATGGCATTTAGCGCCGCGTCAAACTCTGTTTCACCTTTGTTTTGTGTCGCCAGAAACTGGGCGTAATGAAGAACCTCGCGGGCCAATTCTTCGGACATGCCCCCAACCAGTTTGCTCAGTTTTTGTTTTGTGGAAGGTAAAACTTTTTGCATAGTCGCATTCTGCCACGAAAATCAGCTTTTCAGCATTCTGCATTCAGACTTCCGCATTTATCTCACTCTTCCAGCTTCAACATCGCCATAAACGCCTCTTGCGGAATTTCCACGCTGCCCACCATCTTCATGCGCTTTTTGCCTTCTTTTTGTTTTTCCAGCAATTTGCGTTTGCGGGTGATGTCGCCGCCGTAACACTTGGCCAGCACATCTTTGCGCATGGCGGGCTTGGTCTCGCGGGCGATGATCTTGGCCCCAATCGCGGCTTGAATTGGCACCTCGAACATCTGGCGCGGGATCACCTCTTTGATTTTTTTGGTGAGCAGCCCGCCTTTGTATTGCGCGTGATCCCGATGCACGATCATGCTCATGCTGTCCAGCGGGTCGCCGTTTACCAGAATGTCCATCTTCACCAGCTCGCCGCTGCGATATTCGTCAAAGTGATAATCCAGCGAGGCGTAGCCTTTGGTGTAGCTCTTGAGTTTGTCGTAAAAATCCACAATCATCTCGGCCAGCGGCAACTTATACGTGAGCATGACGCGGTTGGTGTCCAGATATTCCATGTTCACGTTCTCGCCGCGCCGCTTGGTCACCAGCTCCATGATCGGGCCAATAAATTCTTTTGGCGTAAAAATCTGAATCTTCATCCACGGCTCGCGCATTTCTTGCAGCTTGCTGGGGTCTGGCATGTCCGATGGCCGATCCACCTTGACCACATCGCCGCCCATCAAAACCGCCTCGTATTCCACGCTGGGCGCGGTCACCACCACGTCCAGGTCATACTCGCGCTCCAGCCGTTCCTGAATAATCTCCATGTGGAACATGCCCAAAAACCCCACGCGAAAACCAAACCCCAGCGCGGCGCTGGTCTCTGGCACAAACGTGAGTGAGGCATCGTTCAACTGCAATTTTTCCAGCGCATCGCGCAAGAGGGGGTAATCGTCGGTGTAAGTCGGGTAAATCCCGGCGAACACCATCGGCTTGGCGGGCTTGTATCCCACCAAAGGCTCGGCGGGATTCTGCGCGTCCACCAGCGTATCGCCCACCCGCGCCTCGCGCACGCTCTTGAACCCGGTGGCGATGTAACCCACCTCGCCCGCGTTGAGCGCGCCGGTGATCGTCATGCGCGGGGTGAACGCGCCAATCTCAATCGGCTCGCACGCCGCGCCGGTGGCAAACAGCCGCAGCTTGGTCTTCATGTTCACCGAGCCGTTCATCATGCGCACGTAGGCAATCACGCCCTTGTAAGCATCGTAATGCGAGTCAAAAATCAGGGCTTGCAGTTGGGCCGATGGCTCGCCGACCGGCGGCGGCACATCGCTCACCACGCGCTCCAGCACCTCGCGTATGCCCAACCCTTCTTTCGCGCTAATTTTCAAAATGCGGGATGGGTCATCGCCGAGCAAGTCGCCCACTTCCTTCGCCACTTCATCCGGGCGGGCGTGCGGCAGGTCAATTTTGTTGATGACCGGTATCACGTGCAGGTCGGCTTCCAACGCCAAATACAGGTTTGCCAGCGTTTGCGCTTCAATTCCCTGCGAGGCGTCCACCACCAGCAGGGCGCCTTCGCAGGCGTTCAGGGCGCGGCTCACCTCGTAGGTAAAGTCCACGTGCCCCGGCGTGTCAATCAGGTTGATCTCGTACTCGATGCCATCGGCGGCGGTGTAATTCATGCGCACCGCGCTGGCCTTGATCGTCACGCCTTTTTCGCGCTCCAGATCCATCGAGTCGAGCAGTTGCTCGTGCATTTCGCGCTTGCTCACGGTGCCGGTGGCTTCTAAAAGCCGGTCGGCCAGCGTGCTCTTCCCGTGATCCACATGCGCGATGATGCAGAAATTTCGTATGCGTTTGAGGTT
>DAORUN010000142.1:5299-7251 GCA_035433205.1 Thermoflexales bacterium | reverse complement strand
CCCGCGTTAAAGGAAGTTTTTGGGTAAATCCAGTTCTACTTCAGGTCGCGCTCCATCCACGCCAGAAAATCCGAAATTTGAGCGGGCGAGAGCGTTTGAGCAAAAGTTTGGGGCATCAGGTTGGGTTGAAACTTATCCACCACAAATTTGTTGGGCGCAACAATGCTCTCATACAGATATTCCTTTGCGCCAACATTTGGCTCGCGGGTGGCGGCGGTGGTGAACACGCCCGCCAGCGATGGCCCAACCAAAACCGTGCCTTTATCCAGGCTGTGACAAGCCAGACAGCCCTGGCTGGTGTATAGCCCCTTGCCGCGATCTGCGCTGCCAGCAGGCAACCCCGCCACGACTTTGGCAATATCGCCAGAGGCCGCCAGCCCGGACGACGCGGGTTTTTCTGCGCTCACGCCGGCGCCCGGTATGGGCCGGAACGCAAAAAACGACAAAACAGCGCCCGTGACCACCGCGCCAATTAAAAACAAACCAACAATGGCAAATTTAGACAAATTGCGCGGGGCCTGAGGCTGGCTCATCGAAAGCGCCAGACTTCCAGAAGAAGAATTTAGCTGCGCCATCACCGCTGGGGATGGGATTCTGGTTCGGAAGAATTTGGTGATTCCGCGCACAATTGCAGAAATGACAAGGCCACCAATAAATGAGGCGACAATCGCAAGAGCTGCGAACAAAAGTATGTTGAAAAGTTCAATCATGATTGTGAGTTCAATGACTGCATTCGCCCCAATGCGAGCAAATGCCGAATGCCCTCATTTTACTCCTCGGCCACGCGCCTACTCGCCCGAAACAATCAGCGGCGGCGTTTGATCCACCACGTCAAACCGCCGCACTTTCTCCAGCAGGTCAGAGTCTTGCAATTCCTCGTAGTGCGCGCCCATTGGCGGAAGCTGCGGGTAGACCTGGATATTCTCAAACCCCAGGCTGCGGGCAATCCCGGTGATGGCAACTGCGGCGTGCTCGCTGGCCTTGTTCAGCAGACCCTTCTCAATGGCCGCGGTGACCATGCCGTCCATCGCCTCGCGGCGGGCCGCGTCCATCATGTTGATGTCGTGCCCGCTAAACCAGCCTTTTTTGTGCTCCACCACGCGGGTCAGGTTTTCATCCACATACACCATCATCACTTTGGTGGGCGGCAGGTTAATTTGCACCGATGAGCCATTCACGATGATGTCATCCTCGCGCAAATGCTTGAGGTTGACCCCCGCGATCATGCGCACACCCACATCCATCGTCAACTCCTCGCCAATAAACGGGTTAAGCAGCGCAGATGACATCTCGCCTTTGGCTGGTTTGCGCTCTTTCTTCACCGTCATCTGGCCGATCTGGCCGTAGCTGACCAAGGCCGCCGCGCGAATTTCATTCACCAAAATCGTAGGCGTGAGCAGGGTGGTCTCAACCGTGGGCGGCTCGCGTTTTGGCGGCTCTGGCGGGTAACGCGCCATCACAAACAAGCCAACCAGCGCGGCAAAAATAATCCCCACCGCCAGAAACACATTAAAGTTGTATTCCTTCAGGCTAAACGCCAGATAAAACAGCGAGATGCCCGCTGGCAGCAGCAAAACCCACATCCAGGTTTGTCTGGCGCGGGTAGTGAGGCTGTATAAAAATCTTTTCATCGTTTAATTGTCATTTCACAAAAATCGCAAATGCAAGCGCCATCAACCCCAGCACAACCAGCGCGATTGCGCCCGCGCGCAACGCGCCCGCCGCCCATACGCTGCGCCCGTGCCGCGCATGAGAGGCCGTGCCGCGGCGCAAGTCCTCGGTGTTGGCGGGCGCAATGCCCTTGACCGAGCCAAGCCACCACGCCCGCGCACAGTAGCCATATTGCGCCAGCTCGCTGGCCTTGATGATGCGGTTGCGATTTGCCATCGGCTTGATTCTACGCCCGCGCATTAGAAATTGCATACAGGGCAGCCATACCGAAGTTTGGTTTT
>DAORUN010000142.1:0-5199 GCA_035433205.1 Thermoflexales bacterium | reverse complement strand
GCCAGAAAGACAACAGGCACAATATTCTTAGACATCTCGCCCAGCCGAATATGGGTGATGATTGCCCCAAGCATGGTTAGCGCCAAACCGACGGCGGCCAATGCGGTTAGCCAGGGCAAAATCCCGGTCAGCCCCGGCAAGATGAGGCCCAGCGCACCCAGAACTTCCAACCCGCCAATAATTTTCACCGTTTGGGCAGATACATTTTTTACCCAATCCATCTTCTTTTCAAGATTCTCCTTTGGCTGAAAAATCTTCATTCCCCCAGCGCCCAGAAAAACCACACCCATCAGCCCTTGCAAAACCCACAAAATGACATTCAACGTGCTATTCATATTTTTAATGACTCCATTTTTAATAATTGACTTTCGTAAATTTATTTACAGGCGTATAGTAATAACCTAAACACGAATGTCAAATGTTTTGACAAATAATGGACAGCCTGGCAAATATGTCAATGAACTCAAAAACCGGCCTCCCCGCCACCCCCAGCGCCGATTTGCGCGCAAGACGCACCCGCAAATGGCTTCAGGACGCTTTGGCCAACCTCATGAAAGAAAAGCCCTTTGATGACATTCAGATCAAAGAAATTACAGATCGGGCGCAGGTCTCGCGTCAGACGTTTTACTTGCACTTTCACTCCAAAGAAGAATTGTTGCTCAGCCAGGTGGATGTGATCTTCAACGAGTTTCATACCGCGATGACGGGCGAAATTGCGCGGGGCAACGCCAACCGCAAGAGCTTTAGCATCATGCTGTTCAAGCACTGGGAACGGCACGCCGACACCTTGCAAATGGTGATTCACGCCGGGCAGCCCGATATTTTTCTGGGACGGCTTAAAGCCCACATGCATGTCATTCTGACGGAGCTGGCAACCCGCATCCGTCGGCCCATTGCCGACCCACGCGCAAAAAATCTTGTGGAAGGGTTTCTAGCGGGCGGCGCGTATATGTTGCTTACAGAATGGGTGGCGCAAGACACGCCCTTCACTGGCGAGCAGATGGGCCTGCTTTTTTATGAGCTAACCAGCAGCTGCGAAAGCTCCATGACGGGCAAGATGAGTTCACCACAATGCCGATGAACCCGCGCATCAACGCATGTCACCAGCAAAAATTGCGCTGCGCCCATTAATTTTTTCCAAGTCGGTATACTCGGCCAAACTAAAACCATGACACAAGCCAAAACCTTTGCAGAAAAAGCGCTGGCCCGCGCCGCCGGGTTGGATGAGGCCCGCGCCGGGCAAATTGTGGATGCCCGGCCAGATGCCGTGCTGAGCCACGACAACACCGCGCCCATTTGGAAACTGTTCAAACAGTTGGGTGTGGATGAGGTTGTGATCGCCGACAAGCTGTGCATTACGCTGGATCACGCCGTGCCCGCGCCCAGCACCGCCCACGCCCAAAACCACGCCGATGTGCGCGCGTTTGTTAAAAAATATGGCGTGCGCAATTTCTTTGAGGTGGGGCGCGGCATTTGCCACCAGGTGCTGAGCGAGGAGGCGTGCGTGCTGCCCGGCCAGACCATCGTTGGGTCAGATTCGCACACCACGCATTATGGCTGGATGGGCGCGTTTGGCGCGGGCATTGGCCGCACCGAGGTGGCCGCGCTCTGGGCCACCGGCGAGCTTTGGCTGCGCGTGCCAGAAACTTTGCGCGTTATTTTGCGCGGCCAGTTGCAGCCGGGCGCAACCAGCAAAGATTTTTGCCTCAAGATGATTGGCGATTTGGGGCAGGATGGCGGCTTGTATCGCTCGATTGAGTTTGCGGGCGAGGGCGTGAGCGCGTTGAGCGTGGAGAGCCGCATGGTGATCCCAAACATGATGGCCGAGTTTGGGGCGAAGAACGCCTACCTGCCGCCAGATGAGGCCGTGTTCGCGTATCTTGAGCGGGCGTTGGAAAAACGCAAAGCGCGGGGCGCCATCACCCAGCAAGAGTTTGAACACAAGATGAGCCATTTGCGGAACGATGCGATTTACCCCGACCCGGATTCCATCGCCCAGGAAACCCGCGAGTATGACCTGAGCCAAATTGAGCCAATGATTGCCGCGCCGCACCGCGTGGACAATGTGACCCCCGTGAGCGCATTGCGCGGCACAAAAGTGAACCAGGTTTTTCTGGGCACCTGCACAAACGGGCGCATTGAAGATTTGAGCGCGGCGGTTGAGATTTTGCGCGGCAAACAGGTGGCCAATGGCGTTCGGCTTCTCGTCATCCCGGCCTCCAGCGAGGTGTTGCGCGAGGCGACGCGGCGCGGCTACATCGCCGACTTTTTGGATGCGGGCGCGGTGATTGGCGTGCCGGGCTGCGGGCCGTGCATGGGCAACCACATGGGCGTGCCAGCCGCGGGCGAGGTGACCGTGAGCACGGCCAACCGCAACTTTCGCGGGCGCATGGGCACCCGCGATTCCGAGATTTACCTGGCCTCGCCCGCGGTGGCGGCGGCGGCGGCCATCGCCGGAGAAATTGTGAATCCAGCGGAGGTGTAAGATGGGGGAAGAGGGTTGAGGAAATGGAACAAATTTGTCCAAAATGCGGCGCAGCCATTCCAGTGACCGAGGGGTATCCGGTCTGGTGTGACAAGTGTGACTGGGGAGTTAAACTAAATGAGCGCCCGCGTAAGACAAACATTTTTACGAAAGCGTACGACAAACTGAGTAAACAACAAGCCGAGGGCATTTATAAAGATGTCATTAAAAACAATGTCAAGCCATTAGTTCTTCCTCCGGCCACATTACTGGCATATGCCATCGCTTTAGCAGTAACGCTTATCACCCTCTTGTTTGTGGCGTTTTCTATTTACATCGTCGGTTTTACCGTGGTGGAATGGTCAAGCGGGCGAACTCCGCCAACTGCTTGTCTGGGCATCATGATGTTGCCCCTTTTGCTCGGCCTTGCCTGGTTTTTGCGTCCGGAACTGGGGCGCATGCCAAGAATTTATTTGTCACGCGCAGAAGCCCCAAATTTGTATTCGCTTTCTGACAGAATTGCAGATGAGCTAAAAGCAAAACACATCGAGGCCATTGTTCTCTCACCGATTTACAACGCCGGATATAAGCAGGTCGGTGTGTTTCGTCGTCCAGTCATGACATTGGGTTTGCCTCTGCTCATCGCCAGCTCACCGCAAGAGATTGTGGCCTGTATCTCGCATGAAATAGCGCATGGCGTGAATGGCGACCCAAACCGCACTTTGCTTCTTGGCGGAGCAATCCAAAGCCTAAAGCGCTGGTATTTTCTACTAAGCCCAGAAGGGGCAATCCGAATTCCTATTTTTGGACTGATCGTAGCTGCGATCATGTATGTCATATCCTCTGTGCCCAGACTTTTAGCTTTGGCGCTTACCCATCTGACATACCCAACAATGCAAAGATCAGAATATTATGCTGATGCGCTGGGCGCGAAGGTGAGCGGCGCAGAATTTGCAATATCTTCGCTTAGAAAAACAGAACTGGCCGATAATTTTTATCAGGTTGCTAAACGCACTTGGGATCGACGACGGGCAAGGCCGTTGAGTGTTTGGAATGAGTTTAGAGATTATCTAGTTTCTCTGCCTGCGCGTGAATATGAAAGATTCATCCATGCGCAGAGCAAGTTAGAAATGCGGCTGGATGATTCTCATCCCCCCACTCACTTTCGTGTGTTGGCGCTTCAGGGTTCGCCAGATAGACACCTTGCCCCAAAAATTGTTTTGTCGCCGGAGGAATACAACAAGATCATTGCGGAGACAAATCCATTTGAAAAGCAATTGGAAATAGCGCTAATGAATGATTGATGCTGGCGTGAATGCTACGCACACAAAGCTTTTCAACAGCGGCGGCCGCAAAATTTGTCAAAGATTTGCCATGAAAAAAACTTGTCCGAATTGCAAATCGTAGCGAATTCGCCCGCTAATCGCAGGGCGCAAAAACAAAACTTGTGCCAGAATACGGGCCATGTCCAAGTTCATCATTCAGGGCGGGGTGGCGCTGCAAGGCGAAGTAACCCCCGCTGGAAATAAAAATGCCGCGCTGCCCATGCTGGCAGCGACCCTGCTCACCGATAAACCCGTCATTCTTCACAATGTGCCGTATATCAGCGATGTGCGCAATTTGATCCGGCTGATTGGCACGCTGGGCGCAAGCGCGGAATGGGTTGATGAACGCACCGTCCGCATCGAGGCCGCCACGATCAACTCTTGCTCGCTGGACCCGCAAATTTGCCGCGAAATACGCGCCAGCATTTTGCTGGCCGGGCCGATGGTGTCGCGGTGCGGCGACATCTCATTGCCCCCGCCGGGCGGTGATGTGATTGGCCGCCGCCGCCTGGACACACATTTTTTGGCGCTGCGGGCGCTGGGCGCAACCGTGCGCGTGGGCCAGCAGTTTGACCTGAAAGCCGACAAATTGCGCGGCGCGGATTTTATGCTGGATGAGGCCAGCGTGACCGCGACCGAGAACGCCATCATGGCCGCGGTTCGCGCCAAAGGCACAACCATCCTGCGCAATGCGGCCAGCGAGCCGCACGTGCAAGACCTGTGCAACATGCTCAACGCGATGGGCGCGAAAATTGAGAACATCGGCTCCAACCAGCTCGTGATTCACGGGACGGATGGAGAAATGTTGAACGGCGCGGAGGTCAATGTTGGGCCAGATAACATCGAGGTCGCCAGCTTCATCGCCCTGAGCGCGGTGTGCGGCCAGCCGGGGGACGGGGTTTGGATACGCAACGCCGCGCCGCAACACCTGGGCATGACCCGTTTGGCGCTGGGGCGGCTGGGCATTCATTTTCAGGCGCATGGGGGTGATGTGTTTGTGCCGGGCGCGCAGTCTTTGCGGGTGGTGCCAGAGATGGATGGCGGCATCCCAAAAATTGACGACGCGCCGTGGCCGGGCTTCCCGGCGGATGCGTTAAGCAGCGTGATCGTGGCGGCCACGCAATGCGAAGGCACGGTGCTCATTCACGAAAAAATGTTTGAGAGCCGCCTGTATTTTGTGGATAAGCTGATTGGCATGGGGGCGCGCATCGTGTTGTGCGACCCGCACCGCGCGTTGGTGCAGGGCGTCAGCCGTCTGCGCGGCGATAACGTGCAAAGCCCAGACATCCGCGCGGGGTTCGCGCTGGTCATTGCGGCGTTGTGCGCAGATGGGCAGAGCGTCATCAGCAACGCCCAGCAAATTGACCGGGGTTACGATCACCTTGAGGAAAAACTGCGCGCGCTGGGCGC
>DAORUN010000141.1:0-7360 GCA_035433205.1 Thermoflexales bacterium | reverse complement strand
AGGCGGTTCATGTAGACCAGCACCACTTCCTCATCGTGCTCCATGTAATCCACCCGCGCGATGGCGGTGTTGCCCATGCCCAGCCACGCATCTTTATCGGGGTCCATGCCCAGCATGACAAACGCCAGCCGGCCCCAAAAATCGCCGTGGCTCACCAAGGCCACGCGGTCGCGGGTGTGGCCGTGCCGCGCGATGAGCGTTTGCCACACGCGCTGCGCCCGTGCGCGGCACTCCGCGCGTTCCTCGGGCGGTCTGCCATCCCACCAGCCGCCATCACCCAGCGTGTGTGGCAACTGAAATGAGGGAAACCGCCCCTCAAAAAAAGCGCGATTTTGGCCGGGTTTGCCTTGCGGAAGGCCGTCCTCGTTTTCCAGATAAATCCCGCCGCACTCATGAATCTCATCCCACAAAACGGGTTTGATATTCAATGCTTTGCCAACCAGATCGCCCGTGTGCGAGGCGCGCACCTGCGGGCTGACATACAAATGGGTGATAAAAAATCCGCGCACATTGTGCGGATCCCACTTTTGCACTGGTTCAATCTCGCGCGTCTCGGCCAGGTGCGCGGCCACGCGCTCGGCTTGCTTCACGCCCAGCTCGGTCAGCTCGGGGTCTTCCACGCGGTTGCTCCACGAGCCGGTTAAATCAAAAAGAAGGTTGTTTGCCGATTGGGCATGACGGATGAAATACAGTTGCATAGCCCGCCCAGTATGCCATCAGACCAGCCAGCGGTTTTTCGCCCGCCTTATAATCGCCTTGTGATTTCCGCATCGGTTCAGGATTACCTCAAGGCGATTTACGAGATCCGCGAAGACACGGGCAAGGTGAGCACCAACGCCCTCGCGGAAAAACTCGGCATCGCTGCGGCGTCCGTCACCGGTATGCTCAAAAAGCTGGCCGAGAGCAAACTGGTAATTTACGAGCCATATCAGGGCGTCACGCTCTCTCGCGCGGGAGAAAAAATGGCGCTGGAGATCATCCGCCACCATCGCCTGCTGGAGCTGTATTTGCACGAGGCGATGGGCTACGAGCTTGACCGTGTTCACGACGAGGCCGAGCGGATGGAACACGCCATCAGTGAGGAGTTTGAGGACAAAATGGCCGCCCTGCTGGGCGACCCCGCCCGCGACCCGCACGGCGATCCCATCCCCACCAAAACCGGCCAGGTCGCCAGCGTCTCGCGGCTTTCGCTCAACGAGGCGGCGACGGGCAAAACCGTGTGCGTGGAGCGCGTGCGCGACAAAGACAACGCCGTGCTGCGTCAGCTTGGGCAGATGGGTCTTTTGCCGCGCGTGTCTGTGCGCGTGGTGGATGCGGCCCCGGCGGATGTGTTGCTCATCTCCATCGAAGGCCGCGAGCCGGTGCGGCTGGCCCGCGCGTTGGCAAAAAGCGTGTTTGTGAGGGAAAAATGAGCGCTCCGGGCGGTCAAACCGCCCGGAGCGCTGGGATAACTCACTCAAAATCCTCCGCCACCAGCGGCGCAATTGCGCGCTCATCCACCGCGCCCGCATGAAACACCACAAAGCCCGCGCGGCCATCAAACCATGCTAACGTTTCTTCGCGGCGCAGGTTGGTAGGGGCGGCGCTCATCATCGCCGGGTAAGACGACCACTCCCACGCGCGGAAGTCGCTCACAAACCCGTGCTTTTGCGGGTTAAAGTGGATGTAAAAGACCAACGTGGCGAAATATTGGTCAGAGTCCACCTCAATGCGGCCAAAGTGTTCCTGGAATAATCTGCCCGTGCGGGCGTAGGCTTTGTTGATGGCCTGGGAATAAGCCTGAAACATCGAGGCAAATCCGCGCGTAACGGGGTCTAAGCGCTCCGGGCGTTCTGCCCAACTCGTTGGGACGCGCCCGGAGCGCTTGAGTTCTTCTTCGTCTTTTGTTCGAATAAGCAAATGAAAATGATTTCGCATCAGGCAATACGCAAACAAGTCCGCAACCGGCAGCATATGCTTCGCATAAAGTTTTAGAAAATACGAATAGTTTCGCGGTTCAATAAAAATGTTTTCGCGGTTGTTGCCCCGGTTGTACACGTGATAGAACTTGCCGGGTTCAAACGGTTTTTCACGGCGCATAACCCTCCACGGCTCCAGCGCTCTGGGCGGTCAAACCGCCCAGAACGCTAACTCATCCACGATCTTAGCGCTCCGGGCGCTTGGAGCGCCCGGAGCGCTAATCTTCGCTCACCCAATCGCGTGCAAGCCCACCTCCGCGATCATGTCATTCAGGGCGGCCAGGTCTTTCTTCATCGTCTTGTCCAGCGCGCTTACCTGCGCGTCCACCGCCGTGGCGTGTTCGGCAAATAGTTTTTGCGCGTTCACCGTTGGCTTGGAATCTGCGCTGTTGGCAATGCTGATGAGTTCACCAATGGCCGCGTTCAATCGCGTGCGGCTGATGAGGCCATAGCTGTCCTTTTGCTCGCCCGGCAGAATCAGCTCGTCCTCAACCGCATCCAGCTTTTTGATGAGCGCATCGCACGCGGTGGCCACTTCTTTTGCGCCGGGCTTGTCGCCCGCCGCATCCAGCCGTTTCTTCCAGGCGCTCGCCTGATCGCGCGTGTCGCGCAGTTTGTTCACCGCCTTGTGCGCGTCGCTCACCTTGTCGCGCAGCTCCAGCAAAAACTTTTCCTGCGCGCGCAGATCCGCGGGCGTGGCGGTCACGCGCGGGTCTGCCAGCACCTCGCACGGCGCGGTCAAAACCTTATCGCCCACGCTCAGGCGCAGTTTGTATTTGCCCGGCGTAACCAGCGGCCCGCTGAAGGATTCTGTGGCGGTTTTGTTGCCCGCCACCGGCGTGCTGCCTGTATGTTTCAGATCCCACACCATGCGGTTCATGCCCGGCTTTACCGGCAAAAACGGCCCCGGGTTAAGGCTTTTCTTCTTCTCATCCCATGTGTCGTAATCGGCGGGCTTTGGCTTAAACTCGCGCACCACGTTGCCTTTTGCGTCCAAAACCGCAAGCACGGCCTTGCCCGCCTCGGCCCCATCGGGCAAAGCGTAATAAATGATGGCCCCTTTCTCGCGCCCAGCGCCCGCATCGTGGAAGTGGCGCACCAGCCAGCCGTTCTCGTCTTTTTTGGCGGTGCTAATCACGCCCGCGCCGCCGCCCAGACTGTATGACTTGCCCTCGCCCGCATACCACGCGGCGGTCAAATCTGGGTTCAGCCGGTAGCTCCTGGCCGGAGAGAAGAGATACGCGCCCTCTTTGGCCTTGCCACCCAGCGATTCGCGTAACGCCGAAAGGTCATCCATCACCCAGAACCCGCGCCCGTGCGAAGCCAGAATGAGGTCATCGCCCTTGATCATCATGTCGTAAATGGGCATGGCGGGCATTTGGCCGCCGCTGGATGTTTTGGCGTTCCAGCGCTCCCAGTTTGCGCCATCGTCAAAGCTCACATACAAGCCGGTTTCTGTGCCGCAAAACAGCAGGCCTTTGCGGATGGGGTCTGCGCGCAGCACGCGCGTGTACTCCCAATCCGGGATGCCGTTGGTGATGGCTTCCCAAGTCTCGCCCATGTCTTTGGTGCGGAACAAATACGGCTTGGTGTCATCCAGTTTGTAGCGCGTGGCGCACAAATACCAGGTCTTGGCATCGTGGGCCGATGGCTCCAGATAGCGCACAAACGACCACTCTGGCAGCGCTTTTGGCGTGATGCTTTTCCACGTCTTGCCGCCATCCAAACTGCGATGCACCAGACCATCATCTGTGCCCGCCATGAACACATTTTTCTGGTGCGGGCTTTCGCGGAACGTGTAAATGTTGCAATAAAACTCCGCGCCGCTGGTGTCCAGGGTGATGGAGCCGCCGCTGGCCTTGAGCTTCTCAGGGTCGTTGCGGGTCAGGTCGGGCGAAATTTGCTCCCAACTATGCCCCAAATCTTTGCTGCGCCACGCGATGTTGCCGCACACATACAACGTGTTCGGGTCGTGCGGGCTGAACAAAATGGGGTAGGTCCACGGGAAGCGATATTTGAACGTGCTGGCGTCCACCGCGCCATACGGCTGCGGCCACACGTTGATCAACTGAATTTGCCCGGTGCGGTGGTCATACTTTTGCAACGCGCCCAGCCCGCCCGGCGAACTGCCCACCGCGCCCACCACCACGATGTTGGGGTCGTCTGGCTTCACGGCAATGTGGCCGCTCTCGCCTGTGCCCGCCACATAGCAATCGCCCCAGGATACGCCGCCGGGGATGGTGTCGCTGGGCACAGAGATGGAGCTGTTATCTTGCTGGGTGGCATACACGCGATACGGGAACTGGTTGTCCGCGTCCATGTGGTAATACTGCCCGGTAAGCTGATTGAAAATCGTGCTGAAAGTCTCGCCACCGTTAAAGCTCACATTCGCGCCGCCATCGTTGCCCTGCACCATGCGTTTGTTGTTCTTTGGGTCAATCCAAAGCGCGTGGTTGTCGCCGTGCGGGGTGGGGATGGCGGTAAAGTTTTTGCCCGCATCGGTAGACTTCCAAAACGCGAGGTTGTTCACATATACCGTGTCGGCCTCAAGCGGGTCGGCGGTGATGTGCATGTAATACCACGGGCGGCGGCGCAATTCGCCAAAATCGGTGGTCAGTTGCCATGTCTCGCCAAAGTCATCGCTGCGGAAGAGACCCGGCTTGTCCTTGGCCTCAATCAGCGCATACACCCGCCCGGGCTGGGCTGGCGAGGCCGCCACGCCAATTTTGCCCAGCAAGCCGCACTTTTCCAGCCCCTTGTTTTTGCTGATGTCTACCCAGCTATCTCCGCCGTCCTTGCTCATCCAAAGGCCGCTGTCTGCGCCGCCGCTATCCAAAAACCAAAAATTGCGGTAGACCTGCCAAATGCTGGCATACAAAACATCGGGGTTATGCTCATCCAGCGCAATGTCAATTCCGCCCGCGCTCAGGCTCTTGAACAACACCCGCTGCCATGTTTTGCCGCCATCTTGCGTGCGGAAAATGCCGCGCTCTTCGCTTTGGCTGCCTTTCTCGCCAAAAATGTGGCCCAGCGCGGCCACATAAGCAATATCCGGGTTTTTGGGGTGTATCACAATTTTGCCGATGTGTTTTGAGTCGGCCAAACCCATGTGCTTCCATGTTTTTCCCGCGTCGGTAGATTTGTACACCCCGTCCCCGTAACTCACATCGGTGCGGATGGTGGCCTCGCCCATCCCCGCGTAAATCACATTGGGGTCAGATGGGCTTACGGCCAGCGCGCCCACGCTGCTGGTCTTGATCTGTCCATCGCTCACGGGCAGCCAGGTGGTTCCGGCATCGGTGGTTTTGAACACCCCGCCGCACACCGCGCCAAAATAAAACACGGCTGGGTTGGATGGGTCGCCCGCCACGGCCACCACGCGCCCCCCGCGCGATGGCCCCAGATTGCGAAACGTCATGGTTTTGAGAAGGGAATTTGCGTGTGAGGACATGATGGAAAATTGGTCTGAATTAAATTGCGGAATTTTGGGACGGAAGACAGAAGACCGAGGACGAATACATAACCGTCATCCGTCCGCCCGTCTTCCCTCTTCATTGCCGTTTACACATCTCAATGATATTATCAAACGCACAGGATAGCAAATCATGTACCACCTTTTCACATCTCAACCCCTCAAGAATCTGTTCACCACGCAACTTTTGCCTTTTGCCATCTCGTTTGGCATTGCAGAGCTGTTTTACAAATTTCACAGCTTTGTGCTGGAGACGGGCGCGTTTCTGGTCACATGGTTTGTGCTGGATCTGCTGTTCACGCTCGTGCGAAAAGCCTTCCAAAAGAATTCTGAATTAAGAAGCCAGAATGCTGAATGAATAGACCTGGCTAGAGGATTACAATTTCTGAGTTCTGCATTCTAAATTCTGAATTTAAAAATATGCGTAAATTTTTCTTCGTATTGATGGCTTTGGCGCTGGCCGCGCCGTTTAGCGCGCCGCGCCCTGTGCAGGCGCAAATTGGCGGTGTGTGGGCGCAAGGCTGCCCCAATGGCATCACTGCGATTGTGACAGAGAACAATTCAAAACTGAGCGAACCCGCGCTCGATTGGCAAGGCGGTGGAAAAGGTGGCCGCGCATACCCGCGCGGCGTGATGCCCAACCCGCAAGGGTATGGCCGTGATTTCATCTACTGGATTGACGTGGATTTGCCCAGCGGAACAAACGGCACGCTTCGCGCTGTGAGCGCCGATAATAGCGAAGGCTATGGCAAGTTTAGCGTTGCTAGTTCCTGCCCGCCGCTGGGGAGCGTGCGCGGTGTGGCCTTTAACGACCTCAATCGCAACGGCGTGATGGATGCTGGTGAGCCGGCCATCACCACCGCCAGTTGGAAGCTGACCGGCGGCGGTGATTGGTTTATTTGCGGCTATGTTGGCAGCGATGCCACCTATGGCCCAACGGTCAAACCCGGCTCATACACCGTGATCCCTCTGCCTCAGCCCGGCTGGCGGGCCACCACCGGCCCGCGCGTGGCAACCGTCGCCCATCTTAGCGATGCCGCGCTGGGGTTCAACCTTGGCTTTGTCAGCGATCCATCCTCGCCGGGGGCCACGTGTGGGCAGTATGCGCCCCCCGGCGTGCCCGGAGCCGCGCCTGCGCCCGCCGCGCCCGCGCAAGTTCCACCAGTTGCTGTTTCTGGGAATGGGATACCCGGCACGCTAGGCTCATACAACATCTTTACGAACCTGCTGGCCGTGGCAAACGCGAGCAAAATGATGTCTGAGCTAAACAGAAAGAACATCACAATTTTTGCGCCCACCGATGCCGCGTTTGCTCAATTGCCCCCCGGCAAACTGGCCTGGCTGATGGCCAACCCGAAAGCCGCGCAATCCTTGATCCGAGATCACATTGCGCAGGGCACCTTTGCCGCGCCGCCCTCCAACGGCTTTGCGGAGTACGCCACGCTGGCTGGTCACATTGTGCGTATCACCAACGCGGGCGGCATCCTCAGCGTGAGGGGATATTCCACAACCGCCAACGCCAGCGGGGGCATCACCACCGCAAACGGCGTGATCTTCCCGGTGGATCAGGTTTTATCTGTGCCGTGAAAAAGCAAAAGGTGAAGGGCTTGGTCTGCCCTTCACCTTTTGAAATTATTGTGCTGTCTGCAATTGCCTCGCAGGCTCAAGCGCGCCTGCAAAATGGTTGCAGGAATGGTCAATAGGCAAATGGAGAACGTCATTTCCGCGAAAGCGGAAATCCATAACGCGCCAAGCCAAAACGCAAGGGAAATTGCTTTCCTAACAAGCGTTTTTGCGGGTTTGTTATAGATTCCCGCTTGCGCGGGAATGACGGGCTTTATTTTCCGCGTCTGACAAAACATTGCCCAATTGACTACTTCTATGGTTGCCAGCTCATGACGTGGCAACGCTGGCCCGCAAAATGCGCGTC